>CALQIY020000015.1 GCA_943330755.2 Opitutus sp. GAS368
GCGAAGAGGTGCTGATAGCCCGCCAGGGCCGGATCGGAGCGGACGCCATCGGCGGCCAAGCGTGCCTCCACTTCACCGGAGACAACCGTCAACCCCAAGCCCGTCAGCGACCGTAACCTGGCGTCGAAATCCGCCCGGTTGGCACACTCGCGCAGGGCGCTGGTGCCCAACAAAACGATCGGGTCGGCCTTATGGTCGCGGGCGGTCGCCACCAGTCGGGACACGGCTTGCGCCCCGGCTTCGATGACTTCAGCGGATAGGATGATTTCGCCGGCCGCTGCGGGGAACAAGCGAACGGACTCGGAAGCGCGCAGGACTTCGCGCCCGCTGAGGCGATCGAGGACCGATACCTTGATCGAATTAGAACCGATGTCGACGACAGCCGAGGTGCTCATTAGAATTTGATGTCGGCCTTGAGGCCGCCGAAGCAGTGGAAATCTTCCTGCGTCTCGAACTCCTTGGTCCGTAGGCTGACGAAGTAGGTGCCGCTCAGGTGGTAGAAGTGAAAAGTCGTGCCTAGGGAAAGCTGCAGCACCACCGCCCGTCGCGTCACGGACCGGGAGTTCACGAAGTTGGTCCCGTCGGTCGCGTAGTTGCGCACGACGACCTCAGTCTGGGCATCCAGGAAGAACCACGACGAGATCACGGGGCCATCCGTGGGCAAATTGAAGCCGTCGACGGGTTGGTAGGAGTTGGAATGCCGAATCGTGCCATGTCCCCAGGAACGATCCAGATCCCACCCCCAGCGGTACTGCGCCCCAAGCACCACCTCGGTGCGCAAGGTCCCGACCTGCAACTGGCCACGCGCAATCAAATCGCGGAGGTTCTTCTTGGCCCCATCGAGGTCAAAGCGGCGCTTGAACTCGAGGTTCACGTTCATGGCCGGTTCGTTCGGCAACTGCGTATCCCAGCCGGCGGGGTGGGCGATGCCGACCAAGTCATGGAACTTGTTTTGGACGTTTTTGGCCCCGGAGGCGGGTCCAATCACGCCAAACTGGAACTCGGCGGTGAACAGGCAATCGCGCCGGCCGCCACGGTCCAGGATGGTGCCATAACCGTAGGTTAAGTAGAGCGCCCCCGAATACGGCAAATCCGTGTCAGGCGGGTTGGAGTTGTTCGTATCGGACGGAGTATTGATCTCTTGGGTGAGCGCCCAGTAGTGATTCTCGTCGGTGTTAAAGGATAACCGCAGGCCCTGCGTATAGTATCGATCCTTGTTGGTGGGGGCAAATTTGTCGTTTTCCTCGACCACAGACAGGACCGTCCCTGGGCGCGGCAAGCGGAGGGGCGAGTTCAGGACGAGCGGCACGTCCTGCTGTGCAGCGCCTAAACGGGCCGCTGCGACCAAGGCAATCAGTGGGTAGAACCGCATGAATCAGAGGTGAAGCAAAGCGGTTTCAGACAGGCGTCACAATGCCTTTCTGCTTGTGAACTATTCACCGCCCAAGTATCTGACTGTCAGGATGTCGCAAAATTCCGCACGAGCGCCCAGCGCCCGGACAGAGGTCTTGGGCGATGGGTCGACCCTCGTGGTCGTGGCGGGCGATTGGACGATTCATGACTCATTGCCCACCATAGCGTTCAAGGGAGACAAAGTGAAGCTTCGCGCCGACGACCTCGGCAGCTTCGATTCCTCCCTGCCCGCCTGGATTTACGTCCATTTCAAGAACGTCCGTCAGTGCGACCTCAGCGCCCTTCCCCCACGCCTGCAGGCCCTCGTGGAGATGGCGGAGAAGGCCACCCTTTCGGCCGGTCCGAACGCCCCCACGAGTGTGCTCGAAAATTTCGGGACCTGGGGCATCGACAGCACCCACTCCTGGGCGCGTGCCTTTGACCATATCGGACAGACTGCGGTCGGCTTTGCCCGCACCTGCCTCGGTCGAGCCCGCGTCAACTGGAGCGACTTCACCCTGCAACTGCAGACCGCTGGCGTCGATGCCCTGCCCATCGTGGCCCTGCTGGGCTTCTTGACGGGACTCATCATGGCCTACGTGGGCCTGATTCAGCTTCGGCAAGTCGGGGCGACCGTCTATGTCGCCAACCTGGTCTCGCTCGCCATGACTCGCGAGATGGGCGCGTTGATGACCGGCGTCATCGCTTGTGGACGGACCTCGACATCCTTCGCCTCGCAGTTGGGCAGCATGAACGTCAGCCAGGAAACCGACGCCCTTCGCTCGCTCGGCATCAACCCGGTCGAATATCTGGCCGTTCCACGCATCCTGGCCGTTACCTTGATGGTCCCGCTGCTGGCCATCTTCGCCACTTTTGTCGGCATCTTCGGCGGCATGATCGTCGCGTGCGCCGGCGACCTCAGCATCGAACAGTACCTCACCCAGGCCATCTTGGCCATCAAGTTCAAGAGCTTCCTGGTCGGCTTCATCAAATCCATCGCCTTCGGGTTCATCGCAGCGTGGGCGGGCTGTTACCGCGGTTCCGTCGCCCAACGCTCGGCCCTCGGCGTCGGCGATGCGGCCACTTCCGCCGCCGTCCTGGGGATCACGCTCATCGTCATCGCCGACGCCTTGTTTGCGGTGATCTTCAACCTTTACGACTTCTGATGACCGCCGTCGCTCCAGTGCTGCTTTGCGAAGACCTCGTGGTGGGCCATGCCGGGCATCCCGTCATGAGCGGCGTGAACATCCGTTTGTCCGCGGGGAAGATCCTCGCCATCGTCGGTCCGAGCGGTTGCGGCAAGAGCACGCTGATGCGCGTGATCGGTGGCCTCGACGAGCCCATGGCCGGTCGCTCCGCGCTGCTCGGCACCGACCTGACCACCGCCACCGCCCTCGAACGGGAAAAGGTCCTCCGGCGCTCGGGCTTCCTCTTCCAAGGGTCGGCCCTCTTCTCCTCCCTGACGCTGCGCGAGAACGTCGAACTGCCCATGCGGGAGTTCCTTCCGCTCCCTCCGCATGAAGTCGCGCAGCTCGCGGAATACAAGTTGGCCTTGGTCGGCTTGGCCGATGCGATGGATAAGCTGCCTTCCGAAATCAGCGGTGGCATGGCCAAGCGGGCGGGCATCGCCCGAGCCCTGGCCTTGGACCCTTCCGTGATGTTCCTGGACGAACCCAGCGCGGGGTTGGATCCGGTGACCTCCGGCAAGCTCGACGAACTGGTCCTGAAGATCAAGGAATCCTTTGGCACGACGATCATCTTGGTGAGCCACGAGGTGCCCAGCATCCTGCGGATCGCCGACTTCTGCGTTTACCTCGACTCGGATACCGGCACGATGGGCGCCTACGCTCCGCCGAAGGATTTCCTGTCGCCCACCGCCTACGCCAAAGCCCACGCTTTCTTCACCCTCGCTCGGATATCCTGAACCATGAGACGCCATGCCAACAAGACCTTGATCGGCGCCTTCGTCGCCGGTGGCGTCGTGCTCTTCGTCACCGCCTTCATCCTCCTCGGGGCGGGCTCGTTCTCCGGCGCCAAGCCGACGGCGCTCGCCTACTTCGACGACTCGGTGAGCGGGCTCGACATCGGCGCCCCCGTCAAGTTCCGCGGCGTGACCATCGGCAAGGTCTCGCAAGTGCTCCTGCGCACGGAGAGCCAAGCCCCCTCCGACTACTCCATCCCCGTGGTCATGGAATTCACCCCGGACCTCCTCACCCGCCGGGGACTCGATCAAGCGCTCGTCGACAAGAGCGGCCTGCGGGTCTCCGTCGAAAAAGGCCTCCGCGCCAAGCTGCAGCAGCAGTCCGTGATCACGGGCGTCCTATACGTCGAATTGGACTACTTCCCCGATACGGCCTACAAGCTGCACGAGACCAAGGGCACGCAAGCGGAGATCCCCACATTGCCGTCGAACCTCGGCGCCTTGACCAAGGCCGTCTCCCAGACGTTGGACCAACTCAGCCGCGTGGACTTCGTGGCCATCACCAAGAAGGTGGATTCCATCCTCGGGCGCATCGACAAGGGAGCCTCCCAAATCGAGTTCGAGAAGATCAACGGCAACCTCGTCCGGGCTTCCGACAACATCGCCCGCATCACGGGTGACCCCGCCATCACCAAGGCGGTCGAAGACTTTTCGGCGGCGATGAAATCGGTGGATTCCTTGGTCAAGCGCTTGAACCAACAGGTCGACCCGGTCGCCGACGACATCAAGTCCATGGCCACGGCGGGTCGCAAGGCGCTGGAACGCCTCAATGAGACGGCGGAAAACCTTCGGACCCTGACTAAGGCCGGCTCCCCGACGCGACGCGAACTCGACACGGCCTTGGCCGACGTTTCGGAAGCCGCCACGGCCATCCGCTCCTTGGCCGACTTCCTTGAGCGCAATCCGGAAACCATCATCCAAGGCCGCAGCAAGCGCAGCGCCCCGGAGAAGCAGGTCGAACCAGCCTCCGAAACCCCCGCAACCAAATGAGCTGGCGTCCCCTCACCCTCTTGACGACCGCGCTCCTCCTCACCGGTTGCATCGTCTTTGACAAAAAGAGCGAGTCCGTCTCGTTCCATCAACTGGCGGCTCCGCAGGCCACCCCGACCGTCGGTGGCCCCCTGCTCTTCATCCCGCGCGTCACGCTGCCGTCCGCCCTCCGCCGTCCGACCTTGGTGCTGATCGACGAAGCCAACAACGTGCAGGTGGATGACTCCCAACGCTGGGCCAGTCCGCTCGACCGCGGTCTGGCGGAAGCCTTAGGCCAGCACCTCATCAAGAACACGGGCCGGCCGGTCACGCATCAAGCCCCCGGCGAAAGCCACCTGGTGCTGCTCATCGACGTCGAGCAATTCGCACGTAGCCACGGTACGGCCGTCCTCCAACTGCGCTTCCGGGTCGAAAACGATGCAGGCCACCTCCTGGCCGAGGGTCAAGGCACCTGGAACAGCCCGAAAGCGGATAAACCCGAAGACTTTGTGCGGGCTCAGTCGGAAAACCTCGCCAAGGCGGCCCTCATCATTGGTAAAGTGTTGGCTCCCCTGACGACCACGTCGGGGCAATCCCGATGACCGACCAACCTATCCACCGCCCCAACGGCTTCAGCGAAGCGACCGGTGAGATCTGCTACGACCTTCCTTCGGCCTACATTCCGCATCGCGCCACCGGCCTGCTGCACCTGGCCCGCTTCATCGGCAAGATCCGCAAGCACCTGAAAGGCGAGCTCCCGAAGTCCTATCAACGCAACTTCTGCAAGGGCTTCGACCGTTTCCTGTGCCTGCACCTTCAGGTCGAACCCGAGGCCGTCATCCAATGCGTCCGCGAAGCCCAAAATGAAGCCGACCTGGACGCCCGCCTGCTCGCCCTCTTCCCGAAGGACCTCCGCGTCCATGTCTGGAACCGCGAGCTCGTCCAGAAAGGGATGAGCGAAATGGGCCGTGAAGCCCTGAACGACGCCAAGCGTAAGATGGGTTCGCTTGATCGCACCGACGTGATTTCTTTTGCCGACATGATTGATTTTGATGAGGGACGCATCCTGTGAGTACGGACGACGCCAATCCCAACCGACTGGTCCTGCGCGGAATCGACGCGGTATTGGCCTGCATCCAGGAGCACCCCAAAGCGCTCCGCGAGGTCCATGCCTCCGCCGCATTCGTAGCGGCCTTGTCTCCCTACGTCATCGCCCTCGAGGCTCAAGGGGTCAAGCTCCGCACCTCTTCGCCCGACGACATGTCCTACCTCTGCGAGGAGTCTTGTCATGATGCGTGCGCGGTGACCATGCGCCCCGAACCTGGCCACGTCCGCGTGGCGGACTTCTCCGAATGGCGCGAGAAGCATGAGACCGTCGTCATCGCCGACCACGTCACGCGCCCCGCCGACTTGGCGGCCATCGCCCGCACCATGAGTGCGTTTGGTATCCAGCGCCTGCTGCTCTCTTCCGGCACCGAAAAGCTCGCCTTCGACCCGCTGGTCTGGTCGCTCGCCCGCGGCGCGATGGAACACGTCCGCATGATGCGTGCCGCCGCCCTCGGCGGTTTGCTCAAACTGGTGGAAGACAAGTGTTGCGTCGTGGGTTTCACGCCGGGTGTCGGCCGCAAGGTCGACCTCGGAACCCCGGTGCGGGTCCCTGGCCGCCACCTCGCCCTCCTGCTGAGCGGCACGGAAATCCATGGTGACCTCCAGCCCCGACTGGACCACGTTTTCCGTTACCCTGGTGTCGTCAGCCGTCCCTCTTTGGCCTTGGCCGAAGCCGCTCCGATCGCCATCGCCTGGATCGCCTCCACCCCGCAGCCGCGCGCGGATGGCTTCCTGGCCCGGAAGCGCGCCCGCCACCTGAAGTCCGATCCACCCCCACCTTCTGCCTAACCATGTCGTCCGTCCAGCCGCCCGAAGGCGAGAACGTCATCTCGCTTCAGAACATCAGCCGCAACTTCCTGTCGATGCTCCAGCGCCAGCACGACATGTTGGCCTATAGCCTCGCGGGTCTCCGCACCGCCGACCCCAAGGCCTACGCCTATTACTCCACGGTCTCCCGCGTCATGCCCGCCCCCCAGGTGCACCTGCCGCACGACCAGATGTTGGCTTATGCCCGCAACCTGATGCTGCGCACCAGCATCAACGACCTCATCGGTCTCTCGGCGGAATGCATGAATCACTGCCATCTGCTCTGCACGCTCATCCGCGTGCGCGGCAAGCAGCAGCAGGTCAGCCCGGAACTCGACAAGCAGATCGCCCAGAAACACGAAGCCTTCTGCCGCATGAACCTCCAGGAGAAGTTCAATGAGCTGGAGGCCACCTTCGACATCGTCTGCGACCTCGAGGATGGCATCTTCAGCCTCGCCGCCGCCCTCCGCGTGTTGGTCCGTGGCGGCATGGTCACCAACGACGACATCACGCCCGATGGTTCCCTGACCTTGGAGTTCAAGGCCATGAAGGACGTCGAGGTGCCCAACGACTCGCCCGAGGCCTTGCCGGAGAACACGCCCATCGAGCGCCCCATCGGCCTCACGGGCACTCCGCAAATCAACCTGACTGGCGGCTTGAACAAATCGACCAAGACGATCTCCAAGCTCTCCGATACGCAGCGCACCTTCCGTCCCGGCGAGATGCTCGACTTGACGGATGAGGAGGTGCTCGGCCTGAACATCACGGTCGCCAAATTCTTCGATGGCCTGTTCCGTTCGGTGGAACACTACGGCCGAACCTCGCTCGGCGACCCTAAGTAAGGCCGGGACATGCACGTGTCGGCCCAGATCACTCGACCGCGCTTGGCTTGGCTGTGGGTGGTGGGTGGCTTCCTGTTCCAATCGCTGCCCGCCGCGATCCGCGAGGAAGCCCTGCCGGTGGCGCTCAAGAATATCGGCATTTCTAACACCCGCATCACCCAAGTGGTCGCGATCCTCGGGCTTGCCGTGGCGGTCAAGATCCTCTGGGCGCCGCTGATGCCGCTGACCGGGCCGACCAGGCGGTTCATCCTGATCGCCCAAGCTTGCCTCCTGCTCGCGCTCCTCGGCCTGGCCACGCTCGTCGGCCAAGCCTCCCAGTCCACGGTCCTCATCCTCGGTACCTTGACCCTGATTTCCGTGCTGTCGGCCGGCCACGACTACGCCCTCGATGGTTACTTCGTCTCTTCCTTGGATGACCAAGGCCGGGCCCAACACTCGGGCTTGCTCAGCTTTGCCTCCAAGACCGGGCAAGTCATCGCTGGCCCCGGTTTGATCTGGTGGGCCGGCCACCAGATGAGCCAAGACGTTTCGGCCAGCGCGGCTTGGCAAGCGGCCCTCCTCGTCGCCATCGGCGTCGGGACCCTCGCCTGGGTGGCCAACCAATATGCGTTTCGGCGCGAGCCCGCTACGCCGGCCGCCACCTCAACCTTCGGCGAGCGCTTGGCCAGCATGGGTGGCGCTTTGCGCGACCTGGTGCGGGACCCGCGTTTCCCCGCCTTGTTGGGGCTCATCTTCTTCTACCGCGCCAGTGAGATCCATATGGCCCGCGTGTTGCCCTTGTTTGCCATTTCACCAGCGGCGGATGGGGGCTTGGCCTTGGGCAACGAGACTTACGCGCTCTTGCGCATTCCCACCGCCATCTTGGGTCTGGCCCTCGGCGGTCTCTTTGGTTCGTTCGTCGTGACCAACCGCGGTTTGGCCAAGTCGCTGATGCCCCTCGGCGTGTTGATGCACCTACCCTTGCTGGGCATTGCTTGGTTGGCGGCTAACCCGCAGGTCAGCCTCACGACCATCAGCGTCCTGTTCTTCATCGAGTATTTCGCCTACGGCGCCGGGGTCTGCGCCCTGCTGTTGGCGATGATGAAATTGGCGGCCGGCGACGAAGCGGCGACGCGCTATGCCCTGCTATCGACCATCGCCCTGGTCGCCAGCTACCTGCCGGGCTTGTGGGCCGGGGCGCTGGCGCAGCAACTGGGCTACGCCCACTACTTCCTCTTCGCGGTGGCCCTCGCTGTCCCTGGTTTGCTGGCCGCCCACTTGGGTCGCCGGGCGTTCTCGGAAAACTAAACCTTCTTCGGCAGCACGACCAAGGTCTGCGCCAGTTTGGCGTCGAGGAAGCGGCGGGCGAAGTCCTGCACGGCGCGCTCATCGGTGGCGGCCATGCGCCGATCCCACTCGGCATCGAAGTTCGCCCCCAGCCCGACGAGTTCACGGACCATGGCACCCTGCATGCGGGCCCCCGCGGATTGCCGGCCCTGCCGGCGGTTGACGCGCAGCCGACGCTTGGCGTCATCGATCTCCTCTGGCTTGAACTGGCCCTTACGCAGCCGGATAAGTTCCGCCTCCATCTCTTGGAGGACCTCCTGGGAGGCTTCCGCGGTGGTGCCGGCATAGAGGTAGAACATACCTTGGTCCACCGTCTCAACCCGGGTGGCGCCGACGAAATAGGCCAGGCCCTTCTCTTCGCGTACCCGATGGAAAAGGCCGCTAGCCATGCCGCTGAGCAATTCTTCCGCGACATTGGCCGCGGTGACGAGGTCGGGACCAAAACCGCAGTGCGGGTAGGCCACGCAGACGACGGCCTGCTCGCCGACCGCCTCATGGCGCTCGCTGCGGGCCGCCTGCGGGGCGTGGAGCGGTAAGCCCTTCGCCTCGAAGGCAATCTTGGGGAGATGGCCGAAACGCGCCTCGACGAAGTCCAGCGCGGCTTGACGATCGTAGGAGCCGCTGATGCCCACGACGAGGTTGCCGGCGACCACGAGCTGCTGATGCAAGGTCGCCAAGTCCTGGGTGGCGATGGCCGCCAAAGTCTCGGGCGTGCCCGAAGCATCGATGCCCAGCGGGTGCTCGCCGAAGAACTGCTCCAATAACCGTAAGCGGGCCTTCTCCACGATGTCGTCGGCCGCCTCGCGGCAGGCCGCGATGGCCGCCGCACGTTCGGTCTCGAAGGTTTCCGGCAATAACTTCGGGCAAAGCACGCCGTCGGTCACCAGCTCGGCGATCTTGGCGAAATCGGAACTCAGGGCCTCGCCCCAAACCCCGCACGTGATTTGTGAACCATAGTCGGCGAAGGTCGCCCCCATGGCATCGACCTGACTCGCCACCTCCTCCTTGGTGCGTTTGGCCGTATCGCGGGTGAGCAAGGTCGACAGCAACCCAGTGGCGCCACGCTTGCCGGCTTCTTCGTAGGCCGTGCCCGCCGCCACGAAGACGCCGAAACCCGCCTTCGGGATGGCTTCATCGGGTTGCAGCAGCACCCGCACGCCATTGGCCAAGGTCAGGATTTCAAAGCTTTCGGCCGCCGGTGTCGGGCGGCGGGCCAGCGCGACTTCCGCGGCCTTCTGCCCACGCATGGTCGCTTGGGTGACGGTTTCGGGCTTCAACCACTGGCGGGCCGACTTGGTGAGTTCTTCCGGCGTCACCTTGGCGAGCTCCTCCACGCCGCGGCGGGGCCACGAGATATCATGCCCCACGCACGCAGCGTAGCCATAACGGGAAACCGCGGCATGGATGTTCTTCAAGCCATTGACCATCGCGACGACGGATTGCCGACGCACCTTGTCCAGTTGGGCTTGCGATACGCCCTTCTGCAGGAGCCGATCGATGACCTCGAAATAGGCCCGCTCGATGGCCGCCGCATCGGCCCCGGCATCGCCGATCCAACTCAGCCAAGCCAAGCCGACGTCGCGAATGCCCATGACGTGCGCATCGATGGCGTGGACGAGTTTCCGTTTCTCGCGAAGTTCATCCCAAAGCAAGGAGCTGTTGCCGGAGCCCAACACCCCGAGGCACAAATCGAGCGGCGCGCGGCCCTCGGCGAAGAAACCCGGCACGCGCCAAGTCGCGACCCCCTTGGTCGTCGAGACATCGCGCACAAGGTCGCAACGACGCGGCCCGGCTTGCGGTGGTTCGAAGGCCGGAATGACCTCTAGGCCCGGACGGCGCGAGAAGCGGCCGAACCAGCGTTCGGCCGAGGCGAAGGCTTCCTCGGGTTCCATCGAGCCGCCCAGCGCCAACACGACGTTGCTCGGGGCGTAGCGACCGGCGTGATAGGCCCGCAGGTCCTCGGGGGTGATGCGCACGAACAGTTCCCGGTGTCCGATGATGGGGTGACGCATCGGGTGGCTCCGCAGGGTTTCGGCCAAGACCTGCTCCGCCAAAATGCTGTCGTGCTCATCGTCGCGCATGGCGATTTCGCGCAGGATCACCTCGCGCTCCATCTTGCAGTCCGCTTCGGAGATCAAGGGATCGAAGACCATCTCCGACAATGCCTCCATCGCGGTCTCAAAGCCTTCCTGCGGCGCGTCGATATGGTAGACGGTGCGGTCGAAGGTCGTGTAGGCGTTGGAATTGCCGCCCGAACGATGGACGGCCTCAGTCAATTCGCGGTTGGTGAAACGCCCCGTACCCTTGAAGACCATGTGTTCCAGGTAGTGCGAAATGCCCGAACCTTCCCAGCGGCCCTCCTGCGCGCTGCCGGTCCGCACCCACGCTTGGACCGTGCATAGGCCGATGTGGGGGCGGTGCACGTAGATGACCTCCAGACCATTGGCGAGCACACGTCTTTCGGGGTCCGGGCCAGCGATCTGGCTGAAGCTGAGGCCTTCAAGAAATGACATGCCGTTAGGTATGCCGCTCCCGAAGGCGGGCGCAAGCGTGAGGCATGGGTTATTTGCCATGGCCTAGCCTGCATGGACAGCCGGTAATCGGTTGAAGCGCCGCCCTCACGGCGGGCTTGGCAAATCAACAATGCCATTGAAAAACAAGGGGAGCCCCCCTATCCCCTTCTTTCCCCTTAATCCAAGGGGCTCTCCGTCCTTCCCGCCCTTCGTCCATGTACATCCCCCCTGAAATCCGCACCCACCTCGAAGAGGTCGAGCGCCGCTCCGGCTACCTCTGGAAATTCCTCGATGTGGCGGGCAAGCAGGTGCTGATCGGCAAGCTCGAAGAACAGATGACCGCGCCCAATTTCTGGGACAGCCAGAAGGCCGCGCAGAAGGTCATCTCCGAGTGCAACGGGTACAAGACCATCATCGGACCCCAAATCCTCTTCCGCCGGAAACTCGATGACGCCAAGACGTTGGCCGAATTGATCGTCGAATCTCCCGATGGTTCCGCCGATGCGGAGGTCGAAGAACTCCGCAAGCTCGCCAGCGACATGGTCACGGAAGTGGCCGAACTGGAAATCGCCTCCTTCCTGTCCGGCCTGCACGACAAGTCCAACGCCATCGTCACCGTGAAGGCGGGCGCAGGCGGCACGGAATCCAACGACTGGGCCGACCTGCTCTTCCGCATGTATACGCGCTGGGCGGAACGCCGCGGTTTCAAGGTCGAGATCGAAGACGTCGCCGAAGGCGAAGGCGCGGGCATCAGCCAGGCGACGTTCCGCCTCGAAGGACCCAACGCCTACGGCTACATCAAGGCCGAACGCGGCGTCCATCGGCTCGTCCGCATCTCCCCTTTCGACGCCAACGCGCGTCGCCACACCTCTTTCGCCTCGGTCGACGTCGTGGCGGAAATCGATGATGACATCGAGATCGAGATCCAGGAAGCCGACCTCCGCGTCGACGTCTACCGCTCCAGCGGCAAGGGCGGTCAGCACGTCAACAAGACCGAATCGGCGGTGCGTCTGACGCACATCCCCACCGGCATCGTGGTGGCCTGCCAACGCGAACGCTCCCAGGTCAAGAACCGCGCCTTGGCGATGAAGATCCTCCGCGCCCGCATCTACGAGAAGACCCTCGACGACAAGCGCGCCGAGATGGAGAAGTATTACGGTGAAAAGGGCGACATCGGCTGGGGTAACCAGATTCGTTCCTACGTCTTCCAACCCTACCAGATGGTGAAGGACCTCCGCACGGGCGTCGAAACGGGCAATATCCAGGCCGTGATGGATGGTGATATCGATGCCTTCATCAATGGCTGGCTCCGCGCCGGCGGTCCGCGCACGCGCAATAAGGACATCAAGATCGAAGACTAAGCGTCTTCGCCCAATCCCGATGCCCAGCCAAGCCACCCTGCGCCAAAAGCTCCTCGATCAGCCGCTCTTCGCGGACAAGATCTGGAAGCTGTCGCCGGAGCCTTGGCCCCTCAGCGAAGCCCAGGTCAAGGACCTCAAGCGCATCGGCGCTGCTTGCCTGAGCTACCATCGCGCGCTGGAGCGCCTGTATGTCCGGTCCTTCACGGACAAGAAGATCCTCCGGAATCGCGAGGTCCACGCCAAGTGGGTCTCCGAATACCTGGATCGGTATAAACCCCAAGGGCTCATCGAGCATGGCCGCCATCGGGCGGTCAAAGGCCAGTGTCCGGTCGTCCTGCGCCCAGACCTGCTCATCACCGACGAGGGGTTCACCATGACGGAGTTGGACAGCGTCCCCGGCGGGGTCGGACTCACCGCTTACCTGAATGAAGTCTACGCCGAGGATTGCTCGACGCTCGTGGGCTCGACGACCATGCCCGAGCGTTTCTTCGCCGCACTCGGACGGCTGACTCCACAGAACCGTTTCCCCTTGGTGGCCATCGTCGTCAGCGAGGAAGCGGCGACCTACCGGCCGGAATTTCTTTGGCTGGGGGAAAAGCTCCGTTCGCTCGGCCACGACGTCCACGTGGTCGACCCGGGTCAGCTCATGCAGATGGGCTCCGAGACCTACATCCCCGTCGACGGTGCGCCCCGGAAGGTTGACCTGATCTACCGTTTCTTCGAACTCTTCGACCTCGCCAACGTGAAAGGCGCCGACGGGATCTTCAATGGTGTCGAGGCCGGTCAAGTGGCGCTGACCCCGCCGATGAAGGCCTACCAAGAAGAGAAGCTGGGATTGGCTTTGCTGCATCACCCGATGCTCTCCGACTTCTGGAAGGAGAACCTCCCCGAAGACCACCATGAGGCCCTGTTCCGCATCGTGCCGAAGACCTGGATCATGGAGAAGACCGACTTGCCGCCGACCGCGGTGTTGCACGCCCCGCTCGTCAACGGACGGCCCATCCGTGACTGGGCTGAACTGGCGGAAGCCTCCCAGCGCGAACGCAACCTGATCATCAAAGCCAGCGGCTTCCATGAGACTGCATGGGGAGCCCGCAGCGTCACCCTCGGCAGCGATGTTTCCAGGGAGGAATGGCTGGAAGCCATCGAACGCGCCCTCGACCCCGAGAACGACACCTTCCACGTCATGCAGGAATACCATAAGCCCTCCCGCCTAAGCCACCCGGTCTACGCGGACGATGGTTCGGTGGTCCCGGCCGATGGCCGGGTACGCCTGTGCCCCTACTACTTCGTCGACGGGGATACCGTCGAGCTTTCGGGCGTCCTTTCGACCTTCTGTCCGGCCGACAAGAAGATCATCCATGGGATGAAGGACGCCGCCTTGCTGCCCTGCAAGCTGGTGAGCGCCACGGTCTAATCTCCCTCGGGCGACCGAGGTTGCCTTGCCTCCGGCAGGGATTCCGCCAACTTCGAGGGCATGAAGCGATTGCTTGCCCTCCTTTTGCTTGGCTGTCTTTGGCTGACCCCGTCCGCCTCGGCCGCCGTCCACACCAAGGTCGACCTGGTCAACCTCACGCCCGACATCCGGCCCGGCCAAAAGGCGTGGGTCGCCGTGCGCTTGGTCTGCGATGAGCACTTTCACGTCTACTGGAAGAATCCCGGGGACGCCGGCCAAAGCCCGACGATCGAATGGAAGGACGCCGCCGGCACCGCTCCCGGCGCCCTGCTTTACCCGGGGCCTAAGATGCTCGACCAGAAGGGCGTCTATAATTTCGTCCATGAATATGAAACCTTGCTGCTGGTTGCATTGACCATCCCGGCGAACGCGACGGGCGAACTCAACTTGAAGGCCAAGGTCGAGTGGCTCGAGTGCGACGACAAGGGCTGCTATCCGTTCGACAAGGAGGTCGCCTTGAAGCTCAAGGTCGGCCCGGGCAATCCTACGGTCAAACATGACCCGAAGCTCTACGGCGACCTGCGCCCCGTCGTCCGCGCAACCTATGGCATCAAGGACGAAACGCTGACGGTCACGGCGCCCGCGGAAGCCAAGCTGGAGTTGTCCAAGGTCTGGTTCCCCGAGCGCGGCTTCCTCGCCCCCGAAGGCGTCTTCACGCAGAAGCACAACGCGGCGGCGATGGTCTTCAACCTGAAGGATGCGCCCGAAAAACTCACCGACGGTCCCGTGGTCTTCGCCGCCCAGGACACGAGCGGCACTTGGCACCGCGTTGAAGCGACTGCCGCGGCGGGTGCCGCAACCCCCGTCCCGGCTAATCCCACCACGAAGGAAGTGCCCAAGGGTAACGCCGGCTGGCAACCCTGGTCCCCCGAGGCCGAAGCCAAGGCCCTGGCCGCTGGCCAGACGGTTTACGTCGATTTCACCGCTGAATGGTGCGCGACCTGCCAGATCAACAAGCGCGTCTACAAGCACGACGTCGTCGCGGCCGCTTTGGCCGACAAGGGCGTCGTGCTCCTGAAGGCCGACTGGACCAAGAAGGACGCGGTGATCGCGGCCGAGCTGACCAAGTACGGCCGCAGCGGCGTGCCGTGCAATGTCTTCCTGAAGCAAGGAGCCCCGACCGCTTTGCTTTCCGAAGTGATCTCGGACACGGAAGTGCTCACCGCCCTCGACGCCATCAGCGCAGGTAAGGAATACCGCGCCACCAACGAGTCGCACGGCTACGTGGTCTGGCTGCTCCTGGCTTTCGGCGGTGGCGCCCTGCTCAACCTCATGCCGTGCGTTTTCCCGGTGATTGGCCTGAAGGTCTTGGGCTTTGCCCGTGAAGCCGGCGCCGACCGCGGCGTGGTCGTGCGCAATGGCCTGCTCTATTCCCTCGGAGTCGTGCTCAGCTTCCTCGCGTTGGCAGGCATCATCCTTGCCCTCAAGGCCGGCGGCAACTCCGTCGGTTGGGGCTTCCAGATGCAGTCGCCCGGCTTCGTGCTCGGCACCTGCGTGCTGATGGTGACGCTCGGCCTGAGCTTGGCCGGGGTCTACGAAATCGGCACCGGGCTCGCGGGTACCGCCGCCAGCGCGGAGCCACAAGGTGGGGCTTCGGGTGCTTTCTTCTCGGGCGTGCTCGCGACCGCGGTGGCGACGCCTTGCACGGCCCCCGGATTGGGTGCCGCCTTGGGCTTTGCCCTCGATAAGGACCGCGCGTCTAGCGAGACCTTGCTGTTCTTCCTCGTGATCGGACTCGGCATGGCCCTGCCCTACCTCTTGCTGTCCGTCTTCCCGAAATTGACGAACCTGTTGCCCCGTCCTGGTGAGTGGATGGAGACGCTCAAGCAAGCGATGGCCTTCCCGCTCTTTGCCTATGCGCTCTACTTGCTCTGGGTCCTCAATACCCAAGTCGAAGACCGTGCCTGGGTGCGCGATGCTTCCCTCGGTTTGGCCGTGCTGGCAGCGGCCTGCTGGATTTGGGGCCGCTGGGGTGCCCCGCATCGTACGGATCGTGAGCGTCTGATCGGCAAGACCGCGGCCGTCTTGCTCTACGTGCTGACCCTCGCCCACCTGTATTGGTATCTGCCTTGAACCGCCGCAGCGTCGCCCCACGGAGGGAGGCATAAAAAAGGCCCGCCGATTGGCGGGCCTTTTTCGTATCCTCAGTGAAAACTTAGAGGGCGGTCACCGGAGCCGGGGAAGGCGCTGCGCCCGAAGCGGGAGCGGTGCCCGTGGCGGGCTTGGTCGCACCCGAGGAGATCGGGCCGGAGTAGTTGGCGTCAACGACGATGGCCTTACGGTCCTTGGCGGCGGACTGGCGACCAGCGGCGCTCTTGTCGGCCTGCTGGGAGCCGAGGGCGAGGACTTCCGTGGAGCTCTGGTTGGCGCCGGACTTCACAAGGTAGTCGCGGACGTTCTGGGCGCGCTTATCGGAGAGACCGAGGTTGTACTCTTCGGTGCCGAAATGGTCGGTGTAACCCGCGATGATGACCTTCGTCGCCTTCACGCGACCGGCGATGCCGTCCAACTTGGCGCGCTCATTGGCGTCCACCGTGTAACGGTCGAAGTCGAAGTAGATGGTGGTGAGGATGGCTTCCGGGGGGATGTTGCCATTACGGATGGCGTCGGCCATGGCGCTAAAACCAGGCGGACGGGTATCAAGGCCGGTCGAATTACCACCACCCGCGTTCGCGTTGAAGTCCGAAGGCATGCGGGAAGGACCGCAGCCCACGAGGAGGCCGGCGGCGACAAGGAGAAGGGAGAGACGCTTCATGGTTAAGGGGATAAAAGGTGCGTTTTCTGGGGTCGGCAAGCCTTGACTCGATTAGTACCGGCGAACCTTGGGGTCGACCTTCTGCGACCAAGCGTCGATGCCACCCTGGACGTTGGAGACCTGGGTGTACCCTTTGGCCCTTAAAAACTGGGTGACGCGGAGGCTCCGCCCGCCGTGGTGGCAGTGAATCAGGACCGGGACGTCCTGTGGGATTTCCTTCAAGCGCTCCGGAACCGAGGCCATCGGGATGAGCTTGGCGCAGGCGATGCAACAGGTGGCATGCTCCGAGGGCTCTCGGACGTCGATGAGTACGGGTGGCTGAGCGGAAGCCAGCAAGCGAGCGGCCTCTTCGACGGAGACCTCCAAGGGATGTTCGGACATGGCGGTGGGTACGTTTGGGCAGGTGGTGGGTTGGTAAGCGGACTTCTCGAGCGAAAGAATGGTTGGCTGGTGGCCACAGGCCGGACAAGCGGGGTCGGCGGTCAGACGCACCACGCGGGCGGTGCCCGCGGCGACATCGATCAACTGTAGACGGGAATGCGTCCGTTGGCCGAGGACGATGGCGATGACTTCCGCCGCCATCCATGAGCCGACGACCCCGCAGGTCGCGCCCCACACGCCCGCGTCGGCGCACGTGGGCACCGCGGACGCATCCGGTATGGACGGGTAAACGCAACGATAGCAACCTGCGGCAGGCAGGAAGACGCCCACCTGCCCCTCGCTCCGAAGCACGCTCCCATGGACCAGCGGCTTGCCGCCCAGGACGCACGCATCCGCGGCCAAGAAACGCGTCGCGAAGTTATCGGTGCCGTCGACGACCAAGTCGTAACGCGCCACCAGTTCGGCCGCGTTCTCGACGGTGAATCCTTCCGGATGGAGCGCGACCTGGAGCCCCGGATTTATTTCCGACAAAGCTTCGGCGGCGGAAATGGTCTTCGGCAGCCCCAAGGTATCAAAGCCGTGCAAGACCTGGCGGTGGAGATTGCTGAGGTCGACTTTATCCGGATCGGCGATGCCCATGAGGCCGACCCCGGCCGCCGCCAGATACAGCGCCGCCGGCGACCCGAGGCCACCCGCGCCCAAGACCAAGACCTTGGCCGACTTCAACTTGAGCTGACCGGCTTCGCCCACGCCGGGCAGACGCATCTGCCGGGAATAGAGTTCCCGTTCATGCGAGCCAAGGCGATCTTCCGACGGCATCCCTCCATGCAGTGCAAGCCCTGCCCCGCTGTCAAACCCCGGCCACCGCAAAGCAGGGATTGAAAATAGCCGTATCCTTCCACAGCGTCCCGGCCGTGTCTTCCGTCTTTCTCGGCATTGACTATGGTTCCAAGCGCGTCGGCCTCAGCCACGGCGATGAGCTGGGCTTTGCCTTTCCTTTGGCGGCCGCCACCTCCCCCGATGCCGAGGAGCGCTTCAGCCAAATCGGTCGAGAAATCGCCCGACTCAAAGTCACCCAGCTCGTCTTAGGCTATCCGTTGTCCTTGGAAGGCGAAAAGACCAAGCGCTGCCTTGAGGTGGATGCCTTCGCCGCCGAACTGACCCAGCGCTTTGGATTGCCGATCGAACTCGTGGATGAAGGCCTCACCAGCCAAGCCGCCGATGCCCTCTCGGGTCAACGTAAGCCGCGTTCCTCCAAAGAACGCCAAGACCAAACGAAGTCCGGCGAACGCGACTCCCGGGCCGCCGCCGTCTTGCTCCAGGACTTCCTCAACAGCCGAGGCTTCGGCGCCTGATTGCCATGGCCGCTCGTCAACCCAACAAGCCGCCGAAGACCGACCTCACCCCCGAGCGGTTCTTGGTCAGGGTCGCCTACGATGGCACCGACTACAAAGGCTGGCAGGTCCAAGATGAAGGCCGCACGGTCCAAGGCGAACTGGAGGGCCGGCTCTCCCGCATCTTCAAGACGCCCATTACCATCCATGGCAGCGGACGGACGGATGGCGGCGTCCACAGCGTCGGCCAGTGTTTCCATTTCGACGCCTTCTGGCCGCACCCCACCAAGCGCCTCATGCATGCCATCAATACCGGCGAACAGTCCGGCTTGTTGATCATGCAGATCCAACGCGTCGCCCCTGATTTCCATGCCCGGCGCTCGGCGATCGGCAAACGCTACCGCTATGAGATCAGCCTCGGCTACCCACCTCCCTGGGAGGCCCGCTATTGCTTGGCGGTGAATTGGGAGTCCCTGGACGTCAAAGCCATGCGCAAAGGCGCCAAGCTGCTCCTGGGTCGACACGACTTCCGCGCCTACGGCGCGACCCATCGTCAAGGCATGGAGAATGAGCACCCCGTCAAGGACCTCCGCCGCTTGGACGTTCGGCAAAAAGGTCGCCGCATCACCATCGTGACGGAGGCCAGCGGTTACCTCTACAAGATGGTGCGTCGGCTGGTGGGTGGACTCATCCGCGTGGGCGAAGGCAAGCTGCCGCCGGAACGGCTTTTGTCCTATCGCGAAGAAAAAGTCATCACCGCCGAAATCCCGACCGCCCCCGCCCGCGGCCTGTTCATGGACAAGGTCTTTTATGACCCGGCCGATCTCCGTCCGCGGAAGCAACCTTAAGGCGAGATTAAGGCCGCATAAATATAGACGGATTTTCCTGCAACTCACTCGCTGACCTGGGTTTCCATGGATACAGCAGATCCCATGAAGACCCGCCTCATCCTGAGTTTGCTCTGCGCGACCCTCAGCCTCGCTGCAGCTGAAACCACGCCGCCCCCGACCGCGGCCAAGCCGGCCGCGCCCAATGCCCCGGGCATCCCTGACGTCATCGCCCTTTTCGACAAGCGGGCCCTGGTCAAGCCCATCACGGAGATCGAGGGCATCCTCACCGATGGATCGAAGTCCATCGTCTACAAAATCGTCGTCCGTTCCCTTCCGCCCGACCATGAAATGGGCCCGTGGGCACCCGCGACGCTGAAGGACAAAGGCGGCTACTGGGAAGACACCGTCGACAAGAAGCTCTACCGCGTCGACGCGGAGTACCTGAAGATCCTGAACAAGCGCGGCTGGGACATGTTCAATGCCGATGGCACGGTCCATCGCACCAAGGATCGCACCGAATTCGACAAAGTGGCCCGACAGGAGCTCGGGGGCTGGACTTTCGAGCAGGCCAAGGAAAGCGGCGTGGTGAATTCCATCATCGAACTTAAGCCGCTCGAACAGATCGTCACGATCTTCCTCCCGAAGAACCCCAAGCCCACCGCCAAGGTGACGCCGCTGCGCCAAGCCAAGTTCTCGCCCCGCTCCGGCCTCGGCCTCAGCACGAACGGCATCCGCTTCTTTCCGCCGGAGCCCGTCGACCGCATCACGGCGTTCCATAACATCGCGCCGCTCGATCCCCAAGGCGGCCATACGGGCTTTGGCCATGAATACCACTACCACCGCGCGCCTTCGGTCATGAATGAAGACAAGTCCGGCAAGATTGTCGGTTTCGCCCTCGATGGTTTCGCGATCCGCGGTCCGACCGAAACGGACGGCAGCAAGCCCAAGAACCTCGATTCGATCAACGGCCATGAACACGATGGCCTGCCCTACCACTACCACGTCAGCGACAAGTGGCCCTACGTGGTGGGTGGCTTCAAGGGCCCGCTCGGTACGGCTGGTCTGGGCGACCTGGAAACCTGCGACGCCACCAAGAGCTCCAACGGCCCCGGCGGCGGTGGCGAAGGCAAAGGTGGGAAAAACGGCGGTGGCAAGAAAGGCCCGCCGAACGGCGGTAAAGGCGGTCCGCCCGCCGGGAAGTAATCCCGATGCTCCCTCGACTCATCCTTCTCCTTTGCTGCGGGCTGATCTGCCCGCCGGCTTGGGCCCAAAAGGCGCCCGGTCCGACCAATGTGCTCGTCCTCATGGCCGACGATCTCGGCTGGAACGGCGTGAGTTACCATAATCCCAAGATGACCACCCCGGCCCTCGCCAAGCTGGCGAAGGAAGGCGTGCAGCTCGAACGGTTCTACGGCTATCCCGTGTGCAGTCCGGCGCGGTCGGCCCTGCTCTCCGGCATGATGCCGCGACGGTTCGGCGTGACCGATGTCGTCGGGCCTGGTCAGCAAGGCATCCCCAAGGGAACGCCTACGCTGGCCTCCTCCCTGCAGAAGGCAGGGTATGCGACGTCGCTCATCGGCAAATGGCACCTCGGCACCAACCCCGGCCCGCTAGGCTATGGGTTTGAGCACTTCTATGGTTTCACCGGGGCGGAGGTGGATTACTTCAAGCATACCAACCAACGGGGCCAGACGGATTGGTGGCGCGACAACAAGCAGGTCGAGGAAGAGGGGTATACGACGACGCTCTTTGCGGATGAAGCCATCAAACAGCTGAAGAAGCGCGACCCCAAGAAACCCTTCTACCTCCAGGTCGCCTTCAACGCTCCGCATGCCACCCTCGCCGCCCCGAAGGAACTGACCGATAAGCATAAATCCGACGGCCTTTACAACGCCGTGGTCGATGGCCTCGACCAAGGGATTGGCCGGATCTTGGCGACGCTGGACGAACAAGGCCTGCGCGAGAACACTTTGGTCATCTTCTTCTCGGACAACGGCGCCGCCCGCCGCATGAGCCCGAACACCCCCCTCAAGAACGGCAAGGACACCGTGTTCGAAGGCGGTATCCGTACGCCGGCGATCGTGCGTTGGCCAGGCAAGACGGCGGTCGGCGCCGTGAGTCAACAGCCCGTCGCGGTGAACGACCTTTTCCCGACCATCTTCGCGGCGCTCAACCTCCCCTTGCCGACCGAACTCAAGCTGGATGGCTCCAGCCAATGGCCCGCGTTGTCGACGGGGAAGACACAGCCCCGGTCCGCCTTCCTGATCGCCTTCCAAGACATCGCCTTCATCGACGGCGACTGGAAGATCATCGAGACCAGCGACGGCAAGCGTTCGCTTTTCAACCTCGCCAAAGACATCGGCGAAGAGACCGACCTCGCGACCGAACAACCCGACACCTTGAAGTCGTTGGGCGCCAAACTCGACGAACTGAAGAAAGGGCTACCGGCTGCGAACGAACGCCGCGGTGCCGGCCCCGCCGCCGGCGGTGGCGCCGGCAAAGGTCCGGGCACCGGCGGCAAGGGGCCTCCGGGCAAAGGTAAGGCCGCGCAAAAATAAGGCCTTAATCTTTCCTAAAGGTACTTTCTGCTAAACCGTCTGCATGCACAAACGCTTCCTCCCACTGTTTCTCGCCTGCCTCTGCACTGGCATCGTCCTTACGGCCGGCCCCGAGGACGCCAAAGGTCCCGAGCCCAAGGGCAAAGGTGGCAAGGGCGGTAAAGGCGCCGACGTCGCCAAGGGCTCGGTCGATCTCGTGGCGGCGGCCAAGCCGACGAATCCATCGTCGTCGGGCTTCACGTTGACTAGCCCCGTCGTCAAAGAGGGAGCGGTGCTGCCGACGGAGTTCACGGGCGACGGCGCCAGTGCGAGTCCGCCCTTGGCGTGGACCAACGTGCCCAAGGGGACCGTCAGCCTGGCGCTGGTCATGCACCACCTCGACCCCGAAGGTAAGACCAAGATTTACTGGCTGATGACCGACATCGACCCCAAGACGACGAGCGTGGCCAAGAACGCCACCGACTTCGGCAAGATGGGACTCAGCACCGTCCATAATCGCGTCGAATACGCGCCACCGCATTCCAAAGGACCGGGTCTCAAGAAGTACGTGGTCACGCTCTTCGCCCTTTCTTCCAAGCTCAACTTCGCGGACGCCACCCAGCCGGTCACCATCGAGGCGCTCCTCCCGGCCATGAAGGGCAAGATCCTTGGCGCGGCCGACCTGAACGTGACATACACCCGGCCCGCCGGTGCGTCCGACGAAACCGAGCAGCGTCCAGCCCGCAAAGGGCCGCCGCCCGGCGCCAAGGGTGGTTGAGGTGGTTGCGAATTGCCTGCGGGGAAACCTGCACCTAGACCCGTCCCGTGGCCCGCGCACGCTCCCTCTTACTTTGGCTCCTGCTCTTCACGGCGTCGCTCTCGGCGCATCCTGAGTGGAAGGAGGCCTACTGCATCGGCGTGATCGATGACGAGTACGTCTTCGACTTCAAGGTGAAGTTCGACGCGCCGTCCTACTACGTCGGCAAACATCCCAAGGAAGCGACGATCCAAGAACTGGATGCCTTGATGTTCGCACCGGGCCGACTTGCGGCCGCCGCCGCCCAAGCCCCCCAGGATTTCCTCCGCGGAACGCGCGTCTATGCCGATGGCGTCCTGCTGCCGCTTGAGCTGATCGGCTTCCCGACTGCGGCGGAGGTGCTGGCCCTGTCCAAACAGCAAGGCGAAGCCGACCGGTATCCCGCGATCATGACCGCAAGGTTCCGCGCGAAAATCCCCCGCGAGACCGGCATCGTCGAAGTGGTCTACCCGGAGACCCTCGGCTCGGTCATCACCAACCTTCGGCGCGGGATGGATTCGCAGGTCCTGATGACCGTCGCCCCAGGCGAAAAGGGGCTCTTCAAGATCGGCGAAGTCCATTTCACCGTCGGCGGATTCCTGCGCGAAGGGTTTGAGCACGTCATTCCGGATGGCTGGGATCACTGTCTCTTCATGTTGGCCATGATGTTGGCCGCGGCCTCCGTCGGCGAAGCGCTCAAGCGCTCGTTGGTCTTCACCCTCGGTCACGCCATCACGCTCACCCTCGTGGTCACCGGAGCCATTCCAGCCGTCGGCACTTGGATCGAACCCATCATCGCGGCCACGATCGCCCTCGGCGGTTATTTGGCCTATCGACAGAAGCCTGCGCAGACCGCGTTCGTCGTCGTGCCTCTGGTTTTCGGCCTGATCCATGGGCTGGGTTTCGCCGCCGCCGCTGCGGACAAGCTTCAAGACCTCGGCACCGGTGACCTCGCCAAATTGCTGCTGGGCTTCAACGTGGGCGTCGAAGCGGCGCAAGCCGGCATCATCCTGGCGACGGCGGGGGTGCTCGGGCTCCTCGGCCGGGCTCGGCTAGGGACGACGGTCCTCCGCCGTACCCTCGGACTGCTCATCGCCATCGCCGGGACGGCCATCATGGCCACCCGGATCTGGTCGCTGGTCAAAAGCGCTTAATTGCCCACCCGACCCACCGGTCGCTTGGACTCGTCCATGCGCTGGCGTTCGGCGGCGGCAAAGGCCTTGAGCTTGGTCACGACTTCGGGATGCGTGGCGCTGACGTCATTACGCTCCCCCTCATCGGCCTCGAGGTCGTAGAGCGCCCACTCGACCTTGCCTTGATTATACTTCGCCGGCTTACCGTCGACGGCGGCGGGGACGATGTTCTCGTAACTCCGATAGATGTGCGGGAGATGCAGCTTCCATTTGCCGACGCGCACGGCCTCGAGCTTATCGCCGTAGTAGTAGGCAAAGCTTTCGCGGGCTTGGTCCGACGTGCCTTTGGCGGCAGGCAAGAATGACTGACCGTCGATGGGCAAGACCGGCTTCGCCGCCCCACAGGCTTCGACCAACGTGGGCAGAATGTCGAGATTACCGGCCAGCGCCGAGGTCACCTTGCCTTCAGGGATGGCTCCCGGCCAACGGATGATGAACGGGACACGGACGCCCCCTTCCCACGTGGTCCCCTTGCCTTCCCGGAAAGGCCCCGCCGAACCCGCATGGCGTCCGAAGTTCAACCAAGGCCCATTATCGCTGGTGAAGATCACGATGGTCTCCTTTTCGACGCCCGTTTCCCGGAGCGTATCCAGGATGTTTCCGACCTGTGCATCGATCTCGGCCATGGTATCGGCATACGGAGACGCACCCTTGCCCTTGAACGCGGCCGAAACACCCAAGGGCGTGTGCGGCATCGAGGTCGCCAAGTAGAGGAAGAAAGGCTTACCCTTGCCCGCATTCTGCCGGATGAAACGCACCGCGCGGAACCCTTGCACCTTCGTCAAGGCGTCCATGTCGGTCCAGTCGTTCACCGTCCCGAAGGCGACGCCATCCGCCAACCATGGCAGCGGTGGGTAATTCTTGGTCACATCCCCAGGCACATAGCCGTTGGGCCACATGTCATTGGAGTATGGCAGGATGAGCGACTCATCAAAGCCATGGGCGGGAGGGAGGAACTTCGGGTTGTCTCCTAAATGCCATTTGCCCACGACGCCGGTGTGGTAGCCAGCCTTGCGCAAAAGCGCCCCAAGCGACTCCTCCGTCGTACTGAGGCCCAACTTGGAATTCGGGGGCAAAGCCGTCCCGCCCAAACCTAAGCGATTAGGATAACAGCCGGAGAGCAAGGCCGTGCGGGAAGAGGTGCAGACGGCTTGGGTTGCGTAGAAACTCGTGAACCGCATGCCGCCTTTGGCCAAGCGGTCGAGGTTCGGGGTGTTGTTCTGTTTCGATCCGTAGCAACTCGGATCGGCCCAGCCCATGTCGTCGGCCATGATGAGCACGACGTTGGGTTGGGCGCCGAAGAGAGCTGCGCACAGGAGGAGGCACAAGGTTGGGGTTAACCTCATGCACGTTGTCTAAAGGATACGGGGCGTTTGCCAAGCCCCCTTTACGACGGGGGTTAGACCTGCAGGCCGAGTTCCTTGCAGACTTGCGGATGCTTGCGAGCCTTGGCCTTGAACTCATCGACGGAGAAGTCGGCTACGATGAAGTCGCCGTAGCGCAACGACGGACACTTGGACTGACTGGTGAGCGCCACCAGCTGACGCATCTGGTGCATGTCGGCGATGACATCACGGACGTCGAGTTTGACCCCCTGGGAAGCGAAGAACTCCAAGGCCTGCGTGCACCAAGGGCACCCGGGCTTGACATAAAGAATCGGCAAAGGCTGCGGCATGACTCACGCAAGCCGAGCCTGGCCCCGTTGGCAAGCCGCCCTTCCATTTCCCGCCATGGCGTTGACACCGCGCAGGGCGAAGGACAAAAAACACTCCTTCCCATGGAAACCATCCACGGCGCCCCCAGCTACACCCTCCGGACCGCCCAGGTCGAGTTGGCCATCACGCAGACCGCCGGCCACCTCGGACCAGTGACTTTCCACCTGCCTGGCCTCAAGGCCTCGCCTTACTCGCTCTCGCCCTGGCAACCGCACGAGATCGACCAGACCCTCCCCAACCTCCTGACTTACCTGCGCGGGGATTTCATGTGCCTACCCTTTGGTGGCCAAGAGAAAGGGCCGCCCCATGGCGATACGGCGAACGCCCGATGGGATTTCCAGAACCAGACGAACCACGCGCTGGTCCTTCGCCAAAAAGGCACCGACACCGGAGCGACAGTGACCAAGACGATGTCGCTGGTGGAGGGCCATCATGCGATTTACGCCGAACACGTCATCGCCCAACTCGAAGGTCGCTGGAACTACGGCAACCACCCGATTCTCGACCTCTCGGCCGTTCCGGCCGGCACGGCGCGCATCGCCACCAGCCCTTTCCGACTTGGTTCGGTCTACCACGCCGAATTCTCCAATCCCGCCGCCGGCGAATCCGGCATGCTCAAACCGAACTCGCGCTTCTCCGACCTCCGTCAGGTCATGTGCAAGGACGGCACCACCACCGACCTCACGCACTACCCCGCTCGCTACGGCAACGACGACCTGATCATGCTCGTCAATGCACCCGCGACGGAAGCCCAGCCCTTTGCCTGGACGGCCGTGACCTTCCCCGAAGGCTACGTCTGGTACCAACTCAAGAACGTCGCCGACTTCCCCTGCACGCTCTTCTGGCTTTCCAATGGTGGGCGCCCAGGGCACCCCTGGGAGAAGCGCCACCTCGGCCGGCTCGGGCTCGAAGAGGTGTGTTCCCACTTCTGTGACGGGGTCGACATCGCCCGCGAAGACCGTTTGGCGGCGGAGGGTATCCCGACTTCCCGCGAATTCCGCAAGGACCAGCCCGTCCGCCTACCCATCATCCAGGCCGCCGCCGCGGTCGGCCCGGGCTTCGGCCAGGTCCAGTCCATTACCCCCGCCGGCCCCGAGTCCGTGCGGATTTTGGGCGAAAACGGCCATGCCGTGACCGTCCCCCTTAATTGGAACTTTTTGAAGCGCTGAAACCCCTGCGACTAATCCTTGTCCACCCCCCCGGACTCCCCTAAATCCTCCCTCCCCACCCTTTCCCCCAACCTCATGTCTAAAGCACCTCAGACCACTCATGACCTGACCACGAAGAAGGCCAAAGTCGCCTCCCTCGTCGAAAAGGAAATCGCCCGCACGGGCGGACTGCTCCGCCTGGCTCCGTGCTGGGTGCCGCGCTCCTTCCTCCAGCCCGGCAAGCGCCTCAAGCTGCACCCGGATGACCTTTACGCCTTCGGCCTGAGCCGAGGTGGCATCGACGAGCGCTGGTTCGCCTCGACCACCGAGGCCGCCAACGACAACCGCACGCCCGACGAAGGCCTGTCCTACGTCGTCATCGGCGACACGCGCTTCACGCTCAAGCAGGCCGTCGCCGAGTGCGGCGCCGCGCTGATCGGTTCCGCCATCTGGAAGCAGTACAAGAAGTGGCCCGTCTACTCCAAGTTCTTCGACAACATGGGTCCGATCCCGCACCACATGCACCAGAACGCCAAGCAGGCCAAGCTGCTCGGCCTCGAAGGCAAGCCGGAGTCCTA
>CALQIY020000016.1 GCA_943330755.2 Opitutus sp. GAS368
CGGGTGCGTCTTGTTGATCACATAAATGCGACCTTTGCGACGGACGACCTGGCAATTAGGGTGGCGCTTCTTGAGCGACTTGAGGGAGGAGGAGACTTTCATGGTCTTGGGCCGAGGAATACGGCAGGTCGGCCAACAAAGCCCTCCCGCACACGGCTGTCAACGGGATTTCCTTGGCTGGACGCATTAGCTTAAAATCGACAGGCTGGACGGCCATGGAAGCACGCATCCGCTTGGCCGACGAGGCCGACGCCAAGGCCATCAATCGGGTCTACAATCACTATGTGCGGACCAGCACCTGCACCTGGCACCTCACCGAAGAGACCGAAGAAGGCCGTATTCATTGGCTCAAAGGGCGTTCACGGGCCCACCCGGTGCTCGTGGTGGAGGTTGAAGGCCAGGTCGTGGGTTGGGGCTCCCTCTCGACCTATAACAGCCGCCAAGGCTGGTCGGCGACGGTGGAGGACTCGATCTTCATCCACCATGAGTACCACGGCCAGGGGCTCGGGAAGCGCCTCCTCCGCGAACTCCTCACCCGGGCCGAGGCCCTAGGGCATAAATCCGTGATCGCCCGCATCTCCGGTGAGCAGACCGCCAGCTTGAAATTGCATGAAACCTGTGGTTTCGCTCACGCGGGCCTACTTAAAGGCGTGGGCCATAAGTTCGGCCAAGACCTCGACTGCGCCTACATGCTCAAGTCACTGCGCAAGCCCTGACCTTGACACCCGCAGGCCAAGCCCTTTGCTCGACCGTCTTGTTAGTCGCTCAGGTGGTGGAATGGCAGACACGCTAGATTCAGGTTCTAGTGCCCATAAAGCGTAAGGGTTCAAGTCCCTTCCTGAGCACCCTTTTCTCCGCCCGTCCTCTCTCCGAGGCGGGTGCGAGAAGGCCTGCGTCGGCCAGCCTACTCGGCCCGTTCCTTCAGGTGCAATTGGTGCAGGACGCGGTGCAGGATCGGCGCGATCAGAATCGAGAAGGTCGTGAGGAAGGCCACGCCGCTGAAGAGCGCATAAGCCGAAGCGAAAACCTTGGCGGCATCGCTGGGCAGCGGCGAAACCGGCCCCATGCCAGCCAGGATCATGCTGGCGTCCAGCAAAGCATCCACCCAAGCCAAGCCCCCAATCCAATGGTAGCCCGCCACCCCGAGCAGCAGCGAGATCGTCAGGAACGCCAAACCATAGCCGGCAAACTTGAGCAACCGACGGGCAAAACGATCCCGGCTGGCCAAGGGCTGACGATGGTGTTCGAACGGCATGCCATGGATGTACTCGAGGGCGGCGCGAACTCCAAGAGAAACAACCTAGCCGCAGGGCCGAGCAGGTGGACCCGGGCAGCGTCGAGAAACTAGGTGTTCTTCCTCATAACGATTGTTGTATCCATTAGCCTTCGGGACATCTTATTTAACCACGTATGGCGGACCTTTCGACGCTGCCGGACCTCCTCCCTTGGCCCTTCTTGGTCTGCAATCGCCAAGGTTTGGTGCTCTATGCCAACGAGCTGGTGACGCGCACCCTGGGCCGTCGGGTCAAAGCAGGTACCCACGTCGATCTCCTCTTCCTCGAACTCGACGACGGACGGGCCGCCTCCACCCTGCTCTTTTCCGCCGCCCGCTGGTCCGCGTGGAGCGGCATCCTCGAGACCCGCAACCCGCAGCGTATCCGGGAAATCAAATCGGTGCGCGTCATCCTGCAGCCCGACCCCAAGCATGCGGATCAAGTCTGGCTGATCTTCTCGGATGATGCGCAAGTGAACGGCGCCGCCCTGCTGACCCCGCGCTCGGAGATGAGCTTGGCGCGGACGCTCATCGATAATTCGCCCGACTTCATCATCCTGCGCGACTTGACCGGGCGCATCCTCCACACCAGCCGCAACCTCGATGAATTCATCGGCCTACCCCACCGCGGCGCCGCGGTGGACCTGACCCTCGAAGACATCCTGGCTCCGGAAACCGCCGCCCACTTCAAGGCCCTCGACGCCGAGGTCATCCAGCACGGTCAAAGCGCCCGACGACAAGGCCTGGACTTCACCAACCTCCAAGGCACGACCCGACACATCAGCGTCGTGCACGAACGGATCAAGGGCGGCAATGGTCTGCCGGCGGGGCTCCTGACTTTCGCCAGCAACATCACGGATTCGACCAAGGAACAGAACCGCCTCCGCATCGCCCTCGAGAAAGCCGAGGAGCTCGGGGCCGCGAAATCGCAGTTCGTCGCCAACATCACCCACGAGATCCGTAATCCGATCAACGCCATCCAGGGGCTCTGCGAAACGGCGCTGGAGTCGCCCGCCCACGCCACCGAAGAGACGCTCCAAAAAATCCAACGCTGCGCCGTGGACCTGGAGGAGATGGTCAAGGACGTCCTCGACTTCGCCCGCCTCGATCGCGGCCACATCACGATCGAACAGATCCCCTTCAACCCCATCCGCGCCTTGGAGGAGACGATGGCGCAATTCCACCAACAGGCCCGGCGCAAGGGCATCGAGTTCGCCGCCCTCACCGCCCCGGACGCCCCGCACAGCGTGCTCGGCGATCCGGTGAAATTCCGCCGCATCCTGTCCAACCTGATCGGCAACGCGGTCAAGTTCACGGAAAGCGGCCACGTCCACTGCCACCTCGAATTCGAAACCCGCGGCGAAAACCTGCGCACCCGCATCGTCGTGGAGGACACCGGCATCGGGATCCCCGTCAACCGGCTGGAAAGCATCTTCGACCCCTTCACCCAAGCCGATGCCTCGACCACGCGGCGGTTCGGGGGCACCGGGCTGGGCCTGACCATCGTCCGCAACTTGGCCCAAGCGATGGATGGCTACGTCAAGGTGCAGAGCGAACCCAACAAGGGGAGCCGCTTCACCGCCGCCCTCATGCTGGCCAGCGACGCATCCGAACGGAGCCGGCCGCTACCCCCGCTCCGTGACGAACGCATCTTGATCGCCGGCGGCAGCGCCGCCATGCGGCAATGGCTGCTGCTGTGCATCCGCCACCGCGAAGGCCAAGCCGTCAGCGTCGAAACCAACGAGTTGGCCGAACAGGCCTGGCAGGAGGCGGCGGCCCGCGGGCAACCCTTCACCCGGGCCTTCATCGACCTGCCCGACGACATCAGCCCGAAGCTACCGGCGATTCCGCGCGAACTGGTGGTCCTGCTGACCTCGCCCGACCTCGAACTCCGCGGCTTCAAGCAGCTGCATAAGCCGCTCACCCTGACCTCCCTCTGGTCCGAATTGGGACACCACCAACCGACCCCGGAAGACCAACCCGCCACCACGCCTGCCGCGCCCCCTCGCCGACACCTGCGCATCCTCGTCGCTGAGGATAACGAAGTGAACCGTGAGGTCACCGTCTCCCGCCTCAAACGCGCCGGCCATGAGGTCAATGCGACCGTCGATGGGGCCGCCGCGCTGGAGCTTTGGGGCATCAAGGAATTCGACGTGGCGGTGCTCGACATCCAAATGCCCCTCGTCGACGGGATCGGGGTCGCCGAAGGGATCCGTTCCGCCGAGTTCCAGACGGGCCGCCGCCGGACCGTCCTCCTCGCGCTCACGGCCATGACCCAAGAAAGCGACCGCGTCCGTTGCGAGCAGGCCGGGTTCGATGGCTACCTGTCCAAGCCGATGCGCGGCTCCGACTTGCTCGCCAAGATCGACCAACTGGCCGGCGAATCCGCGGACCCCGCCCACAGCAATGAATTCCAAGCGGCTTTGGGCGAACTCGATGAAGAAGAGGCCGAAGACCTACGTTGCGCGGCCCGCTCCTTCCTCCGCCATGGCCCCCAAATGGTCACGGACCTCGAGGCCGCCCTGAATCAGGGAGACCCCGAAGCGGTCATGCGCCAAGCCCACGGAGTCAAAGGCATGCTGGCCCTCATGGGCTGCATCGAGCTCTCCCGGGTCGCCGCCCAACTCGAGCGCACCCCGGGCCTACCCCCGGCCGCAGAAACTTGCCAAAGGCTCATCGGTGGCTTGCGGAGCCTGCTCGTGTCCCTTAGTTCTGACAGCGAGCTGACTCCCCATGGGCAAACCCAAGATCAAGCCGGAGATCAAGACTGAGAAGGTTCCCGCCCTGGCGTCGAAGTGGAATGTGGTCGTCCTCAATGACCCCATCAACCTCACGGGCTACGTGGTCATGGTGTTCATGAACGTGCTCCGCATCCAACGTCCGTTGGCCCGCAAATACATGCTCCAAGTTCATGAGGAGGGGCGTGCCACCGTCTGGACCGGCGAACGCGAACGGGCCGAAATGCTCGCCCTCGAGCTCCAGCAATGGCACCTCAACGCCTTACTCGAAAAAGATGGCTGAGCTCCGTCTCACGATGACGGCGGAAGCGCGCAATGTGCTGACCGACCTCCTCCGCCTCATCGCCCCGGCGGCCGCGCGTGTCTCGGTGAACCGCGCGAAGATCCCCAATAGCGACGCCGAGGTGGCTGCCTTCTGGACGGAAACCCTGAGCTCCCAGGCGGCCGAAGAGGCCCACCTGCTCGCCACGGCCTTCGCCAACGCCAAAGGGGAACCTGCGGTCATCCTGCTCAAGAACGACGGTCAGGCTTTCGCCTTCCTCCGGGCCTTATCCGCCGTGCGCATCGCCTTGCGCGAATTGGTCTTCGCCGACATCCCCGACTCCGCCCTGGAAAGCTCCGAACTGCTCGACGATGAGTCCCTGCCGACGGAGAAACGCCATGCCCTGGCTTGCTACTCCTGCTTCGGGCTGCTGCAACAATCGCTAATACAACAGCTCGACCCCGAAGCGTTCGACTGAAGCCCGCCGAAATCGGTTGAAGCCTCGGCGGGGTTGGCAACAACAGGGCCGTGCTTCAGGGCCTCCAAAACTTCTTTTCCCTGCTCGGCCAAGGATGGCGAACGCTGGCCGCCTTGCCGCGCCCGCGGTTCCTCCCGATTCGCTCCGCCGTCCCGCAACTGGATGGCCCCACCTTCAAGGCCGACTTGATCGCCGGACTCAACGTCGCGCTCCTCGCCTTCCCGATGTCGATGGCTTTCGCGATGAAAGCCGGTCTGCCGGTCTGGTGTGGTCTCATCGGCTGCGGGGTCGCCGCCTTGATCGCCCCGCTCTTCACGGGCTCCTCCAACCTTTCCGCCGGCCCGACCAACGCCTCCGCGGCGTTGCTGCTCGGCGCCTTCGCCACCTTGGGGGCGATTTCGCCCGATCAACGCGCCGCGGCTTTGCCCACCCTCGTCCTCATGGCAGGCGTCTTCCTGCTGCTTGCCTCCTGGCTGAGGCTCAGCGGCTTCGCTGACTTCGTCCCCCGCACGGTGATTTCGGCCTACATCGCGGCCGCCGCGCTGCGCGTCATCGCGCTGCAGCTCCCCGTGACCATCGGCATGCCGGGGGAACATGGCGCCGAAAACCTACCCGAAGTGCTCTGGGCAGCCCTCAAACTGGGCAAAGGCCTGATCAACCCCGACCTCGGTCTAGCCATCGTCACCGGCATCACGTACGGGCTCATGCGCAAGCCCTACGGCGTCGGCAAGGCCATCCTCGGCGCCATCACCGTGGCCACCCTCGGCGCCGCCCTCGCCCAATCGGTGGCGTTGAACCAAGGCTCCCACGGGCAAGTGGTGAAATTCGTGGGCGACGCCGCCCGCGCCGCCACCAGCCTGCACCTGCCTGATTTCTCGGCCCGCACGCTCTCGACGTTGTTCTCGCCGGCCTTGGCCCTCGCCGTCCTCGTCGTGATCGAGGGCACCGCCAACGCCCGCGCCTCGGCCCTCAAGACGGGTCGACCGTCCGACCTGCACCAAGAGGTCTTCGGACTCGGCATGGCCAACCTGGCCTGCGCCTTCACGGGCGGCATGGCCGCCTCAGGTTCCATCAGCCGTTCCGCCCTCAACGTGGCGAGCGGCGCGCGCACGGCCTTCGCCTCCTTGTTCGCCGGACTCTTCATCCTCGCCGCGGCCTTCCTCGTCAGCCACTGGGTCGCGCTCGTCCCGCTCGCGACGCTCGGCATCCTGGTCATCCTCGCCGAAATCGAGCTGGCGAATCTGTCGGCGATCAAGCTGATCCTGAAGTCCGGCGCGCAGGACCGCACCGTCTTCTTGGCGACCTTCCTGACGGCGCTCCTGGCGCCGCTCGACGTCGCCATCTTCTTCGGCACCGCGGTCGCCATCGCGTTCTACCTGCGCAAGACGTCCGAGCCCGAGGTCGTGGAATACGACTTCTCCGAAACGGGCGAACTGCGTGAACGCCCCAAGGGTCAAGCCTCGACGGGGATCTCCATCCTCCACGTGGAAGGCAGCCTCCACTTCGGCGCGACCCAAGCCTTCCACGAACACCTGCGCCGCGCCTCGGCGGACCCGAACCTCAAGGTGCTGGTGCTGAAGTTCCGGGAAGCCCATCACTTGGATGCCAACGGCGTGCTGCTCTTGCGTGACCTCGCCGAGGCCTTGAAATCGGATGGCCGTCACTTGATCCTTTGCGAGGCGAAGCCCGACACGATGCGGATCTTCGTGAACGCCGGCCTCGTCGACGCGGTGGGCACCGAGAACGTCATCCCGTGGGACGACACCAACCCAACCGCAGCGCTCGCCAAGGCGGTCCGCCGAGCCCGTGCCTTGGCCGGCGGCGGCGACGCCGTCCTGCGCGTCGTGACGGCCCCGCATCCCGGCCTTCCCGCCCCGGCTTCGGCCTCCGGCGACGATTGGCAAATTTAGTCGGAGACCGCCCATTTTCGGCCACTTGAAAGCCCCGCCAGCGGCTTTTATGGTGGATTATGAATTCTGGCTTGATGCCCGCCCTCGGACTCGCCCTTTTGAGGGGGTTCGTTCGTATCGACGGACCCACCCACTTCCTAGCACCATGAGCAACTACAGCGAAATCCAGAAACTCCTCGGCAACGATGCGGAATCCCTCCTCGGATTCAGCAACCCGAAGATCAAGAAGGAGCAGATCCACCTGCCCCGCGCCGATTGGGTCGACCACGCCTTCGCGCCGTCGGACCGCAACAACCGCGTGCTCGCCAACCTGCAGCGTCTCTACGGCTCCGGCCGCCTCGCCAACACCGGCTACGTCTCCATCCTCCCGGTCGACCAAGGCATCGAGCACTCCGCCGGCGCTTCGTTCGCCAAGAACCCGATCTACTTCGACGGTGAGAACATCGTGAAGCTCGCCATCGAAGGCGGTTGCAACGCGGTCTGCTCGACCTTCGGCGTCCTCAGCAGCGTCTCCCGCCGCTACGCCCACAAGATTCCCTTCATGGTGAAGATCAACCACAACCAGTTGCTCACCTACCCGAACATCGGCGACCAAGTGATGTACGGCACGCTCAAGCAGGCCGCCGACATGGGCTGCGCCGCCGTCGGTGCGACCATCTACTTCGGCTCCCCCGAGACCAACCGCCAGATCATCGAAGTTTCGACCGCCTTCCAGCAGGCCCACGAACTCGGCATGGCCACCGTCCTCTGGTGCTACACCCGCAACAACGCCTTCAAGAAGGACAAGGACTACCACGTGTCCGCCGACCTCACCGGCCAGGCCAACCACCTCGGCGTCACCATCTGCGCTGACATCATCAAGCAGAAGCTCCCCGAGAACAACGGTGGCTACCTCGCCATCCAGCAGACCGAGTCGTCCTACGGCAAGATCGACAAGCGCATGTACACCGACCTCGCTTCCGACCACCCGATCGACCTCACCCGCTACCAAGTCGCCAACTGCTACATGGGCCGCATCGGTCTCATCAACTCCGGTGGTCCTTCCGGCAGCAACGACTTCGCGGAAGCCGTCAAGACGGCCGTCATCAACAAGCGCGCCGGTGGCCAAGGCCTCATCTCGGGCCGCAAGGCTTTCCAGCGTCCGATCGAAGAAGGCGCCAAGCTCCTGCACACCATTCAGGACGTCTACCTGAACAAGGAAGTCACGGTCGCCTAAGGCGTCCGTTTCCTCCCGAACGAAGCCCCGGCACCCGCCGGGGCTTTTTGTTGGGTGACGAGAGACGGCAACCAACGAGCGGTTGGGGGATAGCGTTTGGCGGTTAGCAGAGGAATGAAACCCTCACGACCCCTTGCCTTTGGCGACTTCCCATCCCCCATCCCCTATCCCCTATCCCGTATGCTGAAAAGGGGGACCGGGAACCGGGATGATTCCTGCGGCTTCGCCGCACCCCCTCGACCTCCCCGCCATTCCACCCTCACGACCCCTTTGTCTTTGGCATCTTCCCAACCGCCAACCCCCAACCGCCATCCCCTATCCCCAATCCCCCTATCCCCTAAATCCCCCTTCCCCCCAACCCCCTCCCTCCTTATCTTCCCCCCCATGTCCCTCCCTAAAGGTTTCCGTGAATGGCTGGCCAAGGAATCCGCCGCCTGGAACTCCGATGGCCTCATCGACGCCGGCCAACGGGAACGCATCCTGAACCGTTACCCGGAGGAAAGCGCCGACTCCGGCGCCCTCGCCTTCGCGCTCCGCACGCTGGCAGTCCTGCTCTTCGGCGCCGCGCTCTTCCTGGTCATCAGCCATAACTGGGCCGACTTCTCCCGCGAAGGCCAACTGGCCATCGTGTTCTCGGCGCTCGCGGTCATCCAAGGCGCGGGAATTTACTTCTTCCTCAAGGGCCAAGAACGAAGCGCCATCATCGGCCACCTGCTGGGCTGCCTGATGTACGGCGGCGGCATCGCGCTCATCGGCCAAATCTACCACCTCGACGCCCACGCGCCCGATGCGATCCTGGCTTGGTGCGTGTTCACGATTCCGTTCGCGCTGCTGCTCGACGCAACCGTACTCCACCTCCTGGTCATCGCGCTGGCGGGGACTTGGCTGTCGATGGAGACCGAACACTACGCCTGGCGCTCGACGGCGCTCTACCACTGGGAACGCGCGACGTTCCTGCTGCTGCTCATCCCGTCGGCGCTCGCGGCCTACCGCCGCGCCCGCCCCGCGCTGGCGGGCGCGTTGGCGTGGTCGACGCTGTTCCTGTGGTTCATGTTCGCAGGCTTCCATACCCCGGCCCACCTCTTCGTGCTCCCGCTGGCCTTGGCGGCCCTCCACCCCACCGGCGACCCGCGCGGCCGCGGCTTCCGCTTCATCGGTACGCTCGGCGTCGGTTTCGTCACGCTCGCCCTTGGCCGGCTGGATGGCTCCAACTACCGCGGCTTCGCCGAATATTTCCTGCGGCATGACTTCGTCTTCTCGACCCTGACGGCTGGCCTGGCCGTCTGGGCCATCGTGCGCGCCCGCCAACGGCAAGACAGCCATGCGGCTTGGCTCGGACTGGTCTCGCTGCTGGCGCTCGGATGCAGCCTGCTAGGTAGCCTGAGCGTCGACCAATTCAAACAGCGCGACTCGCTCTGGGTGCTCATCGTGGCGATCGCCAATGTGACGACGCTCTTGCTGGCCGTGACGCTCATCCGCCAAGGGCTCGGCGAGAAGCGCCTACGCCCCTACGCCTACGGCGCGCTCGTCTTCCTGGCTTGGCTCACCTGGCGCTATGTCGACATCGAAAAGGATCTGGGCTACCTCGGCATGGCCGGGATCTTCTCGTTCATCGGGCTGGTTCTGTTCGGTCTGGCGATGGTCTGGCGCCAACCGCGCGAGGCCGAAATCACCGAAGAGATGCCCGACTTCCGTCCGGCTTGGCTCGAACCCTGGGTGGCCAAACTCAACGCCATCCAACGACCACTCGTCTTCGGGGCTTTGGCCCTGCAGTTCGCGGTGCTCGGATGGATGGTCTACAACCACAGCCGACCCCAAGCCTCGGGCGAACGTTTCCTGCTGCGCTGCGAACCCGTCGACCCGCGCGACCTGATGAAGGGCGATTATGTGATCCTGCGCTATGGATTCCAAAACCTCACGGACAGCCAGCGGCGTGACCTTGTCAAGGAGTGGAAGGAATTGAACCCTGCCCTGGCGACCGAACCGGATGAGTCGCTTTCCTACATGTTGCCCAAGGACACGCGCATCTTCATCCCGCTCCGCAAGGGTGTCGATGGCATCGCGGATTACGGCGAACCCACCCTGAAGCGTCCGACTTCCGGGCCGTTCCTGCAGACCCGCTTCGGCCAGAGCAACTGGGCGTGGGGGACCGACGTCCGCGCCGGCATCGAGTCCTACTACGTCGCCGAAGGCACGGGGCTGGAGTGGGAAAAGCTCCGCAACAAGGGCCAGCTCCTCGCCGAAGTCGGCATCCTGCCGAACGGCCAAGCCGGACTCATCTCGCTCCAAGCCACCGAAACCGGCACGCTCCGCGCCTTCACCCACCGGTCCTTGGAGCGCTTCTTCGTGACGCTGAAGGCCGATAAGCCCGTGACCAAACTGATCAGCACCGAAGCGGACTTTGCGGCGACTTTCCACCCCGCTCCGCTGAATGGCCAGAATGCGGTGACGCCGAAGTTCCCCCAGGAATACGTGCTCCTGCACACGCTGCCGGAAACCGATGTGGACACGACGATCTTGTTCACCGGCGTGCGCCTGACCAACGGCCACCTCCATGCGGAGGTTCGGGTCATCCGCGGCGCGAAGCAGACCTTCACGACCCGACCACAAGCGGCGATCATCGTCTCCGCCCAAGACCTCCGCGGCGTAAGCCTACGCGACGAAAAGGGCGAGCGCCTCCTCGAAGTCAGGATCAGGAAGTAAGATCAACGGACGGAAACGAAAAGGCCGGGCGGAGTTCCCTCCGTCCGGCCTTTGGCTTTATCCTACTCGCGGCTTACTTCGCCGGGACGAGTTCCGCCTCGGTCAGCATCGGCTTGCCGACTTCGCCACGGAGGGCCTTGACCTGCTCAGGCTTCACCGGCGCGGCGGTGTTGCCGAAGCTGTTCCGGACGTAGGTCAGGACCGCGGCGATCTGTTCGTCGGTCTGATAGGCCTGCGCGGGCATGGGGCCCGGAAGCTTATACTCCTTGCCGGAGACGGTGATCGGACCCTGCAGCCCGCGCAGCTGGATGCGGATGAGGTTCTCCACCGGGCCATTGACCCAGTTCGACCGGGCCAGCGGCGGCGCAATCGGACCACCTTCGGCGTTCGGGCCGTGGCAGGCCGAGCACATGGCGAACTGTTGCTTGCCCAGGGCCATGACGGCCGGGTCGATGCCTTCGGCATGGACCACGGGCTTGATGGTCGCGATGTCCAGCGGCTTGGGCTCAGGCGCCTTCGTCACGGCGGCACCCTTGTCGAGCGTGGCGAGCCAAGCGACGAGGTCGCGGACTTCATTGAGGGTGAGGACGCCGTCCAAGGCCGGCATGCCCGAGACCGGGGCGGTCATGGCCTTCATGTCCTTGCGGGCGATGCGCCAGCGATTGCCCGCGACGTCGACATCGACGAAATCGGGCTTCTCCTGCAGGAGCGTGCCGGTGAGCGCACCGCCGTTGGTGAGGTCGATGTTCACGGTGCCGTATCCGGAAACAACGACGGCCGAAGACTGCACGACAGATTCGAGGAGGTAGCGGCGATCCCCACGCTTGGCGATGCCCGCGAGGTTGGGCCCAGCTTCCCCACCGGCAGCATGCGAGTCCGCCGAAGCACGGTGGCAACGGAGGCACTGGCCAGCCGGCAAGGCTTGGAAGAGCGCGAAGCCATGGGCGGCATCGCCGCCTTCGAGGGCCGGCATCCACTTGGCCAAGGCATTGCTGGGGTCGGCCAAAGTGCTCTTCAGCTTAGCCAAGGCATCCTTGACCGCGGCTTCCGGACGGGCCGCAGCGGCTTCCATGAGCTCAATGGCGGCGGGCGAGACGCCCTTGGCGGCACCGAGGGCGGAGAGCTGTTCGGTGAAGAGGGCTTCGACGCCGGGAGCCTGCAGCTTGGCGAGGGCCTTCCAAGCGCCTTGCCGACGGGCGGGCGAGCCGTTCTTGGCGGCCTTGGAGAGTTCGACGAGGCCCTGCGCAGGATTACGGTGCGCGAGTTCACCGATGGCGATCATGGCGACCTCGTCCTTGGCATCCTTCGCATACTTATCGGCGAGCTCGACGGCATTGGCGGGCTTGCGGGCCAGGAGCATTTCCAGCGCCTTGGCGCGGGCCGACCCGCTCAACTTCTGGTTCGCGGCCAACGTGGTGAGCGTATCCACCGGCAAGGAAGCCACGTCGAGCTGGAAGAGCGTCACGAGCTCCAAGGCGGCCTTCAAGGTGTCCGAGTCGCCCTTGAGCAACTGCGGCAGGGCCGCGGTCAGGCTGGCGCGGACTTCCTTCGAGTCACGGGCGGGCAGCGGCGACCAGTGGGCGGTCGACTGGTCGACCGGGTAAGGGTTGGCCCACTGGGCGAGCAGGCGCAGGGCCTCACCGCGGACTTCCTCAGGTAGTTTCTCGTCGACGGCGACACCGACGACGCGGGCGGCGTTCTGCTCACCGCCGAGGCGGAAGGCACTGTGGACGAGGCGACGGAGCATGAAGGGCGTCCATGCGCGCTTGTCGCGCGTATCCAAGAGCGCGGCGACCGCGGGACGGCCAGGCTCGAGCGCGAGGTCATGGACGGCGCGAACCGCTTCATCCGCGACCACCGTGGAGGCATCGTTCACAAAGCGGGCGGCGGACGGGTCCAGCCGGCGGCGGAGCGCGATCACCGCGGCGAGGCGGACCGAGGCGTTGGCATCCTTGGCCACGGCATCGAAGGACGCCGGGGTCTGGCAAATCAGGTCGATGGCGAAAGACCCCGCGTGGCGAAGCACCGGATCCTTATCGGCGTTCTCGCGGAGCATGGTCAGGACTTCGGGCAGGTGCTTATCGGCGGCGAGGCGACCGGCGGCGATGGCGGCGAAGGAACGGACGCGGAGCGAGGGGTCGAGGATGAGTCTGCCGAGCGGGAGTTCGTTGCCCTTCAGCGGGCTTTCCTGGAGGACGCGGATGGCTTGCGCGCGGACCTCGGCGTCGGCGTGGCTGAGCAAGGGCACGAGGCGCTGGGCGGCCGCGACGCGGTCCGCCAAGGGCGCGATCGGCGTGGACTGACCGTTGAAGGCTTCGCTGGGCGAGATCGCCGCGCCGCGACGGGCGAGGATACCCAGCCCCCAGATGCCGTGGACACGCTCCAGGGGATTGGCGGACTTCGTCGCGGCTTCCAAGCGGTCCGCGGCGTCGGGACGGCGGGTCAGTTCGATTTGGGCGCGGAGCCGGATGCGCTGGTCGTCATGGGCGAGGAGTTTGGCGAGTTCGGCGGAACTGCGCTTGCCGAAACCTTCCTTCATCAGGCTAGCCACCGTGGCCGCGGCCGCCGGCTTCATCATCTTGTCGGCGGACAGCGTGACGATGCGGCCGGCGTTGTGGGATTCCCAACCGGTGATGAAGTCGGACACCACGAGGCGACCCTTCCAGTCGTACTCGATGTCGGTCGCCGCGACGCCCCAGAGCAGCTGGTGGGAACTGGTCATCTTCATGCCGGCGCCCGCAGGCTCGACCTTGAAGGACCAAATGCCGGAGGCGCCCGCGGAACCACGGTAATCGCAGATATGGAAATGCTTGGCCTCGGCTTCGAGGTAACCGGCCCCGGGGTGGTAGGTCAGACCGGAAGGGCCCGAGCTCAGATAGGCGGTCGGCGGGATGATGAAGGCCGGCTGCACGGGGTTCTGCAGCTCCCAGACTTTTTCCGTCATCCAGCGGGACGGCGGACGCTGCTCGAGGCCGATCTCGCGGTGGAAGGTGTGCATCGCCTGATGCTCCATTTCCCAACCAGAGTCCGCGCCTTCGACGACATAGACGACGCGGGCTTGGTCGCCTTGGTCGGAGTTGTTGTCGACGGAGATGCCGTTGCCGAAATCGTCGAAGGCGATCTCCTTCGGGTTGCGCAGGCCGAAGTGCACGACTTCGAAATTGGAACCATCGGGCTCGAAGCGGAAGACGGCGCCGCGGTTGCGCGAGTCGTACTTCTTGCCTTCCTTGGTGGTGAAGTTGAAACCGCGATCGCCGATGGTCCCCCAAACTCGGCCGTCGTAGCCGATGGCGAAGCCGTTCATGTCGTGGCCGGAAAGGGAGATGCGCACGCCAAAGCCATCCTGCAGGACCTTGCGCTGGCCTTCCGTGCCGTCCTGCTTCGTGTCCTGGAGCATCCAGATGCGCGGGATACAGGCGAAGTAGACGTTATCGTCCCACGCCATGACCCCGGCGCCCGTGCCATCCAGGACGTCGTTGAACTTCTCGTCGAACAGCTTCGATTTGGCGAAGACCCCGTCGGCCTGTTCGTCGGTCAGGAAGCGGATCTTCTCCGACTTCGCGGTCATCCATTCGAGGGATTTCTTGCCGGCCCACTTCTGGTGGAGCGCCAAGCGGTCGGCGGTCGTCTTGGCCGCCAGGTCGTCGTGATACCAAAAGAGGTTGTTGCGGTCATCCTCCACGCCGAAGCGGAAGCGGTGCGTCTCGGCGACGTACAGGCTGCCGTCGTTGGCGAAGGCGATCGCCGTGGGCGAAGTCACGCCGGTTTCCTTGTGGCCAGCGGTGACCTTGAAGGTCGTACCAGGCACGACGGCGGCGCTGCCTTCGCCCGCCACGCGGACGAGGTTATTGTCGGCCTTGGGCTTGGGACGGCCCCCCGAAGAGAACTTCGGCTTGTTGTCGGAGGATAACAGGAAGTGGTCGGCGGCGATGAGGCCCCAAGCGCCAACCTCGGCGTCGACGATGCGGATGACGCCTTTCTTGCCTTTGAATTCAGCGATATCCCAAACGACCTCGGCCAACGTGAGGCCGTTCTTGCCCACGGCTTCACGGACGACCTTGCCGTTGATGAGCAACTGCACGGCGGTCTTCCCCGGATGGCTGCCACCCGCGATGAGGAATCCCAGGAAAGGATGCGTGAGCAGGATGTCCGGCGAGGTCAGGGTCCCGGTCGCGGCATCGCCGCCATGACCCGAGGTGACCAAGGCGTTGCCGCCGTAGTTGCGGAACTCACCATTCACGCCATCGACCTTGCCCGCGACCGGGGCCAGGCCGAAGGCCGTACCCGTCGTCTGCCAGCTATCGAAGCCATCGCCTTCAAAGGCTTGGATGACCTTGACGTCGGCCTGCAAGGCAGCGGCGCCGACAAAAAGGGATGCGAGAAGAAACGATGGGGACCTCATGGGGATAACGGGGAGTCACCCCAGAAAAAGGGATGTTCCCCCGAGGTCGAGGATGGCTTCAAAAAACTTGCCCGAAGGGCTCCGAAATCAGCGAATTCCCGAAAGGACTTGGAATTTACCCCCGAAATGGGCCGGATGCGTCAAGGCCCGCAAGCGCCCCGTCGCCTCGCTGTCTCCCGTGGTCATGATGCGTTCCATCGCCGCACCGGCGTGCTTCACGAAAAAGGCCTCCTGCCGTTCCAGGCGAACCGAGCGGAAACCATGCCCACCCAAGATCGGCTCCAAGCGGTCCCAGAGGACGTGGCAGGTCAAGTCCTGCGACCCAAGGTTCTCAAGGATCGCGCCCGAGAGTTGATGGCTGCGGTAAGCCCGCGCGGTGCCGGCCGGCGAACCCTCGAGGCACTGGGCGATGGTCTTGCCGTAATCCAAGAGGATCACCGCACCGCGCCAACCGCCGCCGAGCAATCGCTCCAGCAAAGCTTCCGCCGCCAACGGCACGTCGAGCAACCACCCCTCGGATGCCAAAGGCAACGACGCCGCGAAGGCGGCCGCGACGGGACTCGAGAAATCCGCCAACGCCTCCACCGTCAGTTCCGCACCATCGACCCGGACGCCGAGTTCGCGCCACGCGCCGCCTTGCACCACGAAGCGGTGGAAGGGCTGCGCATCGAGGAGTTCGTTGGCGACGAGCACCGTCGACGACGGCAACGCGGGCGCATCACCGACGCGGAAGGTCCGGACTTCAGCGAAGTCGCGGGCCACACCGGCGAAATGGGCCTGCCCGGGCTCGGCCCCGACCTCCACAAGCGTGTGCGTCGAGAGGTCGCCGACCAAAGTCCGCGCCGCCGCGGCGATCAATTCGCCGAACATCGGGCCCAGCGCCGCCGCGGTGGTGAAGTCGGTGCCGGCGGCCTTGCCGACGCGCGGGCGGTCGCTGACGTAATAGCCCAGCCCAGGCGCATACAGCGCCGCCGCCACCAAGCGAACGAACGGCACGACCCCACCGCGGGCTTCGCGGCGAAGCACGTCCACGATCGCGGCATGGCGGGCCAGGGCGTCCATGTCCCCAGCGTGGAAGGCTCTTTTCCTGAGCGCCAGACGAAACGAGGTTGAGCCAACCCCGGAAATGGCCTGACTCCAACCCGATGATCCTCGCGATCGAGAGTTCCTGCGACGAATCCGCGCTCGCCTTGTTCGAGCCGGCCGCGGGCCTGCGCCGGGAAGTCATCAGCTCACAGGCCGAAGCCCACGTCCGCTTCGGCGGGGTCGTGCCCGAGCTCGCCAGCCGGATGCACCTGTCGGCCTTGCCCTTGCTGCTCGCGGATTACCGGAGCGAACTCGCCGCCGTGTCGACGATCGCGGTGACGCGTGGCCCAGGGCTCCTACCCTGCCTCTCCATGGGCGTCAGCCTCGCGCGCGCCTTGGCCCTGGCCACCGGCAAGCCGCTCGTCGGCGTGAACCACCTCCGCGGACACGTCCACTCGCCCTTCATCGGCCTGCACGCGCAAAACCCCGCGGCCTTTCTCGCCGCCCGGGCCGACCTGCTCCCGCACCTCGGCATCATCATCTCCGGCGGCAACACCTTGCTCGTGCGCCTCGACACCGACCTCAAGGTCACCGTCGTCGCCCGCACGGTCGACGATGCGGCCGGCGAAGCCTTCGACAAGGGAGCGAAGCTGCTGGGGCTTCCCTACCCCGGCGGCGCCCTCATCGAACAACACGCCGCCCGGGGCGACGTGCGCAAATATGTCTTCCCGCGCGGCATCCCCGAGAAGGCGGACCTCCGCATGAGTTTCTCCGGCCTGAAGACCGCCCTGCGCTACCAGCTCGAAAAGATGTCCGACGCGGAACTCGCCGCCGACCTGCCCGACCTCTGCGCCGGCTACCAACACGCCATCATCGAACAGCTGGTCGCCAAGGCCGGGGCCGCGCTCGACCGCGGGGCCTACAGGTCCGTTGGCCTCTCCGGGGGCGTGGCCAATAACCGGACGCTCCGGCAACGGCTGACGAATGTCGCGCTGCAACGCGGCCTGCCGATGCTGATCGCCGAGCCGAAACATTGCGGCGACAACGCCGGCATGATCGCCTTCGCCGCTTGGGCCGACCGCGGTTTGCCGACCGGGACCGCGGCAGCGCCCGCCCCGTCGTTGACGGTGGAAGAAACCTGAGCCGAAGACCTCAACCTTGCTTCACGAGTTCCGTGAAGGCCTTGAAGTGGGGCGCCTGCGCATCGCGGACCATCGCGTAGAAGACCGTTTCGACCGGCAAGATGGTCACGCCGTGCTGACGCAGCATCGAGAAACAGGTTTCCTGATCGACCGGACGACGGGCCGTGATGGCGTCGGCCAACAACGTCACACCCATCTCCAAGCGGAGCGCATCGACCGCGGTTTGGTAAACGCAGACCGGGCCTTCCAATCCACAGATGAGCAGATTGTTGATGCCTCGGTCGGATAAGGCCGCCCCGAGCTCGGGCCCCGCCAACGCGGAGAAGGCTGACTTGCCGACGACCACCGCGGACTCGCCCGCCGCCTGCCGGAGGTCGGGGTGGGTGCCACCCAGTTTAGCGGGCACCTGCTCGGTGAAGAACACCGGGATGCCGAGCAACTTGGCCGCCCCCACCGCCAAGGCGCACCGGCGCAAGAACGCCTCCGCGTCGGGCATCGCCTTGAGGAAGGTCGGCTGTACATCGACGACGAGCAGGGCCAAGTGCGGGACGGGGCTTTCGGACATGGGGAACACCTTGCCCAAGGATACCGGCGAGTCAGCCGTAAACCCATGCTTCCGCCTTTCCCCGGCGGGATAGACCCGTAAGGTAGGGCCATGAACCCGGCCCACTTACTCCTGCTCGGCGCCAAGAACTCCGTCAGCGCCATCGACCGCCAGAACGGCGGCATCGTTTGGACGACGCAGCTCAAAGGTTCGGGCTTAGGCGTCTCATTCGTCACCCTGCACGTCGACGGGCTACAGGTCTTCGCCCATGCCGGCGGCGAACTCTACTGCCTCGAACTTTCCACCGGGCGCCTCCTCTGGCATAACCCTTTAAAAGGCCTCGGCTATGGCATCGCCTCGCTGACCACCCCGGGCGCACCCGCGAACCTCACGGCCGCCCAAGCCCAAACCATCGCCGCCCAGCAGGCGTCAGGGAGCGGTTCCGGGGCCGGCGCCTAAGTCGCCGGCCTGTGAGGGGAATGGGATTGCCCCGCCCTACCGCCTAGCCTCATTTTGTCGGCATGGATTGGCAGGTTAAACCTATTGCTCGCACCTGTGCCGCCTCCGGCCAGGAACTTCACGTCGGCGACACCGTCGTGTGCGTCGTCTTCAAGCCGCTGGGCGGCAACATCGAGCGCGCCGACGTCCTCAAGGATCACGCCAACAACTTCACCCCGAACGGCCTCCTGCTGGGTCGCTGGACCCGTGAGGTCAAGGAACGCAATGAAGAGGAACAAGCCCACCGCGCCCAGTTGCTGGCCTCGCGCGAAGAGTTCTTCCTTTCGCTCTACGACGACGCCGCGGACCCCAGCGGAGACAAGGGAGTGCTCAAGCACATCCTCGCCATGCTCCTCGAACGCAAGCGCATCATCCGCGCCATGGGTCCGGCGGACAAGGGCATGACCCCCTATCAACACGCTTCCTCGAAGCAGACTTTCCTCGTCCCCGCCTTGGACCTCCAGCCAAGCCACCTGCTGCAGGTCGGCACGGCCTTGGAAATGCTCGTCGGCTAATCTTATGTCATTCCTCCGTCCCGTCAGCCTCCTGGTGGCCGTCCTCGCCCTCGTGGGTTGCGCCACCGACAAGGTCACGCACATCGCCTCCATCTACGTCGAAGCCCCGGCTTCGACGACGTTGACGATGCGCAAGAACGTCAAGCTGCCCGTCAGCGGCATCACCATCCCGATCATGACGAAGGAGCTCACCCTCGCGGAGGACCTCCTGAGCACGACCGTCGTCGAAGCCGGCCCCAGCGACCTCCGCCAAGTCTACCTGCTCGTCCACGTGAACACGTCCGCGGCCCGCAACATCATGGACATCTCCCGCCAAGCACGCGGCAAGAACCTCGTCCTGGTGGTGAACGACACCGCCGTGGGCATCCTGCCCATCGACCAGCAGATCAACGACGGCAAGCTCATGTTCGCCGTCGAGCAAACGGGCATGACCAGCCGCGAAGCGGCCCTCTTCCTGAGCGATAAGCTGAACGCCTCCACGCTCATCATCCGCAAGGAACTCGAGCAAAAGTGAGCCGCGGCCTCAGCACGCTCCTCTGCCTGCTCCTAACCGGCCCGCTCGGGGCCACCGAAATCGTCTGGCCCACTTCGATGGATCGGACGACCCTCCGTTCCATCGAGGACTACGCCCAGCCCACGGTTTCGGGCAAGCCCGAGTCGGCGCTGTTCGGCATGGTCCGCGACGACCAGCAGCGCTTCCACGAAGGGGTCGACATCCGCCCCAGCGCCCGCGGCCCGAACGGTGAACCGCTCGACCGCGTCTTCTCCGCGATGAAAGGCAGCGTCGCCTACATCAACCAAGAACTCAACGGGCCGTACGGCAAATACGTGATCCTGTATCACCCCGAGGCCGAACTGCCCGTCTACACGCTCTACGCCCATCTGGCGTCCATCGAGAAAACGCTGAAGGTCGGCGACAAACTGCCGAAGGGGGCGGCGATCGCGACGATGGGCCACACGTCCACCAGCCCCACCGCCATCCCGAAGGAACGCTCGCACCTGCATTTCGAGATCGGCGTGATGCTCTCGGCGAACTTCGGCAATTGGTACAATGTCCAACCCGATCACCGCGGCTCCCCGAACCAACATGGAATCTGGAACGGCCAGAACCTCGCCGGCTTCGACCCGTTGCCCGTCCTCGCCCGTTCGTCGGTCAACCTCCTCGACACGGTCCGGCAATTGCCCACGGCCCTCGCCGTGACGATGCGCACCAAGCGCCCGCCCGATTTCGTCCTCCGTTACCCCGGCCTGCTCGCCCCCGGGAGCGACCCGACCAAGGCCGCCGGTTGGTATGTCGAGTTCACCTGGCACGGCCTGCCCAAGCGCTGGACCGCCCTGCCGCCCGAGAGCCAACAGCTCCCGAAAGGCGTCTGGAGCTACGTGGCCCTCGACCAGAAATTCCGGACTCAGTTAGTCCAGCGCAAGATGATCACCGCCGACGCCAAGATGCCCAGCGAAACGCTGATCCGCAACGTGGACATCTTGCTGACCGGGACGCGCTGATCAGTTGTTCCCCGGGTTCTCGGGCGAATCGAGCACGAGCCGGAGGTCCGGCCGATGCCGCGCCAGCAAGCCCTTCCAATAGGCCTGCTCGGTGAGTTGCGCGGTGGCGCGTTCAAACGGGCACACCACCCAGGCATTCAGGCGGAGTTCACGCTCCAGTTGCCCCGGCGACCACCCCGCATAGCCCACATAGGCGAACAGGCGGTACTCGCCCCGCTCCGCCAAGACTTCGGCCTCTTCGCGGCTGATGCCGAAGCGGATCGCCGCCGGCCCGCGCGCGGCGAATTTCCACCCACCCAACGCCATGCGATCCGCCGAACAGGGTCCGCCGACGTGGATCGGCACGCCCGTGAGCGGCCCCGCGCAGAACTCCGCCTGCACTTGACCGAGGTATTGGCCCATGGGCCGATTCAAGATCACGCCCATGGCGCCATCTTTCGCGGTGTGCGTATGGATCAGGACAACGGTCTCACAGAAGTTTTCGTCCCGCTGCAACGGGTGCGAGACAAGCACGCGTCCCGCGATCGACTGGAACTTGCCGGCCATCAGCCGACCAACTTCGTGACGGCGACCCCCGCCTGCGCGAACAACTCCGCGACGAGCGGGTCATTCTTGTAGTCGTGCCGGTAACGCACCTCGGTGATGCCGGCGGCGGCCAGGATCTTGGCGCAGTTCACGCACGGGAAATGGGTGACGTAGCAGACCGTACCCTGCAGCGAGACGCCACGCTTGGCGGCATCGGCGACGGCGTTCTGCTCGGCATGCACGGTGGCCTGCTCGTGACCGTCGCGAATCTTGGAGTCGTGCGGCGTGCCCGGCAGGAAGCCGTTATAGCCCGCGGCGACGAGTCGATTGGGATGCTTGCCGGTGGAGACGACGACGCAACCGACGTGCAGGCGTTCGCAACTGGAGCGCGAGCTGACCAAGACGGCGGTGGCCATGAAATACTCGTCCCACGACGGGCGGGCGCCCGCGTTGACGAGGGCCTCAAGCTGGCTGGCGAGTGACTCGGGGGCTTTCATCGCAGGAACCAGATTCCCGCAGGTGTCAGGCCAAGGCAAGAGGCAGTTACGCACAGGGCACCGGCCACGAGCAACAACCCCGCCGCTTGGCCAAGGAAAGGCACGAAATCCGCCGGCCCCGCGGCTTTGCGGAAGCCGACATGCTGCCAGACCGCCCACGGCAAGACCAGCAAGGGCAGCCAACCGAAGACGAGCGCCAGGCAGGCCAATCCTCCGAACAGATTGACCGCATGCAAACCACGGGCAAAGCCCCGTCCGAAGCGGACCACGGTCGTGCGCTTCCCGGCCACCTGGTCGGTTTCGTAATCGCGGGCGTTGTTCGCGACGAGGATGTTATCGGCCAACAGGCCCAGCCCCAAACCCGCGAGCAGCGCGGCCAGCCATGGCATGGAAAGGTCATTACAGTGGCAATCGCCCACCCCACCCGAAGAGGATTGGCAAACGGCCCACGCCGTCAGCGCGGTCGCCTGCACCCCGAAGCAGGCGACGACGAAGACGTCGCCCAGCCCATTATAGGCCAAGGGGAACGGACCGAGCGTATAACCCAAGGCGCAGGCGACCGCGAGCAGCCCGGCCAAGGCCAACCAAGGGGAAAGCAGGCCGACGGGACTACCGACGACGAGTGCCAGCAGACAAGCGACCCAGATGCCGCGCTTCATCTGCGCTGGCGTGATGTCACCGCTGGCGACGGCCCGCCGGGGCCCAACCCGCGCGGCGGTATCCGCCCCGCGCAAGGTATCCCCAAGATCATTGGCGAAGTTGCACGCGACCTGCACGCACAGCGCGAAGAGCAAGCAACTCAGCAGGACCAACGCAAAGCCCAGTTCGGTCCAGAGGCCCGGCCCGTGGACGCGGGCGACGACGGCCCCGCCCAAGGCGACAGGCACGGCCGCCGCGACCAAAGTCTTCGGCCGACAAGCGTCGATCCATGTGCGCAGGGCCGTCATGAAGTGCCAACAATGCCTATGTGGTTAGGTTCCGAAAACAAAAAAGCCCCGGTGGCCCGGGGCTTTTCGCAGAAACCAAAGTCGCTTACTTGGACTTCAGTTCGGTCACCGTGCCGACCGAGACGGCGTCCTGCCAGTTGGCGGACATCGTACCAGCGGACTTCTTGGAGACGAACTTGGTGTCATCCGAAGCGGTGTCCTGGAACCAGCTGACGTGCGAGTCGCCGAAGGCGACGTGGCCGCCTTCAGCACCCCAAACACCGGTGGTGTTGTCCCACTTGCCGGCGGTGGTCAGACCACGGGACCAGAAGAGAGGGATCTTTTCGTCGATGTTGCGAGGGGTCGGGACGAAGGTGGTCCAGGAGTGGTAGCCGTACTGCACGGAGCCGGTGGCGAAGTTCGGGTCAACCGTCTGGCTGCCGGTGGCGCCAATGAGGACCTGCTTCGGGAAGGCAGCGGATTCGTTGAGCTGGTCGGCTTCGACGTACCAGAGTTCAGCGGCGTTCAAGCTGCCGTTGTAGGAGAGGACGGCACCGAAATCGGCGACCGAGTTGGCCTGGGTCGGAGCGGTGAGGCTCCAAGCACCCTGCTTGACGAACTTGTTGCCCGTCGAGGCGAAGGCGATGTAGGCCTGGGCGATATTACGCACCTTGGTCTGGGCGGTGGACTGCTTGGCGCGCTTCATGACGCCCTGAACGCCAGGAAAGAGGACGGCGGCCAGGATGCCGATGATCGCGATAACGGTCAGCAGCTCAATGAGCGTGAAGCCTTTGCGGTTACGGGTAGGGGTATTCATGGGGTGATTGGGGTAGGCTATTAAGAATAGGTGGGTTAAAAGGGAATGAAAGCGAAAAAGAACGGAACAAACTCAATAGGGCAAGGGGAAACGAGCGCACAAAGCCGAGGCAATCGCCTTACCTTCCTCGATTTTGGCAGGATTTGAGGGGTCCGAAAGCACCACGGCGATGGCCTTGGCGATCTCCTTCATTTCGGCTTCCTTCATGCCACGGGAGGTGACGGCGGCCGTGCCAACGCGGATACCGCTGGCCTGGAAGGGGCTGCGGGTCTCGTCCGGCACGGTGTTCTTGTTGGTGGTGATGTGCGCTGCATCGAGCGCCAGCTGGGCATCCTTGCCGGAAACATTCGGATGACTCTTACGCAAGTCAATGAGGCTCAAGTGGTTATCGGTACCACCGCTGATCAGGCCGAAGCCAAGCGCCACGAGGGCGTCAGCGAGGGCCTTGGAATTGGCCACCACTTGGCGAGCGTAGTCCTTAAAGTCCTGGCTAGCACACTGCGCGAAGCAGACGGCCTTGGCGGCGATGACATGCTCCAGCGGACCACCTTGGGCACCTGGGAAGACCGCGGAGTCGATGGCCTTGGCGTGCTCGGCCTTGCAAAGGATGAGGCCGCCACGAGGACCACGCAGGGTCTTGTGCGTGGTGGTGGTGACGAAGTCGGCATGCGGCACCGGCGAGGGATGCACGCCCGCCGCGACGAGGCCAGCGATGTGCGCGATGTCCGCGAGGAGCAGCGCGCCGTTTTCCTTGGCGATCTGGCCGAAGCGCGCGAAGTCGATTTCGCGGGCATAAGCGGAGGCGCCGACGGTGATCATCTTCGGCTTTTCGCGCGCCGCCATCTCGGCGACTTCATCATAGTTGATGCGGCCATCGGCGCCGACGCCGTAATGGACGGCGGTGTAGAGCTTGCCCGAGAAGTTGGCGGAGTTGCCGTGCGTGAGGTGCCCGCCGTGCGACAGGTTCATCGTCAGGATCTTATCGCCGGGCTTGATGCTGGCGAAGTAAACGGCGGCGTTGGCTTGGCTGCCCGAGTGCGGCTGGACGTTCGCGTGGTCGGCACCGAAGAGCGCCTTGGCGCGGTCGATCGCCAATTGCTCGATCTTGTCGACCTGTTCGCAACCACCGTACCAGCGCTTGCCGGGGTAGCCTTCGGCGTACTTGTTGGTCAGGACGCTGCCCTGCGCTTCCATGATCGCCGGCAACGTGAAGTTCTCGGAAGCAATCAGTTCGATGTGCGTCTGCTGGCGCTTGAGCTCAGCCTTGATGAGGGCGTCGATTTCCGGGTCGAGCTGGGCGAGAGGAGTGCGGCTGATGGCAGTCATGGGAATAGGGAGATAGGTGAAAGAAGGGGAAGCAAGCGTGACAACGGAAAAGGCAGGCAATTATCCACAGGCCTCCATCTTGGCGACGCGGCGGTCATGGCGACCGCCCTCGAACTGGGCCGCCAAGAAGGCTTCGGCACAAGCGACCGCCAAGGGGAGATCGACATATTTAGCCCCTAAACACAGGACGTTTGCGTCATTGTGGCGTCGGCTCAGCTCGGCGGCGTCGGCGCTCTGGACCAGGGCGGCCCGGATACCGGGGACTTTGTTCGCGGCGATGGAGATGCCGATGCCCGTCGTGCAGACCAGGAAACCGAAGCGCGCGCGACCCGAGGTCACGTCGGCCCCCACGGCATGCGCGTAGTCGGGATAATCACAGGAGGCCTCGGTCTCGGTGCCGCGGTCGAGGATGGCGTAGCCCTTGGCGCGCAAGGCGGCGATCAGGTCGCGGCGCAAGGCCAAGCCGCCGTGGTCGCTGCCGAAGGAAAGGGTCAAGGGAGTGGTCATGGTCGGATGAAATGGTGTTTGAGGTAGGCCAACAGCGCCGGGATGGCTTCCACCATCGAGTCCCGGCATTCTTCGTAATCGCGGTAACCGCCGCCGAAGGGGTCGGGGATATTGCGGTCCGCGCCTTCCGGCAGGACATCCCGCAGCAGCAGGACGTGCTCAGGCAAAACATCGAAGCGCTGGCGGAGGGCGGCCAGGTGCGACTCCGTCATCCCAAAGACCACGATGCTCCGATCGAGATCCGCCTGCGTGAGCAAACGGCTCCGGTGGCTTTTGAGGTCCTGGCCGATGCGTTGCATGGTCTTGACCGAATTAGGCGAAGCCGGATCACCCGGATGCGCCGCCAAGCCGAAGGAGGCGACTTTCAGCGTTTCCAGCCCCCCTGCCCGCTTCGCCAAGGCCGCCCGCAACAACGCCTCCGCCATCGGACTGCGACAGGTATTCCCTGTGCAGACAAACGTCACGGTATCGCGTTCGACAGGCATGGACGAAAGGGTGTCGAGGCGGGCGGTCGGTTCAACCCGTAATCAGACGGCCCCGTCGCGACGGAGCTGGCGATAGCCGATATCCCGGCGGTAATGACAGCCGGTGAACCGGATCTGCGGGACCACGGCATAGGCCTTTTTCGCCGCTTCCGCCAGCGTCGCACCATGGGCCACCACACCGAGGACACGGCCGCCGGAGGTCACGACCTCCCCATTCGGCAGGCGCTTGGTGCCGCCATGGACGATATCCACGCCCGCCGGGAGCTGCGTAGGCAAAGTGATGACGTCGCCCTTGCGGATGTCGCCCGGGTACCCGCCCGCGGCGAGGACGACGATGATCGTCGAGCCCGGACGCAAGCGCACCGAGGCCGAACGGAAGTTGCCGGCGGCGATGGCTTCCATGATTTCAACCGGATCGGTCTCCAACGAGGGCATGAGGACCTGGCACTCCGGATCGCCGAAGCGGACGTTGAATTCGACCACGCGCGGGCCGATCGCAGTCACCATGATGCCGACGTAAAGCGTGCCGCGGTAATCGATGCCATCGGCTTTCAAGCCACGCAAGGTGGGCACGATGATCTCTTCGCGGAGACGGCGCTCCACTTCCGGGGTGACGACGGTCGTCGGCGCATAAGCCCCCATTCCGCCCGTATTCAGGCCCGTATCGCCTTCGCCGACGCGTTTATGGTCCTGACTCGGCGGGAGCATGAGGTACTCTTCGCCGCAAACCATGAGCATGATCGAGGCTTCCTCCCCCTGCATGAATTCCTCGATAACGACTTCGTCGCCCGAGCTGCCGAAGACCTTGGTCTCCATCATGTCGCGCAAAGCCGCTTCGGCCTCGGCGTGGTTCATCGCGATGACGACGCCCTTCCCCGCCGCCAGGCCCGAGGCCTTGATCACGATGGGGACGGGCTGCTGCCGGACGTAAGCCAAGGCGGGTTCCAAGGAGCGGAAGGTCTCGGCCGCCGCGGTGGGGATCTTGTGCCGGAACAGGAAATCCTTGCTGAAGGCCTTGCTGGCTTCGAGGCGCGCCCCGGCCTGCAAGGGACCGTAGGCCTTCACGCCCGCGGCTTCGAGGACGTCGACGACGCCATGGGCCAAGGGCACTTCGGGGCCGACGATGACGAACTGCGTGCCCGTGCGGCGGACGAGGTCGAGGACCGCGGCGCCGCTGTTGATGTCGACCTCGAGGCATTCGGCCTCGAGCGCCATGCCACCGTTGCCGGGCGCGACGCGGACCTTCCCGACGCGGGGGCTCCGGAGGCAGGCCTTGAGCAACGCATGCTCACGGCCGCCTGAACCAAGGATGAGAACGTCGATCTTGTCCTGCGGTGCCATGCCCCTATTCCTGCCGCGGAGCCGCCTTAAGGGAATAAAAAAGAGGCCCGGCTCAAAATTGAACCGGGCCAGCTTTAAATTGGTGCTCAGGCCGGGACTTGAACCCGGACACCTTACGGCACATGCACCTCAAGCATGCGTGTCTGCCATTCCACCACCTGAGCAATCTAAGGAAGGTGGAAAGTGGAACACCCGGGCATCAGTGCAAGAAAAAAGCGTTTGTGC
>CALQIY020000017.1 GCA_943330755.2 Opitutus sp. GAS368
GCATGATTTCACCGGAAGACACCTGCCGGATGCTGGCGAAACCCGCCTCGGCGATGTTCACGGTGTAATTGCCCAGCGTGCGCGGACGGCGCTCCTTGCCGACCTTGGGCGGCACCGCCGGATGGTCCATGTCCTCGACCTGCAGGAACTGGCGCTTCTCGTGGTAGAGCGCGAGGAAACGGTCCTCGAGGATGCTCTGGCGGATTTCCCGCATCAACTGATGGTAGAACGCGATGTTATGCTGCCCCAGCAACGTCCACCCCAGGGGCTCCTGCGTCTTGGTGAGGTGATGGAGGTAGCCGCGCGAATACTTCTGACAGACCGGACAACGACAGGTCGGGTCGAGCTTCTCGTCGGAGAACTTATAGACCGAACGGCGCAGTTGCAGCAGCCCGCGCGAGGTGAACGCCGTGCCGAACTGCGCCACCTTGTTCGGGATGATGCAGTCGAACATATCGACCCCACGGTGGACGGCTTCGAGCAGGTCGAGCGGCGTCCCGACCCCCATGAGGTAGCGCGGGCGATCCGCCGGCAACATGGCCGCGGCGACCTCGCAGGTATCCTCGCGCTGGTGCTTCTCCTCGCCGACGGCCAAGCCGCCGATGGCGAACCCGTCGAACGGCAATTGGGTCAGACCATCCGCGCTCTGCTTGCGCAGGTGCGGGTAAAGGGCGCCCTGAACGATGGCGAACATCGACTGCGGGGACTCGCCGCGGGCCTTGAGGCTGCGGACCGCCCAGCGTTGCGTGATCTCGAGCGCGCGCCGGGCCGTGGCCTCGTCGGCCGTCGACGGGATGCACTGGTCGAGCACCATCATGATGTCGCTCCCGATGGCCATCTGTGTGCCGATGCTGACCTCGGGGCTGAGCAGGATCTTCTTGCCGTCGACGTAGCTGCGGAATTCGGCCCCCTCCTCCTCGATGGAACGGGAGTGCGGCAGCGAGAAGATCTGGAAACCGCCGGAATCCGTCAGGAACGACTTCTCCCAGCCCGTGAAACGGTGGATATCGCCGAAGTGGCGGAAGACCTCGGGACCTGGGCGGAGCAACAGGTGGTAGGTGTTCGCGAGCAGGATCTGCGACCCCGATTCCAGGAGCGTGTCGAACGTCTGGGCCTTGACCGTGGCCTGCGTGCCCACGGGCATGAACAGCGGGGTCTTCACCTCGTTATGCAACGTCCGGAAAGTCGCCGCGCGCGCCCGCGAGCCGCTGGCGACCGCCTCCAACTTGAAATTCAGCCGGGAAGGTTGCATGTGAACGCTAGGACTAAAGGTCGGTTCGCCCAAATGTAAAGGATGGGCGAGGGCCGCCGACAGGACGCTTGAACTCGGCCGGGGAAGGGCCACCTTACGCCCATGCGCCGCCCCGCCCTGCTGCCCTGCACGTGTTTCGCCTTGGCCCTCTTCGCCAGCGGGTGCGCGCAGCCCGCCGCCCGCGAGGAGGTCAGCCTCGAGGAAAACAACGCCGTCTTCAGCTTCGCCCTCCAGGAACTCCAGGAGAAACAGGAGTTCGCCGGGGCCGTCACCATGGTCGTCGGACCCGACCGCGTCGTCGCGCTGGAAGCCTTCGGCTTGGCGGACATCGCGAGCGGTCGACCGATGCGCAAGGACTCGCTCTTCTGGATCGCCTCGATGACTAAGCCCATCACCGCGATGGGCGTCCTCATGCTCGTCGAGGAAGGCAAGGTCGGCCTCGACGATCCCGTCGAAAAATACCTGGGCTCCTTCAAAGGTCAGCAACTCGCCACGCCCACCGGGCTGGTGCCGGCCCCGCGCCCGGTCACCGTGCGCGACCTCCTCACGCACACCAGCGGACTCTCCCCGGCGATGCCCACGACGGCGAATCAACCCAACGACACCGTGCCGCTCGCCGCCATGGCGATCCTTTCGGGCCGCACCCCGCTCGTCTCCGCTCCCGGCGCCAAGTGGGCCTACAGCAACACGGGTATCAACACCTTGGGACGAATCATCGAAGTCGTCAGCGGTCAGCCTTATGCGGAATTCGTGCAGCAGCGCTTCCTCGATCCGCTGGACATGAACAGCACCAGCTTCTGGCCGGACGTCACCCTGCAGGCCAGTTTGGCGACACCGTATCGCAAGGACAAGGTCACCGGTGAACTCATCGCGGCCGGCAACAGCCGCTTCAGCCAGCCCTTGCAGGACCGCAAGCGGACGGCGCTGCCGGCCGGCGGGCTCTTCTCCACCGCGAACGACTTGGCCCAGCTGTATCAGATGATCTTGCGCGGGGGAGAACTCGACGGCCACCGCTTCCTCCGTCCGGAGACGCTGAAGTTGATGACCACGAACCAACTGGGCGGCATGCCGAAAGTCAGCTTCGCCGACGGCATGCACATGGGCCTCGGCTTCCATTTGGTGGGGACGCCCGTTGGGGTCACCGAAAGCCTTTCACCGGGCAGCTTCGGCCACGGGGGCGCCTACGGCACTCAGGCCTGGATCGACCCCGTCCGCCGCCAGGCCTACGTCCTGCTCATCCAACGGACCGACCTCCCTAACTCGGATGGCTCCGAGATCCGCCGGGAGTTCCAAAAGATGGCCGTGGAGGCCTTTGGCCGCTGAGCCCCACCCGGACCTCCCGTGGCCTTCCTGCACACCCTTCGCCTCGGCTTCCTCGCGCTCCGCGCTGTGTTGCTCTTGGCCGCAGCCGGCCTCTGTCTCTACGGTTTCATCGCCGCCCGCGAACCCGGGGTCTCGGGCTACTGGCGTGTCGGCTACGTGGCGGGTATGGTACTCGCCTTAGCCCTGCTCTGGAACGTTTGGCGCGCCTACCGCCGACTCCCCAAGGCGTAACGAAGCCGCGAGACCCGAGTTGACCGTGCGCACTCCGGGGCCAACCTCAGCCGTAAGCAGTTAACCCTTATACCTCCCCCAATCCCCTTCCCCACGCCGACCATGCTGCGCAGCCTTCTCCTCACCTTCCTCGCCATCGGCAGCCTCACCGCCGCCGAGCCGAAGAAGCTCAACGTGCTCTTCATCGCGGTCGATGACCTCCGCCCGGAAATCAATGCTTCGGGCAGCAAGGTCATCCGCACGCCCAACCTGGACCGCATCGCTGCCCGCGGCACCACCTTCGACCGCGCCTACTGCCAACAAGCGGTGTGCAGCCCCTCCCGCTCCTCGCTCATGACCGGCCGACGGCCCGACGCCACCCGCGTCTGGGATCTCGAGACGCATTTCCGCAAGGCCTTACCCGACGCCGTGACGGTCGCCCAATTCTTCAAGGAACACGGCTATCATAGCCAGGGGATGGGCAAGATCTTCCACGGCGGCTTCGATGACGCCCCCAGCTGGTCGGTCCCGTGGACCACCCCCAAGGCACCCGCTTACGCCTCGGCGGAAGCGCTCAAGCTCCAAGCGACGAACGTGGATGCGAAGGGTCGGTCGCGGGGGCCCGCCTTCGAAGCAGCCGATGTGCCCGACGACACCTATACCGACGGGAAGGTCGCGCGCCTCGCCGCCGCCACCCTCACCACGCTGAAGCAAAAGGGCCAGCCCTTCTTCCTCGCTGTCGGCATGGCCAAGCCCCACCTACCCTTCGTGGCACCCAAGAAGTACTGGGACCTTTACGACCCTCAGGCCATCTACGTGCCCGCGTACCAAAAACTACCGGCGGGCGCGCCCGCCTTTGTCGGCCACAACAACAGCGAGCTGGGGAGCTATGCGGGCATGCCCAAACGAGGCACCGTCGATGAAGCCACCGCCCGCCAACTCCGCCACGGCTACTACGCCGCCATCAGTTACATGGACGCCCAAGTTGGCCTGCTGCTGGACGCCTTGGACAAAGAAGGCTTGGCGGACAGCACCGTCGTCATCCTGTGGGGCGACCACGGCTGGCAGCTGGGCGAACATGGCCTCTGGCATAAGCACACGAACTTCGAGCTCGCCGCCCGCGCGCCGCTGCTGATCAGCGTACCCGGCCAGAAAGCCCCGGGCCGGAAGAGCCTCTCCTTGGTGGAGTTCATCGACATCTACCCCACCCTCGCCGACGTCTGCGGATTACCCAAACCGAAGGACGTGGAAGGCGTCAGCCTGAAGCCGCTCCTCGACGACCCGACCGCCCACGTGCGCCCGGTGGCCATCAGCCAGTATCCACGCGGCGATGCGGGCGCATCACTCATGGGTTACAGCATCCGCGACGACCGCTGGCGCCTGACGCTCTGGCGGAACCGCGCCGACAATTCCATCCACGCCACGGAACTCTACGACGAGGTCAACGATCCGCACGAGACCGCGAATGTGGCCAAGCAGCCGGAGCACGCCGAGGTGATCGCACGCCTCAGCAAGCACCTCCCGCCCCCGATTGCCGCAGCGCCGGCCGGCAAGACGGACAACGGCCCCAAAACCGCAGCGCCGACCAACGCCGGCACCCGGGATCGCGGAACGATGTTCACCGGACGCGACACGAACCAGGACGGCAAGCTCACCAAGGAGGAATTCATGCTGAAGCAGCGGGACCCCGCGCAAGCCGCCCTGAACTTCGTTAAATTCGACAAGGATAAGAACGGCGAACTCTCCAAGGAAGAATTCGTGAAGATGGGACAATGAGCCCTCCGCGATGCGGCATTACCTCTGCAGCCTAGGACTCGCCGCGGCGCTCAGCGCCGCCGACATCCCCGCCCAGGTCACGGTCGACACGGCCGCGCCGGGCTTGACGATTCCCGCCGACTTTCTGGGGATCAGCTACGAGAAGAATGCCTTGATCGAACCGCATTTCAAGGCGGACAACACCGTCTTGGTCAACCTGCACCGCAACCTCGGCACCGGCACGCTGCGCCTCGGCGGCAACAAGGTGGAGCTCACCCGGTGGCGAGCGGACGCGACCGCCATGCTGGACAAGAAGACCGGCCAAGCGGTGATCGGACGGGCGACGCTGGACGACCTCTACGGCTTCCTGCAGGCGACCCAGTGGAAGTGCCTCCACGGACTTAACCTCGCCAGCAATGCGCCCGAACAATCCGCGGACGAAGCGGCCTACGCGCTCAAAGTCGGTGCGCGTTCGGTGCTGGCCTTTGAAATCGGCAATGAACCCAACCTCTACGTCAACCATGCCGCCCGCAAAGATGGCTACAGCTGCGCACAGTACCTCCCCGAGGCCCAAGCGGCCATTAAAGTCATCCGCGCCCAAAACCCTGGCGTCGTCTTAGCCGGTCCAGCCACCGCGCGCCGCACCGACCATTGGTTCGAAGACGCCGTCGCCGGACTCAAAGGCCAGCTCCAAATCGGCACGTCCCATTTGTACGCCCTCTCCGGTGGCTCCACCAATCCCAAGTCAGCCAATTTCCCCAGCGTCGAAAACCTCCTGCTGCCGGCCACCATGGCGAAGGACGTCACCATGGTCGACGAACACCTCGCCGCCGCGAAGGCGGCCGGCATGCGCTACCGGCTCGCCGAGTTCAACTCCGTCTCCAACGGTGGCCGCACCGGCGTAAGCGACACCTTTGTCTCCGCCCTTTGGGCCACGGACTTCCTCTTCTCCATCGCCGCCCGCGGCGCCGATGGGGTCAACTTCCACTGCAACCTTAAGCCCGGCAGCTACTCGCCGATCTCCGCCGTCAAAGGCGGAACCCGTTACACGGCGCACCCGCTCTATTATGCGCTGCTCCTGTTTCATGATGCCGGCCAAGGACGGCTCCTGCCAACCAAGGTGCGATCCACTGCGAACCTCGTCGCCCACGCGACCCTCGATGCCAGCGGCAAGATGCGCGTCGTCCTCGTGAACAAGGACCTCGCCCAAGAAGTCGTGGCCACCATCCAGGTCGGGGCACGCTTCCGCGCGGGCAGCGTTCGTCGCTTGAGCGCTCCGCAGGCAACCGCCCAAGACGGCGTGACTTACGCGGACACGATGGTGTCGGCCAACGGCAGCTGGAAGCCCCAGCTGAGCCTGGAAAGGGCGGTGGCGGTCCACGCCGGCCAAGCGGTGGTAACGCTGCCCCCCGCCAGCGCCATGGTCCTGACCATTACCGAATAAGCATCGAAAGGGCGGAGTCCGGTTGACGAACTAGGGTTTTTTCCCGATGTTCGCTCATCCCCATGCGCCTCCCCCTGTCCTGCCTCGCCCTGCTGCTGGCCGCGGCCCTGCCCGTCTTCGCCGCCGACACCCCAGCCACCCCGGCCAAGAAGGCCCCCGCCAAAGCGCCCGCCAAGACTGGCGCCAAAAAAGCCGGCCCCACCGGCACGGCCATCGGCGAGAACAAGGCCACCCCGGTCGACCGCATCAAGGTCCCCGCGGGCTTCCAAGTCGAGCTGCTCTACTCCGTCCCTAATTCCGAACAAGGCTCCTGGGTCGCGCTCTGCACCGACGGCAAAGGCCGCATCTACGCGAGCGACCAGTACGGCTCGCTCTACCGCTTCCCCGCCCCCGCGGCCGGCCAGCCGCTCAAGGCCGCCGACATCCAGAAACTGCCGGTCAACATCCGCGCCGTGAACGGCATGGTCTTCGCTTTCGGCGCCCTCTACGTGGGCGTGAACGACTACGAGAAGAAGATCCCCAGCGGCGTCTACCGCCTCAGCGACACCAACGGCGACGACGCCCTCGACAAGGTCGAACTCCTGCGCGAGATCCAAGCCAGCGGCGACCACGGCGTCCACGCCATCGTCCCGACCCCCGACGGCAAGGCGCTCTACCTCATCACGGGCAACAACGCCGTGAAGCCGGAAACCGCGGCCAACTCCCCTGTGCCCTCGATCTGGGGTGACGACCATCTCCTTCCGCGCATGCCCGATGGCCGCGGCCATAATCGCCACGTCCTGGCCCCCGGTGGCATCGTCTACCGCTTCACTCCGGACGGCAAGGACTTCAAGGTCTTCGCTTCCGGCTTCCGCAACATCTACGGCGGGGCCGTCAACCACGACGGCGAGCTCTTCACTTACGACGCGGACATGGAGTACGACTTCAACACGCCGTGGTATCGCCCGACCCGCATCAACCACGTCGTCAGCGGCGGCGAATACGGCTGGCGCAACGGCGCGGGCAAGTACCCTGAATTCTACCCCGACAACCTGCCGGCCACGCTCAACATCGGCCCGGGCTCGCCGACGGGCGTGACCTTCGGCTACGGCGCCAAGTTCCCCCATAAATACCAAGAGGCCCTCTACGCCCTCGACTGGAGCTGGGGGAAGATCTACGCCATCCACCTCACCCAGAAGGGCGCCAGCTACACGGCCACCAAGGAAGAGTTCGTGACCGGCGGACCCTTGCCCGTGACCGATGCCTTCATCCATCCGAAGGATGGGGCGATGTACTTCGCCATCGGCGGCCGTAAGGTGCAGTCCGGCCTCTACCGCGTCAGCTACGTCGGCAAGGAAAGCACCGCCCAAGTCGACGAGCTCAAGCGGGTCAACCCGGAAGCCAAGCTCCGCCAGGAACTCGAAGCCTTCCACGGCGTGCAAGACCCTAAGTCCATCGAGCTGGCCTGGCCGCACCTGAACAGCCCAGACCGCCATATCCGCTGGGCCGCCCGCACCGTGCTCGAGCACCAACCGCTCGCGCAGTGGCAGGAGCGCGCCCTGAAGGAAACCGACGCGGCCCGTTCGCTTGAAGCCCTCCTCGCGGTCGCCCGCGTAGGGGCGCAGTGCCCCAACCACAGCCCACGCGCGGCCAAGCCCGACCCTCGGACCGGCGTGCCGTTGATGGTGGCCCAACCGACCGCCGCCGAAGCCGCCACGCGCGATGGCCTGCTCGACGCCCTCCAGCGCCTGGACTGGTCCAAACTCTCCAACGACCAACGCATCGCTTGGGTGCGTATCGCTGAAATCGTGCTGCACCGCTACGGCACGCCCGACGCGGCACGCGTACAGCAGATCGTCGGACGACTCGACCCCGCCTTCCCGGCCAACAACTTCGAATTGAATTGGGTGCTCTGCGAGACGCTCGCCTTCCTCCAGGCCCCGAACACCGCGGCCAAGGGCATGGCGCTCATCGCCAACGCCGAAAGCCAGGAGCCGCAGATGGAATACGCCCGCAGCCTGCGCTTCCTCAAGACCGGTTGGACCCCTGCCCTGCGCCAGGCCCAACTCAACTGGTTCCTCCAGGCCGCCAACTACCGCGGCGGCTCGAGCTTCACCCAGTTCATCCAATTCATCCGCAACGACTCGCTCGCGACCTTCACGGACGCGGAGAAGCAACAGCACGCCGCGCTCATCGCCCAGAAGCCCGTCATCAAGTCACCCATCGAGAACGCCGGCGCGATGTTCGCCGGCCGCACGCCCAAGGCCTGGACGCTCGCCGAGCTCGACGCCGCCATCGGCGCAGGCCTCAAGGACCGCGATTTCGAGACCGGGCGCAAGGTCTTCGCCGCCGCGGCCTGCTACACCTGCCACCGCTTCGGCAACGCGGGCGGCATGACCGGTCCCGACCTGACCCTCTCCGGGGGCCGCTACAGCCCGCATGACTTCCTCGACCAGATCATCAACCCCAGCAAGGAGATCAACGAGCAGTTCGCCCCGATCATCGTCACCAAGAACAACGGCGAGACCCTCACCGGCGTCATCGTCAACCTGAACGGCGACTCGGTCGTCGTGAACACGGACCTCTCCGACCCCGATCAACGCGTCAACGTCGACCGCAAGGAAGTGAAGAGCATCGAGCGCAGCGCGGTCTCCCCGATGCCTCCGATGCTCCTCAGCATGCTCACGCAGGACGAAATCCTCGACCTGACGGCCTTCGTGCTGAGCGGCGGAGACAAGGACAAGCCGGTCTTCAAGAAACCCGCGAAGTAAGCCATGAAAAGGCTCAAACTCGCCGCGCTGTGCGTGGCCTACGGCGTCGTCGACCTCTACCTGCTGCTCGGCTGGTTCGCGAGCGGCCAACCGCAGCGGGTATCGCTCTGGAACAAGCTCTACGGTCCGCTGACCTTCGACCTCAGTGCCCATGCCGAAGGCTATGGGCTGGCCTTCCTGCTGCTCTCGGGGCTGGCGACGGTCGTCTTCATGGTCGTGCTGGTCCGCGCGGCCCGGCCGGCGACTCCGGCGGACACCGAGGCCAATCCCTTCACGAAGGATTCCTGAACGGACTCAGAGCGCCTGGCGGAGGGCGACCATGGCCGCAGCCTGGCGTTGACGGACGATAGTTTGGGCTTGGCCCACCTTCACCGCGGCCGCGGCGGGGTCCTTCGCCAGCGCCAAGACGGCGGGAACGATGCCCGGCAACTGCGTCTCATCGTCGAGGTCAAAGAGCCAGTCCCCAAGACCGATATCCTTCCACATCGTGCCCTTGGAGGTCTGTTCGGCCCAGCGGCAGACGATGGCGGGGACGCCGTTGCCGATGCACATGATCGGCGAATGCATCTCATTGCCGAAGAGGCCGGCGCTGCGCACGTAAACGGACAACGCCTCATCGGTGAGCCAATAGTCGGGCCGCCAGACCACGCGGGGCTTCACGTCTTCGGGCAGGCGATCGAACAGCATTTCCTTGCCCAAGGCCATCTGCGTGCGGTCTTCGGGACAGATGAGCACCTTGAGTTTCGTCTGGCGGACGACGGCGACGATCGCCGCCCGCAGTTGGGCGTGGTCATGTTCCTTCAGTTCGTCGTTCCGCTTCTGCTTGGCGGCGTCGAAAGCCACGCCCGGCTTGATGAGCCAATACGGCGTGGAGCGGTAGCGCGGGATGCAGCACAGGAAACCGCCCGCTTCGAGCCCGTTCGCCTGCAGGAAAGCCAGCGCCTTGGCGTCATCACGGAGGTCCGTGGCGAAGGCCCCATCGGGGCCCAACCCCATCAGCGGGCACCGCACGCCCGCGGCGATGGCGACCGCGTGCGAAACCCCATCGCGGAAGAACACGAACCGGGCGCCATTGAGGATGTCGATGGTCGCGGGGGTTGGTTTGCCTTGGGTGATCCCGAGAACGCCGTAGGGCTTGGGCCCAAGCTGGCGCCAGCGCCCGACGTCACGTTCGGCGACCAACGAAGGCCCGGAACCGTGCAGGAGGAAATCGTGGTCCGCATAGGCCTGCGCGACGTCCACCTTGCCGGGAACGAGAATGCGGAGTTTGGGGAAACGACGTTGCAGCATCTCCCCCACCCCGTTGTCGACGCTGCCTGGCCAGAGCGTGACCGCCGCTTCGGGGAGGTGCTTCTCGAGCAACGCCAACATACCTGGCGTGTGCGCGATGTCGCCGATGTTCACGGTCTGCCAGGCGGAGCGCAACAGGATGCGCGGGGGGCGGCCCGGAGACGCCGCCCGCAAGGCCGTGGCCCACGCCAGCGTGGCCGAGAGTCCCAAGAAATGGCGGCGGTCCATCCCGGTCACTTCGTGTAAGGCTCCGTGATCGGGCCCTTCTCCGCCGCCTTCACGCGTTCGTCAACTTTCTTGCGGATGTCGGCCTTCGCGGTCGTCAGCCGTTCGGGCCAGACGAACTTCGGGGCCGTCGATGGGTCATAGCCGGCCATGTGGCCGGTCAGCCGGGTGGTCGGCTTGGTGTACTTCAGTTCGGTGTCGCCGAAGACCTCGCGACACATCGCCGCCAAGCCGGGGTCATACTCGATCAACTGCGTGCGCAGATGGACGTGGTTGTGGTCATGGTCGTTGACGCGGTTGTTGTCGAACCACGACTGGACACCTTCGGCGAAGTACTCGTGGTGATTGGTCGCGGCATATTTGCCCTTCCACAAACCCTTCGCCATGGCGGCCTGATAGGTGGCCTTGAGGCGACGGTCGAAGGTCGGGTCGACCTTCAGCATGCCGCGCAGGTGGATATTATGGGCGAACTCGTGGATGAAGATGTTCTCGGACGCATAAGGGTCCCCCGGAAACGCCAGCATGTTCTCCTCGGCGCAGGAACAGACCGGGTCGGTCTCGGAACCACCGAGGCCACGGGCGCGGGCGTCCCAGTAATCCTTCGGCTTGAAACCCGAGTACTCGGGGATGTCGGTGGTGAACTCCCCGCGCCCCATGATGATGACCCGGGAGCCATTCGCGATCATCGCCGTCCGGACATCCGGGCGCTTGGCCAACATCAGGTTGGCCAGGTAGGCGGTCTCCTTGAGGGCGTAGTCGTTGACCGCACCGGAGGCCACGATCGGCAAACCCTGCGCGCTGAGGTACTTTTTGTAGAACGGCGGGAGCTTCAGTTCAGCCGGCGGGGCCGAAACTTCGCCGATGGGGTCGGCCGCCAGGCTGGTGATCGCCAGCAAACAGAGGAAGGGGAGGAATTTCATTTGGAAGGTTTCTCGTTGATCTTGGCGTCGGCGGGGGCCTCGGGCAAATCGCCCTTCCGGAGCTCGACGAAACGCTCGCGCATCTCCTTCAGCTTTTCCGGGAAGCGGGCGGAACACTCGTCCTGCTCGTAAGGATCTTTCGCGACGTTGAAGAGCTCGGCCTTACCTTGGGGGTTGGCATGGGGGACGATGAGTTTCCAATCGCCATGGAAAACCGCGGAGCGCTGGTAATGGGGGATGTAGATGGTGCGGGGGGCGGGCGTCGCATCGGCGCCGGTCAGGACGGGCCAGCGATCGAGCCCATCGAACTTCACGTCCGCCGGCACGGTGACACCCGCCAGACGGGCCAAGGTCGGCAGCCAGTCCGCCGCGTGCATGGGGTGGCTGTTCTTGCCGGCGGGCAAATGCCCCGCCCAACTGACGAACGCGTTGACCCGCATCCCACCCTCATACGGCGTATTCTTCCAACCGCGGAGGGGGGCATTCGTGGTCACGGCCGGACTCGCCTTGGTCGTGCCGACATAGGGATTGCCGCTGCTTTCGATGCCACCGTTGTCCGAGGTGAAGATAATGACCGTGTTCTCGAGCTGACCCGAGGCCTTGAGGGCGTCGTAGAGCTCGCCGACCTTCGTGTCCAGTTGCGTCACAAAGGCGGCGTAGCGACGGATGGAATCATCCTTCGCGGGGTCGGCATGGAACTGCACGCCTTCGTAAGCCTTGAAATACTCCTTCGGGGCGTCGATCGGGGTATGGACCGCGCCGAACGGGACGTAGGCAAACCAAGGCCCTTTCTTCTCGAGGATGACGCGCTTGGCGTCGGCGGCGACCAGTTCGGTGGCGTTGCCCTCCTCCTTCAACAGCACGTCGTTGCGGTTCCAGGTATCCTCCAAGGGACCCGACCGATATTTATGGGTCCAAGGATCGATGGCACCCGTCAGGAAGCCATAGGACTCATCGAAACCGTACTGACGCGGCCCCCAGGCGAATTTGCCTCCGAGGTGCCACTTGCCCGAGATGGCCGTCCGGTAGCCGACGGACTTCAACGCCGTCGCCAACGTGAAGGTGCCCGCCGGGAAAGCGCGCATATTGGTGGGGCCCAGCACATGCGGACCGAAGCGACTGGTCCAACGACCGGAAAGCAACGCGGTGCGGGTCGGCGTACACACCGGCTGCACATAATGCCGATCCAACTCCACCGAGGTCTTCAGGATCTCCGCCATGCGGGGCGTCGCGAACTTCCCGCCATGCCAACTGACGTCGGCCCAGCCCATGTCGTCCGCGACGATGAGCAGGATGTTGGGACGCACCGGCGCGGCGGTGGCCGCCAGTGAGAAGACGGCACCGAGGCAGGCGGCGAGCAGTCGAAGGGACATCATGGGAGGGGTTGGCTTCTTGTAGCACCTCCCTGCCCTGACGCAATCCCCGGACAGGCTTACTTCGTCTGGGCCACGTTACGCTTCGGGAGCTTGGCCAAGTAGGCCGATTCCGCGGCCTTGACCTTGGCCCGTTGCGGTTCGACCTGCGGGGTGAGCTCGGCGATCGCGCGGGCCAACTCGGCGAGGTTCTTCGCGCGCTCCGGCACTTCCTTGGTCGCGGCAGCCAAGGCCTTCTGGGCCCCAAGCCATTTGGCTTTGGCTTCTTCCAGCGTCTTGGCGGCGGCCGCGATGGCCTGCTTCTTCGCATCCGCGGGGCGGGCCGCTTCCGCCAAACGCGCCTTGGCGGTGACGGCCGCTTGCTGCAAGGGGGCGAGCGCGGCTTGGGTCTGGTCGACAGCCGCCTGATACGGCGCGAGCTTGGCCCCGTAGGCTTTCTCGAGGGCCGCCGGTGCGGCCTGCTTCAGGGCATACTCCTTTTGCTGGGCGAGGCGGACCTTCGCCTGCTCGGCCAACTCGGCTTGAACCGGCCCCAACTGTTTTTCCGTGGCGGCGAGCACCGCGCGGGCGGCCTCGGCCTTGGCGACATCGCCCGCCACCAAAGAGCCGGCCTGCGTGACCGCGCCGACGGCCGCAAAACGGGCAGCCTGCGCTTGGGCCAGACCCTGCTTGGCGTCGGCGAGCTCCTTCAAGGCTGCCGCCAATTGTTCACCCGTTGCTTGGCGGGAAGTGAAATAACGGAGCGAGAGGACGCCGGCCACCCCGTGCGCGGAGGCATCCGCCTCCGAGGCCGTCACCACCCGGACCGTGGCGACCTGCAGACGCTGCTCCATCTCCTCGACCAACGTCAAACCAGCCGCCAACTGACGGTTCGCGGCCGCGACTTGGGTTTGCACGGCGGCGACCGCCGCTTTGGCCTTGGTCAATTCCGTGGCCGCCGCGGCGGCGTCCTGCTTCAAGGCATCCACGCGCGTGGTCAGTTCGGTCACGCGCAGGCGGACGGGGCGCATGTTGCGGGCGTACTCTTCGATGGCGGCCTTGGCGGCGGCGACTTCCGTGTCGCGCTGGCGGATCGCCTCACCCAACAAGGCCTGCCGTTCGCCCAAAAGTTTCGTCTGGGCCTCAACCTTACCAGCGGCTTCAGCTTCGGCCTGACGCAACGTACCCAGAGGAGCCTCGAGGGCTGGCAAGGCCGCCTGGAGTTCGCCCCAGGCCGCCTCGAGCGGGGGCAGCTTCGCGGCCAAGTCGGCCACCTGCTGGGTCGTGGCAGCCACGCGCGCCAACGCCGCCTTGTGCGCCGTCTCATTCTCCGCCTTCGCGGCGATGGCATCCGCGATGTCCGCCTCGAGTTTAGCCAGGCGATCCTTCTCGGCCAGCACACCCACGTTGAATTCCGCCGCCCGCAGGAAGGCCACGTGCTCCTCCCACCCGGCGATTTGCGCCGGCGCGTTCTGGGCGAAGGCCTCCGCCGTGGCGGCGTCCGCCTTGAGCTTGTTCAAGGTGGCCATCTGCCCTTGGACGAGCGTTTGGCGGGCCTGCAGCTGGGCCACCTGCCCCCGGGATAACTCGAGCGCGGCCACCTGCGACTCCCGCTGTTTCTGGGCGACGGCGCGGGCCTTGTCGTCGTTGGCCTTGGCCAACTGCTTATCGGCATAGTTCAGGCTGCCTTCCTCGCTCTTCACCTTGGCCTGAAGATCCGCGAGGCGGCGCGCGATCCAATCCAAGTCCAACGAAACCTTCGCGGCCAACTCGAGCAAAGGACGCCGCTCCGCCCGGGCCGGATTCAGCGCTTCGTTGGCGACCTTGATCTTCGCATTCAGTTCGGCCTTCGCCTTCTCATCCGTGGTCTTGTAGGAAAGATTGCGCAGCGCCTCGAGTTCCTTGGCGGCGGGTTGGTAGCGAGCCTCCACCGCATTGAGCCTGGTCATGACGTCGGCCGAAGCGGCCAGGATGGCGGCATGCTCGGACTCCGCCGCCCGGAGCTTGGCCCGCGCGGCCTGCACCTCCGCCGGCGCGGTCGCGGCCCGGGCTTGCAGGGACGCCAGCTGCTTTTCGGCGGCGCTGAGCCGATCGGCGAGCTTCGGCGGATTCACGGAAACCTGCGTCAGGTCCTGACCGGAATCGACATCGAAGAATCGCACCTCCCCCAACCAGTTCCCGGTCACGAAGACCTTGGAGTCCGCCAGCGCGACCACCTTGGAGACCACATCCCCCTGCTTGATGCCGCGGGCATGGGTGAGGCGCTTGCCGTCAATGGTCCAGAGGGCGGTGGTGCCATCGAGGCCGCAACTGAGGAGGCGACCATCGGGCGTGAACGCCACGGACTCCACGGAACCTCCATGCGCCGACCAAGTGGCCACGCGCTTGCCCGTCTTGAGTTCCCAGGTGGAGATGGTCCCGTCGGCGGAACAGCTGGCCAGGACGTTGGAGTCGGAACGCCAGGCGAGGTCGGTGACGCTGGCTTTGTGTTGTCCGAGGTTGAAGAATTCGCCGCCATTGTCGGCCTCCCACACCATGACGTTGCCGTTGCGGTCGGAGGTCGCGAGCAGGATGCCGTCGGGGCTGAAGTCCGCGCCGGTCACCCATTCGGTGTGCTTGGAAATCGTGTAGAGCAGTTCGCCCGACGCCGTATCAAAGCACTTCACCTTCTTGGCGTTCGTCCCGAGGGCGATGCGTTGATGATCGGGGCTGATGTCCGCGGACATCAGTTGATCGAATTCCTTGCCGACCTCGGTGACGCGCCGACCGGACTTCACGTCCCAGACGACGGCGTGGCCGAACTTGCCGCCCCGGCCACCGCCGAGAATCAGCAAGGAACCATTGGCGCTGAACTTCAGCGACCGGGCATAACCCTCGGGATACGGGAGGACCCCCGCCAGTTCCCGGGACTCGGTATCATAAAGCAGCACCTGCTTCTGACCGGCGACCGCCAAGAGGGAGGTCCATGGGCTGGCCGCCATGGCCGTGACCGCCGTGAGGCGCGGGGTGACCACCACGGGATCCAACAGGACGTGCTCGGGACGGGCCACCGGCCCCGTAGGCTTGCCGGCGCCGGCCACCACGGTCAGGTCGACCTTGGGCTTGCTGGCCGTCCGGGCGACGCTGCCCTTGCTCTGGAGCACGCCATCGGCGATCCACTTCGAAAGCAAAGCGAGGTCCTTCGCAGGCAACGGCGCGCCCTCGGGCGGCATGAAGGGCTCTTCCTTCTGCGTGCTGCAGGTCCACAGCCGGCTGCCCCCCGGATTACCCGGGTCGACGACCGCGCCCCCGCTGCCGCCGGCCACCAAGGCCGCGTAACTGGAGAGATCGAGGCCGCCCTTCTTCTTGTCGGGATTGTGGCAAGAGAAGCACTTGTTCTCAAGCAATGGCCGGATGTGGTCGTCGTAGGTCAGCTTGACCGTCGCCTCCTGCGCGCGGACGGCGAGGCTGGAAAGCCCCGTGGCGGCGAGGAGCAGGAAACGGCGCGAGACCGCGCCCAAACGCGAGGAAGAAGCGGCCACGGGATCAGTGGGTGAAGACGAATTCCTTGGAGTTCAGCAACGCCCAGAAGGCGTCCTCGAGCACCGCTTGGCGGCTGGCGGGGTCGGCCGCCAAGGCCTGGAGGACGGCGGCCTTCTCCGCCGGCAGCGGATGCCGACCGAAGACGCGCATGAAGAGATCCGTGACGATGGCGTCATTGGACTTCCCGTCCGCGATCAGCCGCTCGACCACCCGCCCACGCCGAATCCGGTCGTTGATGGCGTCGCCGTTCATCAAATGCAGCGCCTGCGAAAGGTTGGGGTCGGTCTTCACCTCGGTGGAGGCCACCGACTCGCGCTTCGCGCGCCCGAAGGTCGTAAGGAAGTAATTGCTCACCGCCCCGTCGGCGATCTGCACGGCGCGGGCCCCGACCGGGAGCCCTTGGAACTTGTTCGGCGTTTCCGTGATCTGCGAAATCGCGTCGAGCAGGACCTCGGCGCGGACGCGGCGGACCTGGGCGCGGGCGAAGTTCAGCTTGTCGCCGGCGTTGCTGGCGTTGGGCTTGGACGAACGCTGGTAGGCGGCGGAACTCACCACGTCCTTCACCAGTTTCCGGACGTCGTACTTATAGTCCGTGAGACGCTGGGCCAACTGATCCAACAGCTCCGGATTGGACGGCGGGTTGGAGACGCGCACATCGTCCACGGGGTCGACCACGCCGATGCCGAAGAAGTGGGCCCAGACGATGTTGGAGATGTTGCGGGCGAACCACGGGTTGCGCGGGGAGGCGATCCACTCGGCCAAGGCCTTGCGGCGGTCGTCGCCGGGCTTGAGGTCGGGCTCCTCGCCGCCGAGGAACTTCGGCTTCACGTTGGCCTTGGTGAGGAAGTGCTGGGACTCCCCGTTCTTGTTGTTGAAGATGATGACCTCCTGCGGGTCATCGGTGTTCTTGCGGCCGATCTGCGCGAAGAAGGCGTTGAAGCCGTAATAGTCGCTCATCGTCCAGCGGTCGAACGGATGGTTGTGGCACTGGGCGCACTGGATCCGCATGCCCATGAAGACCTGCGCCACGTTTTCGCTCAGCTTCAGCTTATCGAGTTCGGTCTGGTAGAAATTGACCGGCGGATTGGAGACCGTCCCGCCGTTGGCCGACAGCAGGTCGACGACCACCTCGTTCAAGGGTTGGTTCTGGCCGATGCGGTCGGCCAACCAATTATAGTAGAGCAGCGAGTTTTTGTAGAACGGCGGCTGGTTGTTCCCGCCATTGATGCCGGACCGGATCTGGAGCAGCTCCGACCACTTCATCACCCAGAGCTCGGTGAACTCCTTCCGTTGCAGGAGTACGTCGACCAGTTGGGCCCGCTTATCCGGGCGCTTATCCGCCAGGAAGGCCTGGACCTCCTCGGGCTTGGGGTAAAGGCCCACCACATCGATGTAGACGCGGCGGACGTATTCCTCGTCGGTGCACAACCCCGACGGGGCGATGCGGAGGCGGTGCAGGCGCTCGTTGACGGCGGCATCGACGTAATTGTATTCCTCCGCCTTGGGGCGTTCGTAGACGAGACCCGCGGGGATGACGATGACCTGGGCGGTGACGCTGTAGACATCGAAGCGGGCGAGCATGAAGGCGGCGCCGCGCTCGGCGGAAGTCACCACGCCCTGCTTGCTGACCTTCGCCACGGGGTCGTTGTTGGACATGAACAACGCGAGGCTGGTCACGTCCCGATCGGTCCCGTCCGAATAAGTCGCGCGGACGGTCACCTGCTGGGTCGCCTGGGGACCCTCGAGGACGATCTGCCTGGGGAAGACCTCGATGCCCGTGACCGTCGCGACATCGGGCGCGTCATCGGGGGCGCCGCGCGCGATCCACTCGAGCAAAGTCCGGTTATAAGGGGAATCCGCCTCGAACACCTTGTTGCCGGTGTGCGGGACGGCGCCGACGGACTTCTCGATGAGCGTGCTTTCCTCCGGGATGGCGAGGTTGATGCGGCGGCCGATCATCTCACGCGTCAGGCGGGTGTAGTCGCCGGCGGGATCCATGCCGAAGAGCGAAAGGCGGAAGCCGTCCTTACCGCGGGCCGCCCCGTGGCAACCACCCGCATTGCAGCCGCCGCGGAGAAAGACCGGCATGACGTCGAGCCGGAAGGAAACCGCGCGATCCTTGAGCCCATCCTTGACCTTGACCGGCACCTTGGCCGACAGACCGCCCAATTCCGCGATGACTTCGGTCGTGCCGCTGTCCGCCACCGCGTGGGCGGCATAATCCTCGAGCGTCGCGACCTTCGGGTCGGCGATGCGTAAATTGGCGAAAGCGGTGACGTCGCGCGTCGTCGCGTCCTTGAACGTCGCCAGCACGACGAGCCGATGGTAGTCGCGCTTCGACTCCAAGGCGACCGCGGGCGGGAAGATCTCGAGCTTCTCGAGTTGCGCAAGCTTGGGCGCCAGGTCGGCGGGGGCGGCCAGCGCCGCCGCACCGGTAGCCAGGGAGAGGAAGAGGAGACGAAGGGATGGCATGGTCTTTACTTGTTGCCCGCCGCGGCTTGCTGACGGAGCTGTTCGAGTCGGGAAAGGACCACCGGGGCGGCAGGCGCGGCCGCGGGCTTGGCGGCCTCGGCCTTCGGCGCGTCGGCCTTGGCGACCGGAGCGGGGGCGACCTTGCGCGGCGCATCGACGCGGAGGCTCGAGCCAAGCGCAACGCGGTGCATCGTCGTGCCACCGGCGACCGGGATGTCGACCTGGATGAAGAGGTTGGCCATCTTGCCGGGGAAACAGTCCTTGCTCGGCTTCAGGCGGAAAGTCAGGTCCGTCGTCGCCTTCGTGACCTTGATCGGCTCGCTGGCGATGGTATCGGGAATCCCGACCAAGCGAGCGACGGCCTCTCCCTCGAACGGCTGGAGGTGTTCGAGTTTCGTCGTCACGACGCCCTCCTGCCCTTGCTCGATGGCCGCCATCGGGAACGCGGGGGCCGCGACGAAAGCCGGCTGGGTCTTCAAGCCGCAGAACGGGGACGCGTTGAAGACGCGGCCCTTGCCCGCATCGGCTTCGCCCATCACGACGAATTTCCACTCGGCCGTGGCCACGCCGGCGTTCGCGTTCAGCTGGAAGGAACAATCGTTGGCGCCGGCGGGGATGGTCATCTCGCCCAGCGAAGAGATTCCCGGGGGCGACCAGACCATGAAGACGCGGATGGCGGCGGTGAAGCCGGGCTTGCGCGTGGCCACGACCTTGAGGTCGTAGACGCCGTTCTGCACGAGCGGCACCTTGGGCGGGACGATCTCCAGCGCATACGGGGCCTCCTCGACGACGACCACCGGCAGACGGTCTTCCGTGTCGGTGAGGTAGATGACGTTGCCGTCGCGGACGACGTCGAAGTTCTGGCGGAGACGTCCGACGACCTTGTTCTGTGGGTCGACGGGCTCCAAGCGAACCGGGACGATGGCTTGACCCAACGGAGCATCGGGCGCGGCCTCGAAGAGCAACGGTACATTCGGCAGGTCCTTGGGGGCCAAGTCGGTCAGAAGCTTCACGCCCGCCGGGAGCCCGGGCGCGACAAAGCGATAGTCGCCGCCCACGCGCGTGCGGGTGAAGTTCTCGAGCAAGGCCATGCGGCCACCCCGCGGCACCGCGATGAACTGCCGGTAGTGCGAATCGTTGACCGAATACTCGGGCGAAGCGAACGTCAGGCGCGGCTGCGAAGCCGTGAGTTCGACGCGGTAGACGAACTTGGGACCGCCGCGCTCCAAGTGATCGCGGATGCTGAGCGTGTATTCCCCGTCGGCCGGCACCGTGACTTCGAAGCGCGAATCCAGGCGACGCATCCCGCCCCCGTCGTCATTGGAGATCAAGGCCGAGCCGGTGGCGCCCCGCAGGCTGATCACCGGATCCAGGGGCGACCCGAGCACCTGGGCGTAAGCGTGGCCCGTGAGCACCTGGCCCTTCTTCAAAGTGAGGCGGTAGTAATCCGCGTCGCCGGGGGTGCCGATGATGCCGTTCAACGCATAGGCCTCGGCCGGCGGGACCAGGTTGGCCTGCTCGCGGGCGTTGTTCGGTTCCGCCTCGAGGAAGTTATCGATGGCGGAAATCCGGAAGGGATTCCCCGAAGGCGCCGGCGCCTCGGCCGAGAAGACCTCATGGTTCGGATCCTCCTCGGAAGGTACCGTGACCGCGCCGGCAAACGAGCCTTGGGCGTCGATGAAACGCACGTCGACTTTCGCGCCGACCTTGCCGCCCGCCGGGAAGACGACGTCCGGACGGCGGAAATCGCCCACATGCAACCGATAGAATGAGCGCGTCGAACCGCGGTAGGAGGACTCGCGGACCATCACGAAGTAATCCCCGTCGTATTCGGCGACGAAGGAGCAGAAACCATCTTGCCGATGCAGGATGGTGTCATCGGACGCCGCCTTCTCGAAACGATCCTTGTCGAGGATCGCGATGTAAGGATCGAAGTTCAGATACCCCAGACGCAGCCCATCGACCTCGAGGCTGAGCCGCTGGCCCTTCTTCACCGTGACCTTGAAGTAATCGACGTCCTCGGTGAGGATGAGGCCCTCGATCGTGCTGTTCAAGGGAATGACCTGGGCTTGGGCGAACTCCGAGTTCGGCTCCTTCTCCTCGACCGTGGGATAGGGGCTGACGAAGAATTGCCGTGGATGGGACAGGCCCGACCGGGTGCGAACGCGCACCAAGTGACTCCCCAAGGTGGCGTTGGCGGCGACCGCGATGGTCAGGTCGACCTTGCCCGCGGCCACGGCATCCACGCTTTTGACGGTGAACCCCGGATCGTAGAACAGGAGCGTCTCGAAGTCCTCGAGGCGCGTCCCCGTCAGGGTGAGCTTGAACTCCGAGCCCCGCTGCCCGCCGTTGGGCTTACAACCGGTGAACTCGGGGTAAGCGGCCCGCAGTCCCGCCGTCAGGCAGAGCAGAACGGTGAAGAATCGAAGCGACATGGGGGCGGACGGGCAGCCGCGAAACGGGGCTTAGGCGAGCCACTCCTGCATGACGCGCCCGCCGTTGACGATGTCGATCGGGCGACCGCCATCCGAGACGATCCGCTTCTCGGCGTTGATGCCGAGCGCGCGATACATGGTCTTGGCGAGGTCTTCGGGGCCGACCGCCTCGCGATCGGGTTCGCCGCCGAGGGCATCGGAGGCGCCGTGGATATAGCCTTCCTTCATGCCCCCGCCGGCCAAGGCCACGGAGAAGACGCGCGGCCAGTGGTCGCGACCGTTGGTGCCGTTGACGCGCGGGGTGCGGCCGAACTCGGAACTCACCATCACGAGCGTGCGCTTGAGCATGCCGCGATCGGCGAGGTCGGTGATGAGGCGGGCGAAGGCTTGGTCGAACTGCGGGGCCTGACCGTCGAAACCGCTCTTGATGTTCGAGTGGTGATCCCAGCCGCCGAAGTTCACGGAGACCATGCGGACGCCGGCCTCGACGAGCCGACGGGCGAGCAGGAAACGCTGGCCGGCGGCGTTGCGGCCATACTCGTCGCGCATCTTCTCGGACTCCTTGGTGAGGTCGAAGGCCTCGCGGGCCTTCGCGCTGCTGACGAGGCCATAGGCGGCCTGATAGAAACTGTCCATCGCGCCGATGGCGTCGGACTTCTCGGTCTCGCGGAAATGCTGGTCGACGGTTTCGAGCAAGCTGCGGCGGCGGTCGAACCGCTGCTGGTTGATGTCCTTCGGCGAGAGCAGGTCGCGCACCGCGAAGCCCTTGTCGGCGGGATCGCTCCCCAAGGCGAAGGGACCGTAGGCGCTGCTCATGTAGCCCGTGCCCTGTTCCGGGACGGTCTGCGACGGCACCACGACATAGGGCGGCAGGTTGTTGCGCGCCCCTTGCTCGTGCGAGATGACGGAGCCGAAGCTCGGGAACTTGATCGCCGGGCTGGGACGGTAGCCCGTGAACATGTTGTGCGTGCCGCGTTCATGCGCCGCCTCGCCGTGCGTCATCGAACGCACGACCGTCAGCTTGTTCATGATCTTGGCGATATTGACGAATTTCTCGCCGACATACTCACCCGGGATGGACGTCTTGATCGGCGTATACGGCCCGCGGTAATCCGGGGAAGCAAACGGCTTCGGATCCCAAGACTCGTGCTGCGCCATGCCGCCGGGCAGGTAGATGTGGATGACCGCGTCGGCGGTCGCGGCGTAGCCCTCGACCTTGGGCAATTCGAGCGCCTGGAGCTGCATGAGCTTGGGCAGGGTCAGACCGAGGGTGCCCAGCATCCCGACGTGCAGGAAGTCGCGACGGCTGAAGCCGGCGCCGATGGTGGGATGGTCACCTTGACAGAAGCGGTGCATTTTCATGGCAGCAGGGGGTGGGAGGCAGGGGTTGCGGGTAAGACAGATGAAGACGCCTCAGGTTGCCGTTTAAATAACAAAAATAGAACAATTCCGCCGCCGCGACGGCCCCACCGAGCCCAGCCGGCCCGCCCGCCCCGCCCCCACGGGGAACCCCCACGCCAAAACCCGTTTTTGACATTGGTACCTAGGACGGCTAGAAACCGTCAATCACCCCATGAGCACCCCTGAAACCGACGGACCGAGCGAAGAACCCAAGTCCCTGACCTGGGGGTTCCGCCTGCTACTCGTCTCCTCTGCCCTCTACATCGCCGGGTGTTCCGCCTACTTCTCCGTGCGGGGACTGGGCCTCCTCTTCGTCGGCTCGGAGATCCCCGTCATGGTCATGGCGGCGAGCTTGGAGGTCGGCAAGCTGGTCGCGGCCTCCTTCCTGTACCGCTACTGGGACCGCATCAACGGCGCGATGCGCTTCTACCTCACGGTGGCCGTGCTGGTCCTCATCGCCATCACCTCGCTGGGCAACTACGGCTTCCTGGCCCGCGCCTACGAGAAGACCCATACCCAGATCGTCATCAACGAAGGCCAGATCGCCGACCTCGAAAAAGAGATCGCCGAAATCAACAAGCAGGTCGAGGACGCGCGCGGCAAGAACAGCCGCGTGAACACCTCGAGCCGCGAAGACCTCGTCAAGGCCCAAGCCCGCCTCGTCCAGGCCACGGAAGACCAAGCGAAGGCCCTCGCCCGCCTCCAAGAACAGCGCAAGACCCTCGCCGATCGCCGGACGACCGAAATGGCGGCGCCGACCCAACGTGCGAGCGACCAGAGCGCCGCCCTCTCCAAGTCCATCGCCGCCGAAGAAGCCGCCATCGCCAAGAACGTCGCCGCCGAGGAGTCGACGGTCGTCGGCCTGAACGAACGCCTCAAGGTCCTCGACCAAGCCGTCGCCGCCTACACCAGCCAAGGGACGACCAGCCAGTACCTCTTCTTCGAGAAAGACAACGTCAAGAAAGGCCAGGAACTACGCGAGCAGCAGAAGCCGGAACGCGATGAAATCCTCGCGAAACTGACCGAAACGAGCAACCGCATCGAACGCATCCGCGCCGACGCCAACGCCCGCATCAAAGCCATGCGCGCCGACCAAGCCCAGGTCAACGCGACCTCCGCCCAAGAGACGGCCGCCCTCCGCGCCACCTTCGACAAGGAACTCGCCCGCCTCGACACCGAGGAAAAGGACCTCCGCAAGCTCGGGACCGCGGAGATCGCCGACCTCGAGAAGAAGGTCGCCGCGCTCAACGAGCAGGGCCAGGGCAAGGTCACGATGACCGAAGCGGAAATCGAGAAACTCTACGCCTCCGTCCGCCAACGCAACGTCGAGGTGAACCGTCTGCGCGAACAGATCGCATCCTCCGACATCGGCTCCTACCGTTTCGTGGCGCGCGCGTTCGATGCCGAAGCCGATGACGTGGTGAAGTGGTTGATGCTTTCGCTCGTGGCGGTCTTCGACCCTCTGGCGGTCTGCCTCGTCGTCGCCTTCAACATGGCCGTGACGCAGCGCCGGCGCTCCGCCGCCGTGGCCGGCAGCGATGGCCCCGGGGGAACGAGCACCTCCGCACCCGTGCACCGCAAGACGCCCTGGACGGCCCTCGAGGTCACCATCGTGGTCATCCTGACCTCGGTCATCGCGCTCATCGCCGCTTGGTTCTTCATCACGGAACGCTCCAACTCGAACGCCCGTTCGAACGCGAACTCCACCATCTTCATCCCGGGCGAGAGCTTCGCGGTCGTCACCTTTCGGCCCGATGAACTGCGCCAGAAGTCCAACCAAGCCTTTCCGGCCTGGCTGGAACGCACCGGCGGCAAGGGCATGTCCGCCGCCGTCGCCGAACTCGTGAAGAACGGCCTCGACCCGCACTCCGAACTCTACGCTTTCGTCAAGTTTCCCACCCAGAAGATCGCCGCGCCGGACGCCAACCGCCCGGTGATGATCTGCGGGCTGGTCATCCGCGTCCAGGATCCGGTGGTGGCGGAAGCCGCCCTCTCCCGCGTGGCGGACCAGATGAACAACTCGCTGCGGGGCGAGACCGGCAAAGCGACCTCGCACCTGACCCGCAGCCGCTCGATGATCCGACATGGGGAGGGCCGATATATGGATCCAGAAGGCGGGTTTTTTACCTTTGGTCTGACGAACCGGACCGCCATCATCTTAGTTGAGTTCGAAGGCAACCCGCAGGCCCCTTGCGTGGAAAAGGAAATCCGCCAGTGCCTCACGCCGCCCCCCCGCAAGCCCACCAAGGGCACCGAGAACCGCGACAAGCTCCCTGCCTACGCCTGCAGCCAAGCGGGCGCCCTGACGTTCTGGTTCGATGCCAACCGCTTTTTCCGGAGCCTGCCGATGAGCACGGCCACCAAGCAGCGCTACGAACAACTCCAGCCCTCCTTGGACTTCGAACTGCTGCTGTCGCTCCGGACCGAAGGGAACGACACCCTGCGCCTGAACGGCAGCTACCTCTACCAGTTCGATCGCTTCAATGAAGCCTCGCCCCGGGAGCCGCTCAAGCTGCTCGCCGCGGTCGACGCGCCGTCCACGCCCGACCTGGGCTGGAAACTGATCAACCGTTGCATCGATACCATCGACTACGACGCGATGGTCGAACGCATGCGCGGTGCCCTCGGCGACGACAAGGCGCCCGGCGCCCAGCAGGTGCATGTGCTCAAGGACATCTCCTCGTCCCGCGACGCCAAGTTCACGATGACGGCACGCTTCGACGCCAAGGCCGGCCCGCCCGTCATGGCGGCGATGTCGATCCTTTCGCAATAAGGCATGAAGGCGCGGCGCTCACTGAACCTCCTGGTCGCCGCCGCGGGTTTGGTGTTCCTCTCGGGTTGCGCCACCGAGACGCTCACCGATAGCGCCTTCTGGTCCTACCTGCCATTCAGCTCCTCCAAGGGCGGCAAGGGCTCCGGCGGGCACGGCGCAGGGTCCGCTCCGCCAACCTCGCACGAAGCCAAGCCCGACGCCGTCTCCGGCGCTCAGCCCAACCTCACCACGCCGCCGACGCGTTCGACGGATCCGATTTCCGAAGGTTGGAACGACCCCGTAGTTCCGAAGAAAGACGCCGGCGTTCCGACACCGCCGCCCCAGGCGAAGGGCGCCGACACCGGCCACGCTCCACCATTGCCCGCACCAGGCCCAGCGACCGCCGAGCCGATGCGCAACCCGGACCGCACACCCGGACTTTCGGGCACGCCCACACCCGGAGTTAAAGCTTCAGATACCGCCCCCACCCTACCCGCTCTCGCTGGCCGCACAGCGGACGCAGGCCGTCCCAGTGCGCCTGGCTTACCCTCACTCGACCGCAACCCGCACGGGGCGAACGCCAAGGACGCGGCACACCTCGGAGACACCGCCAGTCCTTCGCCGGTGGATGGTCCGGTCGGGACGCGACCGCGCCTCCCCGAAACCCCTGCACCGACGGGCAAAGGTCAGCGAACCCCTTTACACCTTCCTGAACTCATCGTCGATGGCAGCGGTCCCACGACCGTGGGTAAGCCGACGCTGGCGGAACTGCCGAAGCGCGCGCCCCTCCCGACACCGGAGGGCAGCCTCAGCCTCCCTCGCGAAATCGTGGGGCCGGCCACGGTGGCGAACCCTGATCGCGACGTACGGCGTTTACCGCGCGCCATCACCGAGACCCCTCAGCGCGCTGCCCCTGCTGCGGGTTCGCTCCCGCTCCCGGGCTTCCCCGCAGAGGGCCCGAAGCGCGTCCCCGCCCAAGCCTCATCCGCCGGCCCCGTCGTGGGCCAACCC
>CALQIY020000018.1 GCA_943330755.2 Opitutus sp. GAS368
ACGCGGCTGGCGCTCAGGTTGGCGACGCAGCCATTGCGGAAGGCGATGCGGGCGTTGGCGATATCCTCGGTCTTGGTGACGACGGAGACGCCGACCGCGTCGATCTTCTCGACCTCGGAGTTGGCGAGCTGCAGGACGATGCCGATGTCATGGATCATGAGGTCCAAGACGACGCCCACTTCGGTACCGCGCGGGGTGAAGGGAGCCAGGCGCTCGGCGGTGATGTAGCGCGCGTCGGTGACGGCTTTCTCGAGATAGGACATCACCGGGTTATAGTGCTCGATGTGCCCCACCTGCACGATGCGGTCGGCCTTGCGGGCGGCCGCGAGGATTCGCTCGGCTTCCTCGAGGGTGACGCACAGCGGCTTCTCAACCAGAAGGTGACAGCCCTTCTCCAGCAAGGGGATGGCCAAGGCGGCATGATAATTGGTCGGCACGACGACGCTGACGGCGTCGCAGGCGGCGGCCATCTCATCCACGGTGGCGAAACGGGCGCAATTATGCCGGGCACAGATCTCGGCCGCCCGCTTGTCGTCGGGCTCATAGATGCCGGCGAGTTCGGCGCCTGGGAGGGTCGAGTAGATGCGGGCGTGGTGCTGGCCGAGGGAACCCGTGCCGGCTACCCCACAACGAATGCGCGTGGCTGTCATGCCGGAAGGATTCAGCGGCCGCCCGTCTACTTCAACCCGAAAACCCGCCCGGCTGAGACTCGAAGGCGACCCCGTCCTTGGTCAACGTGACGCGGACGAGCGAGCCGTCGAGCACCGTGCCGGCCAGAAGCTGACGGGCCAGCGGCGTCTCGATCTCGCGTTGGATGAAGCGACGGAGCGGACGGGCCCCATACACGGGGTCCAGACCACGGTCGGCGAGCCAGCGGAGGACTTCCGGCGAGAGCACCAATTGGATGCGCTTGGCGGCCAAGCGGGCGTTGAGCCCCTGAAGGAGCAAGCCGGCGATGGCGGCGACCTGTTCGAGGCCAAGCGGATGGAAGAGCACGATGTCGTCCACGCGGTTGAGGAACTCGGGCCGGAAATGGGCCCGCAGGTCGGTCATGACCGCTTCGCGCACGTTCTCGGTGATCTCGCCGAGGCCCGCGCCGCTGGCGATATGCCGACTGCCGATGTTCGAGGTCATGATGAAGATGGCGTTGCGGCAATCGACCGTGCGCCCCTGGGAGTCGGTCAGGCGACCGTCATCGAGCACCTGGAGCAGGATGTTGAAGACGTCGGGGTGGGCCTTCTCGACTTCATCGAGGAGCACCACCGTGTAGGGATGGCGCCGAATCGCCTCGGTCAGCTGGCCGCCTTCTTCATGGCCGACATAGCCGGGAGGGGCGCCGACGAGGCGCGAGACGGAGTGCTTCTCCATGTACTCGGACATGTCGAGGCGGACCATGGACTTCTCGCTGTCGAAGAGCTCGATGGCCAGGGCCTTGGCGAGCTCGGTCTTGCCGACGCCCGTCGGACCGAGGAAGAGGAACGAACCGACCGGACGACGCGGGTCCTGCACGCCGGCGCGCGAACGCTGCACGGCATCGGCCACGGCCAAAACCGCTTCCTCCTGTCCGACCACGCGGGCCTTGAGGCTGGTGGCCAGCTGGAGGAGCTTCTCGCGCTCGCCGGAGAGCAGGCGCGCCACCGGCACGCCCGTCCAGCGGGCGACCACTTCGGCGACTTCTTCCGGGGTCACGGTTTCCCGGAAGAGACCCGTCCCCGATTTCGCCCCCTTCTCCAAGGTAGCGACGTCCTTCTCGAGCTGCGGGATGCGGCCGTGGCGAAGCGCGGCCATCGCGTTAAGGTCACCCTTGCGTTCAGCCTCCGTCATCTCGCGCCGGGCAGCATCGAGCTGCTCGCGGGCAGAGCGGACCTTGGTCACCGAAGCCTTATCGGATTCCCAGCGACCACGGACGGTCCGCTGGGATTCGCGGGCTTCCGCGAGTTCCTTCCGGAGGACGCCGAGCCGGGCCTTGGAACCATCGTCCTTCTCGTTCTTCAACGCCGATTCCTCGACCTCCAGCTGGAGGACGCGGCGGTTCAGCACATCGAGTTCGGCGGGCACGCTATCGATTTCGGTGCGGATCTGCGCGCAGGCTTCATCGATGAGGTCGATGGCCTTGTCGGGCAGGAAACGGGAAGTGATGTAGCGGTCCGAGAGCACGGCAGCCTCGACCAAGGCGGCATCTTCGATGCGGACGCCGTGGTGGACCTCGAAACGCTCGCGGAGTCCGCGCAGGATGGAAACCGTGTCGGGCACGCTGGGCGGCTCGACGAGGACCTGCTGGAAGCGACGTTCGAGCGCGGCGTCCTTTTCGACGTGCTCCCGGAATTCGTCCAAGGTCGTCGCGCCGATGCAATGGAGCTCACCGCGGGCGAGCATGGGCTTAAGCAGATTGGCGGCATCGATCGCGCCTTCGGCCTTACCCGCGCCGACCAGCGTGTGCATCTCGTCGATGAAGAGCAGGATGCCCCCTTCGGCGGACTTCACCTCGGCCAAGACGGCCTTGAGGCGTTCTTCGAATTCCCCGCGATACTTGGCGCCCGCAAGCAAAGCGCCCATGTCCAAGGAGAAGATGACCTTGTCGCGCAGGCCCTCCGGAACGTCCCCATTGACGATGCGCTGGGCGAGGCCTTCGACCACGGCGGTCTTGCCGACCCCAGGTTCGCCGATGAGGACCGGGTTGTTCTTGGTGCGGCGGGAAAGGATCCGGATCACCCGGCGGATCTCTTCGTCGCGACCGATCACCGGATCCATCTTGCCGGTGCGGGCCCGCGCCGTGAGGTCCATGCCGTACTTGGACAAGGCCTCGTAGGTCGCCTCCGGGTTGGAGGTCGTGACGCGTTGCGATCCGCGGACGGCCTTGAGCGCGCCCAAGATGTTCGTTCGGCCGAAATCGATGCCGCTGAAGGCCGCGCGCAAGGAGGGCGCCTCGGAGAGCGCCAGCAACACGTGCTCGGCGGAGACATAGTCGTCCTTCATCGCCGTCGCTTCCTCCTTCGCCTTCAGGAGGACATCGTGCGCCTCCCCCGAAAGACCCGGCTGGCTCGGGGCCTGATTGAGCTTGGGCAGACGGGCGAGGATACCCGCCAAGGTCGAGGCCAAGGCCTTGTCGTCCTTCGCCGCCCGGCGGAAGATCGTCGGCACCACCCCGCCCTCCTGCGACATCAAGGCGAAGAGCAGGTGCGCGGGTTCGATTTGCGAATGCCGGCGCTGCACCGTCTCGCTCTGGGCGAGCTGGAGGGCCTCGTTGGTTTTGTCCGTCAGGTTGCCGAAAGGAGTACTCATGTTGCCCGCTATTCTGCACGAAGCGTTCCAAGCCACGACCACCGAAACATACTATAAATATGGGGTATAAACGGCGGTGGGCCGGCGACGCCGCGACAGCCCGTCACGGACGCGACGAGTTGTCGCAGAAACGCCCACCGGCGGAGTCCCTTGTTGCTCCCGGCAGGTCTTTGCGTCATAGAAGCCGGATGACGCGTGATGCGCAGCTGGCCGCCTTGGAGCGGCTCATGGACGACCCCTCCCCGGTCGTGCGCAAAGCCGTGCTCAAGGGCGTACAGGCGGCGGGCACCGAAGGGCTCCTGTGGTTGCAACAGTTGAGCCAGGACCAGACCCTGGGCCCCTACGCGCTCGCCCTGCTGGCGGAGCTGCGGACCCCCGAGACCTCGGCCCAAGCGCTGATCCAATACCTCCAAGCCGGCGACATCGACCTCGAGGAGGCCTGTCTCCTGTTGGAACGCATCCATAACCCCAAACTAGCCGACGCCGCCTATAAGGAGAAGTTGGATAAACTCTGCGCCCGGACCCGTGAACTCATCGCCGAGCCCCTGGATGTCCGCGCGAAGTGCCGCCTGCTCTGCCGCGTGCTCTACGGCGAAGAAGGCTACCGGGGGTCGCAGCAATCGTTCGCCACGCCGGAGTCGTCGCTGCTTTCGCACGTCCTGGCCGAGCGCCGCGGCATCCCGATTTCGCTCTGCCTCATCTTCCTGCTCGTCGCCCGTCGGCTCGGTCTCCCGGTCGAGCCGGTCGGCTTGCCCGGCCGCTTCATGGTTGGGGTCTTCCGCGGGAAGGAGCCCCTCTACATCGATTGCTACGAAGGCGGCGCCTTTCGCACGCGCTCCGAAGTCCAACTCCTGCTGCTCGACAACCAACTGCCGGCCGACGAAGCCTTCCTGCAACCCGTGACCTCGCTCCAGACGATTGCCCGTTGCTGCCGCAACCTGGTCTCGCAGTTCGAAGCCCAAGGCGACGACCGCAGCAGCCGACTCTTCGTCGGCATCGTCCATGCCCTGGAAAAGATCGATGAGCGCGCCTGACACCTTGACGCTGGCGGACCTCCGCACGCGGACCTTCCCGCACCCGCAGCTCGGCGTGCTCGGCGACCCCATCGCGCATTCCTTGAGCCCGGCGATGCACAACGCCGCGCTCGCGGCCTTACGCCCGACCCACCCGCACCTCGCGACGCTCAGCTACCTGCGCCTGCACATCACCGCCGCGGAACTCCCCGCGGCCTTGTCGCGCCTGCGGGAACTGGGCTTCGCGGGCCTGAACCTGACGGTGCCCCATAAAATCCAGGCGCTCACGCTGGTATCCGAACTTTCCGACGACGCCCGGCGGGCGGAATCCGTGAACACCCTCGTGCCCACCGCCAAGGGCTGGGCCGGTCACACCACCGACGGGCAAGGCTTCCTCGCAGCCCTGCGGGAACGCAGTGGCCATGGCATCTCCGGGCGACCGGTCCGCTTGCTCGGCGCAGGCGGTGCCGCCCGGGCGGTCGCCGCCGCCTGCCTCGCCGCGGGGTGCAGCGAGCTCCGCATCGTCAACCGCGATGCCGCCAAAGGCGAGGCCCTCGCCGCCGCCTTGGCCGATCCGCGCGCCCGCGCGGGCGAGAGCCCAAGCCTTCCCGCGGATGCCGTCATCGTCAACTGCACCACGCTGGGATTGAAGCCCACCGATGCATCGCCGCTGTCGGTCGAGTTGCTCCGCCCTGGGCAGTTCGTGTTCGATACGACCTACGGGACGCACCCCTCGCAGCTCCTGCAGGCGGCGACCGCCCGTGGCGTCAAAGGATGCGATGGACGTTCCATGCTTCGCTGGCAAGGAGCGCTCGCCTTCCAGCTGTGGACGGGCATCGTGCCTCCTGCCGCCCCGATGCGCTCCGCCCTCGGCGAGCCCCCCGTGACCCCATGACCCTCCAAATCTTCATCGCCCTGCATCCCGCGGTCTCCGCCGTTTGTGCCGGCGCGGTGGGTGCCTGCATCGGAAGTTTCCTCAACGTCTGCATCCATCGCTTACCCAAGGAAGAATCCGTCGTCACGCCAGCGTCGCGCTGCGCTTGCGGGCAGTTGATCCCTTGGTGGCTGAATATCCCGGTCTTCGGCTGGCTGGCCTTGCGCGGCAAAGCCCGCTGCTGCGGGGCGTCGATTTCCGTCCGCTACCCGATCGTCGAACTCCTGACCGCATTGCTCTTCGCGGTGGCCATCCTGACCCTCCCCCCGCTGAAGGCAGCCATCGCCGCGGTCTTCCTGCCCCTCCTCATCGTTTTAGCGGGTTGCGACCTGGACGACATGATGGTCCCCGATGCTCCCAACCTGGCCCTCGTCGGACTCGGCCTCCTTTTCTCGATCCTGGTTCCTTCGCTCCACGGCGAAACCGGCGCCACCCTGGAAGTCATCAACCGCCTGCAGGCCGCCGGCGACTCGCTGATCGGTATCGCCGTGGGCACAGCCCTCGTCTGGTGGATCCGGACGATCGGGACCATCCTGATGGGCCAAGAAGCCATGGGCGAAGCCGACATTATCCTTTGCGCGGGGGTCGGGGCCTTCTGCGGCTGGCAAGGGGCGGTCTTTTGCCTCTTTGGCGGGGCAGTCATCGGGGTACTGCTTAAATTCCCGATGGTTATCGCGGTTTTCACCAAAAAAGAGACCGATAGTCACGTCCCCTTCGTGCCCAGCTTGGCGATTGCCGGGGCTATTTGGTTCTTCCGCGGCCCCGAATTGATCCAAGCCTGGCACCTCTGGGTAACTGGCTGAGGTTTCTGGCTTGTCACCCCCTCCCCCCCTCTCCCAAATAAACCCACCCCCAACCATGAAGCAGCTCGCCCTTGCCACCCTCATCGCCTCCGCCGGTCTGGTCGGATGCAACACCTACGACACCCCGAACCACGGTAAGGCGGTCTCGCTCGAGCCCAGCCACAATTTCCTTGGCATCATCCGCACCGAGCCCGGTTCCTACTCGGCGAACAACAGCGCCACGGTCCGTGTGAGCACCAACGAGCTCTACAGCCGCCGGACGTCCTCGGGTGACCGCATCGTCCTCCTCTGGGGTGCGATCACGATCACCGACTACTAAACCTCACAAGAGGCCTTGCAGAAGCCCCGGAAACGGGGCTTCTTCGTTTCTAGGCAAAATGCACGACCCTGGCCGCAACGTCGCCCGACACCTCCGCGCCGCCGCCACCCAGACGCCGGACCTGACGGCCACGCTTTCGCCGCTGTCGGTGAGTCCCACCGGGCGCGTCGTCCACGCCCACTGCACCTTCCGGCAACTCGACCAAGCCAGCGATGCAGCCGCGCGGGTCTTCCACGCCGAAGGAATCACCCAAGGCACCCGCGTGCTCTTGGCGGTCCGCCCCGGCCACGACCTGATCGTCTGCATGTTCGGCTTGCTGAAACTCGGCGCCATCCCTGTGGCCATCGACCCCGGGATGGGCTTCCGGAGTTACCTGAACTGCGTGCGCCACGCCCGCCCCACGGCGCTGGTCGCCGTGCGCGCCGCCCATTGGCTCAGTCTGCTGCCATTCGCCGCCTTCAACAGCCTCGAACACCGCGTGTCCGTCGGTGGACAACGCTGGCGGACGCAGCTGGCCCAAGGGCTTTCGGGCGAACCGCAGCCTCTCGCACGGATGTCCGCGGACGACCCGGCGGCGATTTTATTCACGTCCGGCTCGACGGGTGCGCCCAAGGGCGTCGCCTACACGCATGGGATGTTCGACGCGCAGATCGAGTTGGTCCGCGCCACCTACGGCATCGAACCTGGCGAGGTCGACATGCCGATGCTGCCGGTCTTCGCGCTGTTCAACCCGGCCCTAGGCATGACGACCGTCACGCCCTTGCTCAACCCGACGAAACCGGCTTCCGCCGACCCGGCCCCGATCGTCGCGGCGCTGCTGTCGGAACGCGTGACGAATTCCTTCGGCTCGCCGGCCATCTGGGCGCGCATCGCCGACCACTGCGACCAACGCCGACTCACCCTGCCGCACCTGCGCCGCGTGCTCATCGCCGGCGCTCCGGTACCCGATGGTCTGCTGGAGCAACTACGCCGCATCGCCCCGCAAGCGGAGATCCACACGCCTTACGGCGCCACGGAGTGCCTCCCGGTGAGCACGATTGAGGCGACCGAACTGCTCCGCACGCACCGCGATCAGGCCCGGCGAGGCGGTGGCACGTGCGTCGGTCGCGCCGTCGCCGGCGTGGAGATCCGCATCATCCGCGAAACGGAAAACGCCCTCGGTTCCTTGGCGGAAACGACCCCCTGCGCCCCGGGCGAAGTCGGCGAAATCATCGCCACCGGCCCGAGCGTCACGCGGGCTTATGATGGACTACCCGCCGCGACCGCGCTGGCCAAGATCCCCGACGGCGAACGCGTCTGGCACCGCATGGGCGACCTTGGCGCCATCGGATCGGACGGGTTGTTGCGCTTCTTCGGACGACGGGCGGAGAAGGTCAGGACCGCCCAAGGCGACCTCTACACCGAAGCGCTCGAGCCAGCCTTCCGCAGCCACCCGCAGGTCGCCCGCTGCGCCCTCATCGGCCTCGGCACCAAAGCCCCGCTCCTGCCCGCCCTGGTGGTGGAACCCAAGGAAGGGCACTTCCCGACCAACACGGGCGAACGCGAAAAATTCATCGCAACCCTGCGCTCGCAGGCCGCGAACAACCCGCAGGCCGCCGCCATCACGCACATCTTCTTCCAAAAGAAATTGCCGGTGGACGTCCGGCACAACGCGAAGATCCACCGCCGCCAGCTGTCGAAAGAATGGACCGCCCGGACCCGCGCATGAACCCACCCTCCGTCCTCATCACCGGCGGCAACGGCTTCCTCGGCCGCGCCGTGGTCGAGCGCTGCCTCGCCCGTGGTTATGCGGTCCGCGTGTATGGACGCTCGGACCTAGCGGCCGACCTGGCTCCGCGGGTGACCTTCCATCGCGGCGACCTGGCGGACGCCGCCGCGCTGACCGCGGCAATCAAAGGGTGCGACTATGTCTTCCACGTCGCGGCCAAGGCCGGCGTCTGGGGCCGCTGGGATGACTACGTCCGCAGCAACATCACCGGCACGGAGACGGTCGTCCAGGCCTGCCGTGAACATGGCGTGAAAGCCCTCGTCTACACGAGCACCCCGAGCGTGGTCTTCAACGGCGAGTCCTTCCGCGGGGCCGATGAGACGCTCCCCTACGGGACCGAATTCCTCTGCGCTTACGCCGAGACCAAGGCCACCGCCGAACGGCGTGCCCTCGAGGCCGCCTCGGAGACGCTCAAGGTCTGCGCGCTCCGTCCGCACCTCATCTGGGGCCCGGGCGACCACCACCTCTTCCCGCGCGTCCTGGCCCGCGCCCGCGCCGGCAAGCTACGCATCGTCGGTGACGGCACGAACAAGGTCGATGTCACCCACGTCGATACCGCCGCCGACGCGCACCTCGGCGCGCTGGACGCGCTGCTGGCCGGACGGGCCAACGGGAAAGCCTACTTCCTCTCGCAAGGTGAACCCGTGAACCTCTGGGACTTCATCAATCGACTCGTGGTCGGCGCCGGCCTTCCACCCGTCACGAAGCAGATGCCGCTCCGACGCGCGTACGCCATCGGCTCGGTCATGGAAGCCCTCTGGACGATCCTGCCGCTGAAGGGCGAGCCGCCCATGACTCGCTTCGTCGCCGTCGAACTGGCCAAGGACCATTGGTTCGACGTCTCCGCCGCCCAACGGGACCTCGGACTCAAGCCCGCCGTCGATACTTGGGCCGAGCTCGACCGACTCGCCGCGACGTTCAGGTCCTAAGATAAACCTCCCACAAAAGGGGTCAGGCCGTTAGCGGGGGCTGCCTGTTAGTTTAGAGCCCCAGAAAGGGCGTTCTAACTAACAGGGTTCCGTACTAACGGCCTGACCCCTTTTATGGGAGGTTGCTTGCACGATAAGAGCTTTCCCTCAAGGTAGCGCCCATGCCCGCCGACGGACTCCAGCCTGATAAGACTTTTGTGGTCTCCATGAAGACCTGGTTCGACCAGACCGACGGCCTGGGCATCCTGCATCACTCGCACTACGTGCTCCTGATGGAACGCGCGCAGAAGACGTTCTTCGTGGCGATGATGGGCAAGGACACCCTCGATCCGGCCATTGCGCCCGACGTCTACGTCGTGGTCCGCAATCTCGAGCTGAGCTACCTGGTCCCGATCCGGCCCGAATGCACCGTCAAGCTGCACCTCACCGTCCGCAAAGTCCGCGCCGCGGGCCTGACCGTCGATTTCGAATTCCGCAGCGAAGACGGCGACACCCTTTACGCAAAAGCCTCCCGCACGGTATGCCGGATGGATGGAGTGTCACACCAGCCAGCGGCATGGTCGGACGAATTCCGGGCCAAGCACGAGGCGTTGGTGAAGTAGGAGTACGGATTACAGAGTACGGAGTACGGAGTATGGATTATGGCGGAAGTGGCTGAGTGGATGGTTTCTTTGGATTAGTCCGTTCATCTACCTTCTGTTTGCGGTAGTGAATCAGCCCGCCGATGAGTCGCCCGACTGCCGCCACCTGCTTCATCAGCCGTTGGGCGTCTGTTTCTGTTAGAAACTTCATGCTGAGGCAAACTTCGATCTGCGTCTCTAGTTCGCAGAGCGAACCTCGGGCGATATACAGAAATCTGAGGGAGTCCTTGTTCGTTCCCCGGCCATTGCCTTCGGCGATATTAGACGGGATGGAGATGGCTGCCCTACGTATCTGATCGGCAAGACCACGGTCGATGAAGTTCTTCTGCTGCTTGCAGACCTCATAGACTTGGACGACCAAGGTTTTGGCCTCTTGCCAGGCGAGCAGTCTCCTGTGGCTTGGCCCTTCAATCTCTTTCTCCATCCATACATTGGCGACTTGCTAGGCTGCTGTAGCAATGCAGGAGACGCCTCACGGAGCGCCTAGGGCCGATGGCCTAGGTACACCCTGCTTCCGTCTTCGCCACTCGAGTGCTTATTACTCAGAAATCTGTAATCCGTACTCCGCAATCCGTACTCTGTACTCTGTAATCTGTAATCCGTAATCCATACTCTACCATCCACTCTGCCCTCTACCCTTCGCGCAACTTGGCGCAAATCCCACAACCCTTCCCATCGCAGCCGCGGGCGGTGCAGTGTTCCCGTCCGTAGAAGATGATGCGGAGGTGGAGTTGATTCCACGCGTCCTCGGGGAAGACTTTCTTGAGGTCGCGCTCGACCTGTTCGACCGATTTACCTGGGCTGAGCTTCCACCGCTTGGCCAAGCGATGGATATGCGTATCGACGGGAAACGCCGGCACGCCGAAGGCCTGCGCCATGACGACCGAGGCGGTCTTATGCCCGACGCCCGGCAGTTCCTCGAGTTCCTCGAAGGTCCGGGGGACTTGTCCCGCATGCTTCTTCATGATGAGTTTGGCCAAGCCGACGAGCGCCTTGGATTTCTGGGGCGCCAAACCGAGCTGACGGATCAGGTCGAGGACCTTATCCACCGGTAGCGCGGCCAGCTTCGCGGGCGTTCCGGCGACGGCGAACAAGGCGGGGGTGACCTCATTGACCTTCTTGTCCGTGCACTGGGCCGAAAGCACCACGGCGACGAGCAGCGTGAAGGCATCCGTATGGTCCAACGGAATCGGGGTCGTTGGGTATAACTTCGCTAGTTCGCGGGCGACATAATCGGCTCGTTGCTGGCGGGTCATCGATGGAACGATTACCCTGCGTGTAATGATGGCAATCGCCCATGAAGAGTTATTCACAGGTAGCGATGCGAGTGGCTTCTGCTAATGGGAAAACCATCTTCCGCTAATACCCCCACCCCTCCAAGGTGGACGGTTGCGGGGGCGTCTCCCCCCTTCAAAAAACAACCCACTCTCTCATGGCCCAACTGCCCTACGATCCTTCCAAAATTTCGCGCGAGCTCTCCCGGCACTACATCCCGGCGAGCGAGACGGACATCCAAGCGATGTTCCAAGCCGTCGGCTCGACGAAGTTCAGCGACATGTACAGCCACATCGCGGACGACGTGAAGTTTCCGGGCCGACTGAACCTCCCGGACGAACTCGAATACGCCGCCCTTGCCGACCGCATGTTGGCGCTCTCGCAACGCAACGATGCCAAGACCGGCTTCCTCGGCGACGGCCTCCAAGTCTATAAGACGCATGAGATCGTCGGGCATGTCTGCTCCATCCGCAACCTGACGACGTCCTATACCCCCTATCAGCCCGAGCGCTCCCAAGGCACGCTCATCACGCACTGGATCTACCAGTCCACCCTCGCCCAACTGACCGGCTTTGAAGCCGTCAACTCCTCGCTCTACGACCGTGCCAGCGCGCTCTTCGAAGCCGCCGTGTGCGCCGTCCGCATGTCCGAGGCCGACACCATCCTCGTCGCGGCTAACCTCTTCCCCGGCGACCTCGAAGTCCTCCGCACCCATTGCGCGGAGACTTCCGTGAAGCTCGAGTTCCTCGCGCCCGAAGAAGAAACCGGCCGGATCCGGGGCGCCGCCATCAAGGCCCGCGTCGCCGCGCACGGCGGCAAGGTCGCCGCCGTCATCTTCCCGCAAATCAACAACCTCGGCCTCGTCGAAGACACCGATGAACTCGCCGATGCCTGCGCCGATGCCGGCGTGAAGTCGATTGCGGTCATCGACCCGATGCTCCTCGCCACCGGCGGCCTCAAGGCCCCGGCGAACTATGGCCGGCAAGGCGCCGACATCCTCGTCGGTGAAGGCCAACACCTCGCCATCGGCGCCAACTTCGGCGGCCCCGGCCTCGGCATCTTCGCCGTCCGCCACAACGCCGAACGCAAGAACGAGGTCCGCGAAACCCCCGGTCGTTTCGTCGGCAAGGCCAAGGATAACGCCGGCCGCGATTGCATCGTCATGGTGCTCTCCACGCGCGAACAGCACATCCGCAAGGATAAGGCCACGTCCAACATCTGCTCCAACCAGGCCTTCATCGCCACCATCGCCGGCGCGGCCATCCTCGCCCGCGGCGAAGCCGGCATGGCCGCCAGCTGCACCGCCGGTCGCGACCGCGCCCACCGTGCCGCCGCCCAGCTCCACACCATCCCTGGCCTCAAGGTCTGCTACGCCCAACAGGCGTTCTGGAACGAATTCAGCCTCATGCTGCCGGAACCTGCCGCCGCCGTGCTCGCCAAGGGCCGCGCTGCTGGACTGCACCTCGGGGTCGACATCACCGGCCGCACGCCTTGCCACTGCTCGCTGCTAAAGATCTCGTTCAGCGACATCCAGACCGACGCCGAGGCCGACCGCCTCGTGGCGTTCTTCGAAGGCCTCTACGGCAAAGCCACTGGCACCGCCACGCTGCCGGCCGTCCCCGCCCACCTGCTGCGCTCCGGCGCGGTTGGCCTCCCTTCCTTCCCGCTCGCCGAACTCAAGGCCTACTACAGCAAGCTTGGCGAACTCAACGTCTCGCCCGACACCGGTTGCTTCCCGCTCGGTTCGTGCACGATGAAGTATAACCCGCACATCAATGACTGGGCCGCCGGCCTGCCGGGCTTCACGGCCCTGCACCCACAAGCCCCCGCCGAAGATGCCCAAGGCTCCTTGGAGCTCCTCTGGCAGATCCAGCAGTGGATGCAGGCCATCACTGGCCTCCCCGGCGTGACGACCCAGCCCGTTGCCGGTGCGCAGGGCGAGCTCGTCGGCCTCAAGCTCTTCCAAGCCTACCACCGTCACCACGGTCAGGCCCACCGTGACATCCTCCTCATCCCGTCCACGGCCCACGGCACGAACTTCGCCACGGCCACGACCGCCGGCTACGTCAACCGCCAGCGCGCCGACGGCGCCCCCTCGGGCATCGTCATCCTGAAATCCGCCCCCGATGGCCGCGTCGACCAGGCCGACTTCGACGCCAAGATCGCGCAGTACGGTGACCGCGTCGCCGGCATGATGGTGACCAACCCCAACACCTCGGGCGTCTTCGAAACCGACTTCAAGCGCATGGCCGATGCCGTGCACCGCGCCGGCGGCCTCGTCTACATGGACGGCGCCAACATGAACGCCATCGCGGGCTGGGTGAACCTCGATCAGCTCGGCGTGGATGCCGTGCACAACAACCTGCACAAGACCTGGACCGTCCCGCACGGCGGCGGCGGCCCCGGCGACGGCATCGTCGGCGTGTCCGCGCGTCTGGTTGACTTCCTCCCCGGCTACCAGATCGAGAAGCACGGCGACCGCTTCGTGCCGGTGCGTCCCAAGCACAGCATCGGGTCGTTCCATCGCCACTGGGGCAATTTCGCGCACAAGGTCCGCGTCTACTCCTACCTGCTCCGCCTCGGCCACGCCGGCGTCCAGCGCATGTCCGCGATGTCCGTCCTCGCCAGCCGCTACCTCTTCACCCGACTCGGCAAGCAGTTCCCCTCCCTGCCGACGGCCGCCGATGGCGTCCCGCGCATGCACGAGTTCATCCTCACGCTCACGGAAGAGGACTTTAAGCGCATCGAAGCCGCCGGCATCCCGCGCGCGAACATCATCTCCCGCGTCGGCAAGCTCTTCCTCGACTTTGGTTTCCACGCCCCGACCGTCGCCTTCCCCGAGGTCTTCGGCCTCATGATCGAACCGACGGAATCCTACACGAAGGACGAGCTCGATCGCTTTGCCGACGCCGTGGTGGCCATCGGCGAACTCATCCGCTCGAACCCCGAGGTGCTCAAGTCGGCCCCGCGCTTCACGCCGGTCGACCGCGTCGACGAAGTCGCCGCGAACCGCACCTTGGTGCTCAGCGAACACCTCACGGCCCTCCCGAAGATTAACGAGAACCGCCTCTCGCCGGTCCTGCTCAACGCGATGCCCGTCGCCGAGATCAAGGCCCGTATCCTGGCCACGGTCTAAGGCTCAGCCTCGGACGGCCAGGGGCAGACGCACGCGGAAGATCGTACCGCGGCCGACTTCGCTGGTGACGGCGATCGTCCCGCCGTGCGCCTCCACGGCCTGCTTGACGATGGCCAAACCGAGACCGGCGCCTTCGGTGTGACGGGACCCCTCGGGGTCGATGCGCCGGAAGCGTTCGAAGATATGCTCCAAGGCCTCCGCGGGGATGCCGCGACCATTATCCGCCACGGTCAATTCCGCCTGCCCGTCGACCAGCCCGGTCGTCACCGCGACGCGCACTCCGGCAGGGTTGTGCAGGATGGCATTCATCACGAGGTTCAAGATAACGCGGCCCAAACGCGCTGGGTCGGCGAGGACGGTGGCGCTTTCGAGCTTCGCCTCCAAGGTGGCGCCCTTCTCGCGGGAGAGGCGGGCCAGCAGCGCCACGGACTCATCCGCGAGGTCAGCCAGGTCGCACGGCGCCTTCTCGACCGGTTGGGCTAAATCTCCGTGGGCGAGCTCCAGGAGACCATCGGAAATCGTCTTCATGCGGACGGCGGCGTGCTTGATGGTCTCCAAGGCCTGCCGGTATTCCTCCGGCGTCCGTTCTTGGCGCAGGGCACTCTGGCTGTCCGAAAGGATGACCGTGAGCGGCGTCCGCAGTTCGTGCGAGGCATCGGCCGTGAACTGCGTCACGCGGTCGCGAGCCTCGTTCATCTTGCCGAAGGTATCGTTCAAGACGACCGCCAGCCGGCCCAGCTCGCTTTCGGTGTCCTCGACATCGATCTTCCGCCCGTAATCCCCCGCGGCGATGCCTTCGGCATCGGCGGCGATACGGTCGATGGGACGCAAAGAGCGGCCGGCAAGGATCCAACCAATGCTCCCCCCCAAGACGACGAGGATGACGCCGCCGAGGGTCAGTTTCCAACCCAGTAAGCGAAGTTCAGCTTCAAGCGCATGTGTATCCGTGCCGAAGACCACCATCATTTGTCCCGGCGGGCGATGGACCAGCATGCGTTGGCCTAAATACGAGACCATCTGATTGACCGGTTGGCGGCCTTTAGTGGGCGTATCCGTTTCATCTAAAACCTCTTCGCGGCAACGCTCAACGAGGGCCGGCTCAACGGGTGCAGCGGGCGTCTGGAACTGGATGGGGCCCAGCATATCCGCCGTAAAGACCCAGGTCTTCTCTTTAGCCAGCGCATTCAAGGCCACCTCCGCCTTGGCTTGACGCTGCGCTGGCGAGTCCTGATTGCGCGGACGGCCATTAGCACTCGGCGGGGGCGTGCGGGGACCATTACTGCCGGGGACCATGTCATTCACCGCCCCCATGTGCTTCGCCATCATCTCGCGCAGCTGGAGGTCGACGGCTTGCAGGCGGTTCTGGCGCTCGTGCTGGTAAAAAGCCACTAGCAACACGGACGCCGTGGTCGCGAGTAACCCGAAGTTCCAGGCGAGGATACGCCAGCGAATGGAGTGAAAAACCATGGCTTAGTTTCCGGCGGGGATTTCGTAGCCCATCCCGCGACGGGTACGGATAAGCTCCGTCCCAAGTTTGCGGCGGAGGTTACAGACGTGGACCTCGAGTAGGTTTGAGAGCGTGTCCTCATTCTCGTCGAACAAGTGCTCGTAGAGTTCGGCGCGCGTCACGACCGCGCCGCGCCGGTGTGCCAGATACTCGAGCAACGCGTATTCGCGGCCCGTCAAGGCCTCGGGCTCACCCGCCTTGGTGACGCGGCGGGCCACCGTATCGATGACAACGCCCCCGATGGTGAAAGTCGCCCCGCCCACGCTATGATTACGACGGACGAGGGCACGGAGGCGGGCCAGGAGCTCCTGCTGCACGAAGGGCTTGGCGAGGTAATCGTCGGCCCCGAGATCCAGCCCCACGACCCGGTCTTCGACCGAGTTGCGGGCGGTGAGCATCATCACGGGCGTCCGCTTCACGCTGCGCAGGCGACGCAGAACCTCGCGCCCGTCTATCCCAGGCATCATGTAATCGAGCACAATCGCGTCGTACTCAAAGTCCTTCGCCTTCTGGAGACCATCGATGCCGTTGGCCGCGGCATCGACCGCATAGCCCTCCTCGCGGAAGAGCTTCACCAGCCCATTACGGAGGTCCGCTTCGTCTTCTACAATGAGGATGCGCATCGGGGAGGCCACAGAGTGTAGCACGGTCTTAATGAAGCCAAGATTAAGACGATAACCATGGCACTTAATCGGACGTTAAGGCTTCGTCTGCTATCATTCACGGAAACGATGAGCCGACTTCAGACCCTGGCGAATGCTTTCGCTTAAACGAGACAGCCGAGGCCGTCATCGCCGCCCTGCGCCTAGGCCAGACGGTGGAGGATGTCGCCAAGGGTGTGGCTCGCGATTACGGCATCTCAGAAGGCCGGGCCTTGAGCGATGTACTCGAATTCCGCACCCAGCTCGTCCGTGCTAAACTCATCGACTAATGCCAACGCGCGGACACCCAGCGATTGGCATTAGTGGAATCAACGCCACGGATAACCCGGGGCCGGGCGTGCCCGTAGCGAAGTGCCTCCGGCTTTCCGGTCGTGCGGGTCGCCTCATCGGGCTCGGCTACGAACCCCATGACCCTGGGCACTACCTGCGCCAGTACTTCGACGACAGTGCCCTGATGACTTTACCGGGGCAAGGATGGCAGGCCTACCGCTCACGCCTGCTCCAGTTGCGCGACCGACACGGCCTGGGCATAATCATCCCCTGCCTTGACGCGGAGCTGCCGCTCTACATCCGGTTTCAGGACGAACTCGCCCGCGAAGGCCTGCGTACCTTCCTGCCCACGGAGGAGCAGTTCAAGCTCCGCAACAAAGAGCATCTCGCCGAGTTGGCGCCCATAATCGGCGCTAGGCATCCACGAACCTGGCGCATCCTTTCCGTGAACGACCTAGCTGTGGCTTGGAAGGAATGCCCGCTCCCTGCCTTCATCAAAGGACCTTATTATAAGGCCTACCGCGTCAGCCAATGGGAAGAGGCCGTCCATCACATGGTGGCGCTGGCGGCAGAATGGGGCTGGCCAATCCTCCTCCAAGAAGCCGTGGCCGGGGACGAACTGAATGTCGTGGCAGTCGGCGATGGCGACGGCGGCACGCTCGGTTTGGTCGCGATCAAAAAACTCACCACCACGCATCTCGGAAAGATCTGGTCCGGAGTGACCATCGAACACGCCCGCCTACTCGCTATTTGTAAACAATTTATCCGCGCAACACGCTGGCGCGGCCCCTTTGAACTCGAGTGCATCGACACGGGGAGCGAAATTCAGCTGATTGAGATTAACCCACGCTTCCCTGCTTGGGTGGGTTTTTCCGCCGGTGTCGGCATCAACCTTCCCGACCGACTGGTGGGACACCTCTCTGGCGAAACGGTCGAAACCCATTCCGACTATGCACCAGGTCGGCTTTTCATGCGCTTTACCGATGAAGTCGTCACCGACTTCGCCCACTTCCAGCAACTCCTCAGCCACTGACCAATGCCCCCGAAACCTTATATCAGCCCTTCCATCGTTGCCATTCGACATCAACTCGGCGCCAAGGCACCCGCCCCGCTCATGGCACCCGCACTCCGGGTACGCCGCGAAATTGATGGAGTGGCGGTCGCCGCACTCACGGAGGCCTACGGCTCACCGCTCTTCGTCTATTCGGAACGCCAACTAGTGGCGCTCCATGACCGCGCACGCGCAGCCTTCGATCGGGCTTGGCCGGACACTACCTTTGCCTGGAGCTACAAGACGTGCTACCTTCGCTCCATCTGCGCGTTCTTCCATGCCCGCGGCTCCCTTGCTGAAGTGGTCAGCGAGTTCGAGTACGACAAGGCCCGACGGCTGGGCGTGCCTGGCGCGAACATTCTCTTCAATGGCCCCTGGAAGCCCCTCAGCGCGCTCCGCAAGGCCGTCCGAGACGGCGCCCGCATCCACCTCGACAACTTTGAAGAGATCGAGGACCTCGAGACGGTCGTGCGCGAGCATGGGCAACCGGTGCATGTGACCATCCGCCTGAACCTCGACGCAGGCATCTACCCAGTTTGGTCGAAGTTTGGCTTCAACCTCGAGAGCGGCCAGGCGCTCAATGCCGTCCGTCGCCTGCAGCAGGGTGGCTTGCTGCATCTCGACGGGCTTCACTGCCATATCGGCACGTTCGTGCTCGACCCTTCCGCCTATGCGCGGACGGTGGCGAAACTGGCGGCCTTCGCGCTGGAATGTACCGCAATATCCGGTCGTTCTATCCGCAGCCTCGACCTTGGCGGCGGCTTCCCTTCCCTCAGCCAACTCAAAGGCATCTACCAGCCCCCTGAAATTGCGGTCCCGCCCATTGAGGCCTACGCCGACGCGATCGGGACAGCTATGCGGGCAGCCTACCCTGGACCTGGGCCGGCACCGCGGCTTTTACTTGAGACCGGACGGCACCTCGTGGACGAGGCTGGCTACCTCATCACGACTGTCACGAGTTCCAAGGTTTCGCCCGACACTCGGCGAAGTTACCTCATCGACGGAGGCGTGCACCTTCTCTATACGTCGACTTGGTATAATTTCACCCTTGAGGTGGACCGACCGACCGCCGGACTGGCCGAGCCGGCCTGCCTCAACGGTGCCCTCTGCATGAATATCGATGTGGTCAGCGATGGCCTGCTACTTCCGCAACTCGAGCGTGGCACCCGACTCACCCTTTCGCCGGTCGGCGCGTACAACCTCACGCAATCCATGCCATTCATCCACTGCCGACCAGCAGCAGTGCTGATTCGGCATGATGGGCGCGTCGAAGTCATGCGCCGAGCCGAGACCATCGACGACATCGAGCAAGGCGAATCACTCCCCGCCGACCTTGCACTGTCCTGACCAGACGTGAGCGTCATCGCCCACATCCGTCTCGCGACGGGCCGAGAATTCCGCGGTCTGGCACTCGCCTACGCCGGTATCTTCTGCCTAAGTTCCGTACCTGCAGGTGCAACCATCGGCCTGCTCTCCCTGCTCGGCGCTGGGTTCGGACATCCGTCGGTCGCAGTGGGTGGCCTGCTCTGCTACAGCCTCCTCCGGCTCATGGAAACACTGGCGGGACGGACCGCCGACGTAAGGCTAGCAATCAACGCCCTACTCATCGGCATGGGCGTCGGCTACTCCTACGAACTTGGCCTGCCTTTCGCCCTCCTCGCAGCCGCCACCGCTGCCTTCACGCTACTTTGCGGAGCCCAAGCTATCGCTTGGGCCGAACGGAGGGGCCTTCCAGTCCTATCGCTAACCTTCGCCGCGGGCTATATCCTGCTGCAGCTAAGCGCCCCACTCCTCGGCGGAGTTGCCTCCCCCGTAGCCATACCAGAGCTCCACCTCTGTCCAGCCATCGACGCGGCGCTCCCGGCGACCTTAGCCGCCTTCCTGCGCAACCTCGCTTGGCTACTCTTCACCCCGGACGTCACGGTGGGCGTGGTCATCTTCGGTGTCATCGTTGGGTGCTCGCGCCAGCTTGCCCTGCATGGCCTGTGGGCCTTCGCCGTCGCGATGACGCTGCTGGAGGCTTGGTACGGCAACCCGGAAACAGCGCGAATGATGCCCGGCGGCTTTAACTTCACGCTCATTGGCTTCGCCGTCGGGGCCACCTTTCTCCGCTACGGCTGGCAAAGCTTCTTTTGGTCCACCCTAACGGTTACGGTAGCGACCTTCCTCTCGGTCGGCCTCGCTCCAGGCCTGAGTCGATTTGGCGCCACGCCAAGCACATTGCCCTTTGTTCTTAGTACATTGCTCACGCTCGGCCTCCTGCGTCGCTCCAACTCCCCGCTACTCCCCCTCCGCGTCTCTGCGACGCCAGAGGCGACCGCGGCCGAACACGGGCATACCCTAACGCGCTTTGGTCAGGGCCCAGCCTTAGAACTACCCTTCTCGGTACCCGTCCGCGTCTACCAAGCGTTCGACGGGCCGTGGACCCACCAGGGAATCTGGCGCTATGCCTACGACTTCGTAAAAACCACCGATGATGGCCGAAGCCATCACGATGCTGGCCTCGAATTGGCGGACTACCCATTATTCGGACTGCCCCTGCTAAGCCCCTGCGCAGGCGAAGTCGTCGCGTGCCGCGACGACCTTCCGGACAACCAGCCAGGCTGGATCGACCACACGAATAACTGGGGCAACTACATCCTCTTGCGGTGCGAGGATGGCCTGCACGTCGAGATGAGCCACCTTCGTCAGTACTCGTTGCACGTGAAGAAGGGCGACCTCGTCAGGGTCGGCCAGTCGCTCGCCCAGTGCGGTAACAGCGGCTACTCCGCCTATCCTCACTTGCATCTCCAAGTTCAGGTGGGCGCATGGTTAGCCGAAGCGACCCTACCGTTTACCTTCCGCTGCCTACGCTACGACGGCCGCCTTCACCACGCCTGCCTGCCTCCCGTTGGCACCGAAGTGGAAGCAGTCGCGATCAGCGATGCGGCAAGCCTACCTCGTTTCACCCTCGGGGAATGCCTGCGATTCCTCGACCGAGCTCCACATCGAGCTGACCAGCGGATACAATGGAAGGTTGGGCGCACCACCGACGCGTTCGGACACCAATACCTCGCGGACGATGCCGGTAATATTCTCTACTATCACTCTGCCCCCAAGGGCTACCTCGCGCTGGCATACCACGGCGACCGCGATGCCGCCCTCGCGGTCTTCGCCCGTGCCCTGCCTCGCCTGCCTAACACGACCCAAGTCAGCTGCTGGAGCGACCATCTTCCGATGGCGTTGGTTCATGGCTGGGGCGGGCAGGAATGGCGGGGGCTCGCGTCGGCCTACGGCTGGTCAAGCTTACGGCGCCGCGCACGGACCGACGGAATCTGGCGCTTTGACCCCCAGCAAGGCCGCATCGACGGGCACGCCAACGGCCTCGAGGCCTGGTCCGTCTGCCTGACTCCGGACGGCGTTATTTCCATCTCCGAAGGCCATCGGACCATCACGCGACTTCCTTAAAACCATGACTAATCCCATCCCCAGCAGCCTGCGACCTAGACCACTCCTCCTCGCCCTACTTTGTGCCCTAAGCGCAACGGCGGCGGAACCGAAGGTCGACCCCGCCAGTGCTGACGAAATCCTCGCCGCCATCGTTGCCAAGTCCAAGACGACGCCGAACGACTACCGTGTCACACTGCGACTTGCCAACCGCTACGCCGTTCTCGCACGCGTGGCTAATTCAGAACAGGCCTACAAGAAAGCGCTGGAGCTCAATCCTTCGTCGATGGAACCCTATTACGGGCTCTGCCTACTCTACTTCGCAAACAAGCGTTACGCAGACGCCTATCGTACTGCCACTTCCTGGATAACGAAGGATCCTCACTCCTACTATGGCAGGCTCTGTCTGGCCGACGCCATGAGCCTCAACGGGGAGACGAAGAAGTCCTTACCCATCCTTATCGAACTTAACCGGAATTACCCATCCGACACCACCATTCTGAACGGGCTCAAAACCCGCTACACCTTCCTGGGTATGACCAAGGAGGCCGATACGGCTACCAAGTTAATCGAGGAAATCGAGAAGTCCGCCGTCACGGATGGCCTGACTGCCGCAACGAATACGAGTACTGATCCGTCACGCTAAGCAGCAGACCGGCCCTCCTGCCTCGCCTGGCAACGAGAGCCGGTACTCGCTACTCGACCTCGATAAACCTGCCCCGGGAAATAGCGGCGTAGGCGCCGCAGATGATCGCCGATGCCCCGCACACCCAGAAAACCTGTGCAGAGGAGATATGGAAAGTCTCGCGGGCAATCCATTGGACGCCGGCGGCCGCCATAATCCCGAGAAAACTCAGGCTACTCACGCTCCCCTGCACCGCACCCTTGCTCTCGGGGGAAGGACGGTGCTGGATGACGGAGACGACTGGGACGATGAACAGGCCGGCGGAGAAGCCCAAGGTGGCCATGCAGATTCGGAAAGTGTCGGCCGTGACACCTTCCATCCCCATCGGGATGGTGCTCAGGGCTAGGCCGAGCGCACCAAGCGGGACGAGGCGATACTCGATACGGCCGCGGGAAGCATAACCCGCGACGACGCTGCCGATACCGATGCCGACCGCCAACCATACGTTCATCATGCTGTTCTGGGTGTCGGTCAGATTGAGGACGCTCTTACAGAAGACCACCATGTTCATCATCACCAAGGCCGAGATGAAATAGAAGCCGGTATTACCCCAACACGCGCGCCAGAGATCCCGATCCTGCTTCATGATCCGGAGCTGACGCCAGAGGTCGGTGACCGGATTGATGCGGACCGGGCAGGTCGGATCGGCCGCGGGAACGGGCGTGACCTGCCGACTGAGCAGCCAGCCGACGAAGGCAATGGCCATGAGGATAGGGCCGGCGACCCACTCGCGCCCCTCCTTCAAGAAGGCGTCGGAGAAAATTCCGGCGGCGACCACGCCGAGGATGACGCCGAGAAAAGTTAGCAGCTCAAGGATGCCGTTGCCCCATGAGAGTTTGTCGTGCGGTAAAATCTCCGGCAGGATTCCATACTTGGAAGGCGCAAAGATGGCGCTGTGACACCCCATCAGGAAGATGGCGCCCAACAGAAGCGGCAAGCTTTCCAGCCACAGGGCGACCCCCGCGAACGCCATGATGCCCATCTCCGCCGCCTTCACGTAAACCATCATGCGTTGCTTGCTGTTACGGTCCGCCAGCCAGCCCCCTAGCATCGCGAAGAGGATGAAGGGCGCGGAGAAGACCGCCGTCACCAAAGCGACCAGCTGATCGTTCGCCGCTTCCCCGGCCTTGGCCTTGGCGGCGCCCGCCAGAAGCACGAGGATGATCAGCTGCTTGAGCGCGTTGTCGCTGAAGGCGTTCTGGAACTGCGTACCCATCAGGCACCAGAAGCCTCGCTGCCAGCCAACGTGAGAAACGGCTGAATTCGAGGGGGCGGACATGCACCATCACACTCCCAGGCCATGGGGATGACAAACCTATTAGATACCTAGGACTTAAGCTGAGCGAACAACTCCAAGGCCGACTGCGAGCGGTTCAAGATGTAGACGTGGTAGCCAGGGACGCCACGGCCGAGGAGGCCGCGGATCTGCCGCCCCGCCCACGAGACGCCGACCTTCCGTTGGGCTTCCTCGTCTTCCCCGCAGGCTTCGAGCTCCTGGATGAGCGCGGCCGGAATCTTGGCTTGGCAGAATCCACAGAAACGACGGGCCTGCTTGAGCGAAAGCACCGGCATGATGCCCGGCAGAATCGGCACGGAAACGCCCGCCGCCCGGGCGCGGGCGACAAACCGGAAGTAGTCTTCGTTGTCCAAGAAGAGCTGGGTGGTGACAAAATCGGCACCGGCGGCGACCTTGCCCGCCAAGTGGCGGATGTCCGACAAGTCGTCGGGCGAACTGGGATGGCGCTCCGGGAAACCCGCGACGCCGACGGCGAAGCGTCCCGGGCGCTCGCGACGAATCAGATCAACCAAGCCCAAGGCGTGCGCAAAGCCCTCGGGGTGGGCGGTGAACTCCGTCTGTCCCTTGGGCGGATCGCCCCGCAGGGCCAAGATACCGGCAAACCCTGCGTCGTCGTATTTGGCGATGATATCGGCTAGCTCGGCCCGACTGTGGCCCACGCAGGTCAGGTGGGCGATGAGCGGAAAGCCCGCTTGCACGAGCTTGGAGCCGTATTCGAGGACGGTCGAGCGGTCGGAGCCACCTGCGCCATAGGTGAAAGAGGCGAAATCGATGCCCAGGGGCTGCAGCGCCCGGGCGGTCTCTAGCATCGCCGCAGCCTCCTCGGGCTTCTTCGGCGGGAAGAACTCCACGGAAACCGTCGGACGGCCTGGGGACCGCAGACGGGAGAGGAACGCATCTCTTAACATCGCATCAACCTATCGAGATTTGATGATGTAAGTCAAGAGCCTACCTCGGCCTAGCGCTTTCCTTGAGTTTTGCCCTGATTGGCCGGCAGTTCTTCGGGTAGAGCCACATGGTAGGCCATGACCATCCAGCAAAGCATGACCGGGTAAATCAGCACAATGAAGCCCAGCGACCCCAGGATACCCAGCGCCACGCCCTGCCCGACCGTGAGGACCTTGAAGCCCACCAGAAAGCACGTGGGGATGATGACGAAGATGATCGCCGCGACGTACCCGATGGAGGTCGTGCCGGAATAGACGCCCGCGGACTTGGCGAGGTCGAGTCCACAGCCCTGGGCGCACGCATCGTTAAGGCGGAACCAAGACTTCAGCAAGCCGGGCCGGCCACAATTCGGGCAACGGCAGATCACCCCACGCATCATGATGTCACCGCGGGTGACTTTAAGGGGTGGGTTGGACATGATGGGACAGTATTGAAGGAAGAGGGGTGGGAATCGAGGAAAGAGTCGAGGAAGAGTCGGTAAAGAGTCGGAGAAGGGTCGGGGCAGAGTCGGTAAAGAGTTGGGGAAGAGTTGGGGAAGGGTCGGGATTGAGTCGGGCGAGAGTAGAGGAAGAGTCGGGAAAGGGTCGGAGGAGAGTCGAGCAGAGTCGGAGGTGGGCAGGAAAGGGTCGGTAAAGAGTCGGGCGAGAATCGGGGTAGAGTGGAGGAGAATCGAGCAAGAGCGAGGGAGGGCCGGAGGTGAGTCGGGGTTTCCTGTCGGCTGAGGGGTATCTCCGTTCGCACCCTGGCGGCAGAACTGCACCCATTCGTGCATGCCGCAGCCTACGTACAAAAACCTTAAAGCCTGGATGGAAGCCAGCGACCTGGTCGCCGCCACCTACTCCCTCTGCGCTAAGCACAAACGGCACATCGACCGGGAGCTGGCTGAGCAGATTCGGTCCGCCGCCGTCTCCATCCCCTCGAACATCGCCGAAGGAAGCGGGCGCGGAACGCAAAAAGACGCCCTTCGCTTTCTGTACATCGCACGGGGCTCCCTCAATGAGCTGGAAACCCAATTCGATATTTGCGAACGCACTGGCCTCATCCCACCCGACGATCGGCTCGTGTTGCTCGAGAAAACAACCCTCGTCGCTCGACTCATCGGCGGCCTCATCAAATACCGACTACGCCGCATCCACAACGACACCCCCACCGATAAATAACCACCCCGGCCCTCTCCCGCTCCTTACTCACGCCATATTCTCCACCGATTCTTCCTCGACTCTATCCCGACTCTCCCTCGATTCTATCCCGACTCTGCTCCGACTCTTCCCCGATTCTCCCTCGATTCTTCCCCGCTTCCTAAACCTTCAAAAACACCTTCTTCTCCTTGAGGAACCAGAGGAAGAGCCACTCTACCGCCAGGACCCCGATGGCGAGCACCAGCGCAGCCCACCCAGCGGGTAAGGCGTTAGCGACGCCGCCGAAGAGCGCTCGCGCCGTGTAGTCAAAGTTGATGAACTTACCGGCCATGTAAATCAGCACCGAGTTCATCCCGATGACGGCAAAGATAGCGCCGAGGCGCCTGACGCCTTGCACATCAATAACCCAGTAAAAGAGGCCCAACAGCAACGCCGACCAACCACTGGTCCAGAGCACGAAGGAACTGGTCCAGAGATTCTTATTCAGCGGGAAGACCGTACTCCAGAGCCCACCCAGCAAGAGTAACGCCAAGCCAGCTAAAGCCAGCCCAGCGGCTTTACGATGACCAGAGACCTCACTATCCGCGCGACGGAGCCACAGGCCAGCCAGGATACCGAGCAAGGCGTTGCCGATGGCTGGCAAGATGGCGAGGAGACCTTCGGGGTCGTG
>CALQIY020000019.1 GCA_943330755.2 Opitutus sp. GAS368
AGGCAGCTAGGTTGGCACGCAGTGCCAACCCTACCAGAGGCAGGCGAGGCCGGAGGCCGCAGCACAACGGGCGCGCAGCGACCGACCTCCATTCAACCAATCAACGAGCCAACGAGTCCTCTCTCTGCCGAAAAGGGAGACCGGAGACCGGGAAGGATGCGTGGCACTTCCTCAATTCAACCAATCAACCATCCAACCAGTCCTCTAGTCTTCCTCAGAACTTGAACGACGAACTGACCTCGAAGACGGCGGCGACGATCGCGAAGGCGATGAAGGCGACGAACGAAAAAGCGGCGATGAGGACCGAGGCGGAAATCGTCTGGGAAATCGTGCCGAGCCAGCGGTCGAGTTCGGCGCGGTACGAACGGGCGATGTCGCGGAGGCCCGGGGCGAGGTTGCCGGTTTGTTCGGCGACCGCGACGCGGTCGAGCAGGAGGCGCGGGAAATAACCCGTGCGGGCCAGGGCGCGCGAGAGGCTTTCGCCTTCGAGCACGCGGTCGGTCGCCTCGCGCATCTGGGCGCGCATGGCGCGGTTGGGGGCGGTCTTTTCGGCGAGGCGCAGGGCTTCGGCCGTCGTGATGCCGTTCTCGAGGAGCACCGCGAGCGTGTGGCAGAAATTCAGGACCGACACGCGCATCACGAAAGCGCCGGCCAAGGGCGTCTTCAGGAGCAACGCATCGGAGGCGAGCTTGCCCTCCTCCTTCTTGCGCCACTGGAAGATGCCGATGACCGCGACGACGACGGCGACGAGGAAGATCGGGCCGACCACCACGAAGACCTCCGCGAACCACATGAGCATCTTGGTGGACAGCGGGAGCTTGCCGCCGAGGGAATTGAGCAACGTCTGCAGACGCGGCAGCAGGAAGAGCACGAAGAAGATCACCACGCCGATGGCGACGAAGCAGATGAACAGCGGGTAGGCCATGGCCGCGATCAGCTTGCGGCGGAACTCGGCCTGTTCGGTGAAGTGCGCGATCAGGCGCTCGAGCACGTCGCGGATGTTGCCCGTCGCCTCGCCCGCGGCGATGAGGTTGAGCGTCTGGCCGTCGAAGACCGCGGGGTAGCCGCCCATCGCGGCGGAAAGACTCTGGCCTTCGCTCAACTTCGCCCAGATGCCGGCGCAGAGGTTGCGCAGGCGGGACTTCTGCAGACGCAGGGAGAGCAAGCGGAGCGATTCGCCGGCGGACATGCCGCTGCGCACCAAGTCGGCCATCGCCTCCAGGAACGGCAAGCATTCCGCGGCGGTCGGGGCCTCTTCGGCGCCGCCCTTGGCGGAAGGCCCTTCGGTCTCCCGACGCGCGGCGCCCACTTCCTCGACCTTGATGGGGCGCAGCCCGCGGGACTGCAGACGGCGGAGCGCCTCGCGGCGGCTCGGCGCATCGATCGAGCCGGCGCTCGCGGCGCCTTGGCCGTCCTTGGCCGTATAGGTGAAGGAAGGCATCCGACCTTATTCGTTCGAGCTGAGGTTGCGCACGAGCTCGTCGAGCGTCGTGTGGCCGGCCTTGACCTTTTCCCAGCCGGCGCGGGCGAGCGGGCGCATGCCGTTGGCGATGGCGCGTTCGGTGAGCTCGCGGTTGCTGACGCGGTTGATGATGAGGTCGTGGAGCGGCTTCGGGTGGAAGATCTCGAAGACCCCGACGCGGCCGCGGTAACCGGTGTTGCGGCAACGGCGGCAACCCACGGGCTCGCGGAGTTCGGTGACGCCCGCGAGGTCGGCTTCCTTCATGCCGAGGGCTTCGAGGGCGGGGATGGCGCGGGCCTTGTTGACGGGGGAAGTCTTGGCGCAATCCGGGCAGAGGCGACGGACGAGGCGCTGCGCGATGACCAGCTCGACGGCGGAACCCACGAGGAACGGCTCGACGCCCATGTCGATGAGGCGCGTGATGGCGCCCGGGGCGTCGTTGGTGTGGAGCGTGGAGAAGACGAGGTGACCCGTGAGCGAGGCGCGGATGGAGATCTCGGCCGTCTCCAAGTCGCGGATTTCCCCGACCATGATGACGTCGGGATCCTGGCGGAGCGTGCTGCGGAGCGCCCCGGCGAACGTCAGGCCGATCTCGGCCTTGGTCTGCACCTGGTTGGCGCCGGGCACTTCGTATTCGATCGGGTCCTCGATCGTCACGAGACGCAGCTCCGGCGAATTGATCTCGCGGAGGAAGGCGTTGAGCGTGGTCGACTTGCCGGAACCCGTCGGGCCGGTGACCAAGATGATGCCGTGCGGGTAGTCGAGGACCTTGCGGACCACGGCCTGCTCGTCGGGCGACATCCCGATGCGGTTCATGTCGTAGGCTTCCTTGCGCTGGTTGAGCAAGCGGAGCGACACCGACTCGGCGTAGATGGTCGGGATCGTGGAGACGCGGATGTCCAGGACGTTCTTGCCGTCGCGGAAGTTGATGCGGCCGTCCTGCGGCAGGCGGCGCTCGGAGATGTTGAGGCGCGCCATGATCTTCAGGCGCGAGATGATGGCGTCCTGGAAGCGCGCGAGGTTATCGGGGAGCGGGACGGGGATCAGGATGCCGTCGACGCGGTAGCGGATGCGCAGGTTGTTTTCCTGCGGTTCGAAGTGGACGTCGGTCGCGCCTTCGGCGACCGCCTGCGAAAGCACGTCGGTCACGAAACGCACCACCGCGGCATCGGCGTCGGCTTCGACGTCTTGGTTCGCGGCTTCGAGCTCGGGGAGGTCGCCGCCTTCGTCATCGAGGCTGCCGCCGCCGACGCCGTAGTTGTCGGTCACCAATTGGGCGACGCGCTCGGGCGGGGCGAGGTACCACTTCGGCCGGCGCGCGGCGAAGGTGGCGATCCAATCGACCGTCTCCGCATCGGGGGGGAGTGGCGAGATCAGGTTGAGCCGACCCTCTTCGGAGCCGGGCAGGATGACCGCGATGACCTGGGACTCGGTGGCGATGCGGGCCGGGAGCACCTTGACGCCTTCGGGGTCGACGGCGGGTTCATCGAGCACCTCGAGCCCGGTGGCCTTGGACAACTCATCGAGCAGCACCGCTTCGGTCACGCCGAGCGCTTGGCACAGCAACTTGAAGCGGGCGTCGCGCGGGGCCTCGGCGAACGAAGCGCGGGCCTCGTCCGTGAGACGGTCCGCCAAAGCGGCGGGCAAACCATGCCTGACGGCGGTCGACATCGGGGAGCTTACTTGGAGGAACCGCCGACTTCGAGCGTCGGACCGGGCAGGCCATTGATCAGCGGGCTCGCCGGGGCGGCGGTCGGGCCGGCACCGGAAGGGACCGGCGCCTTGTCGATGTGCTTATGGACCTGTTCGGCGATCGGCGTCGCATCGACGCGGCTGATGGCGTTGAGGTTGTCGACGGCGGAATTGTTGAGGACGTAGGGGCGGAGGAAGATCAGCAACTCCGTGCGGGTCTTCGTCTTCGAGGTGCCGCCGAGGAGGTCGCCGATGATCGGGATCGGGCCGAGGCGGTTCTTGGTCGTCGTGTCGTTGGCGCGCTGCAGGCCGCCGAGGACGATGATCTCACCGCTCATGGCGCTGACGAACGAGTCGGTCGAGCGGCGGCCGATGACCGGCTGCTCGTTGCCGTCGATGGTCACGGAGCCCAGGACGTCTTCGACCTGTTGGGACACCTGGAGTTGGACGGAGCCGTCCTTGCCGATGAGCGGCAGCACCCGGAGCTGGATGCCGATGTCGCGCTGCGAGACCGTCGAGCTGGACACCAAACCGGCGGTGCCGCCCGTGGACTGCGTGCCCGTGATGACCGGGCGGGACTCACCGACGAAGATGGTCGCTTCCTTGTTGTGCGACGTGGTGATCGCGGGGACGGAGAGCACGTGCAGGTCGTTCTTGGTCGGCGTGGAGGAAGTGCCGAGGTTGACGATGCCGGTGAGCGTGCCGTTGGGGGCCAGCGCAGCCGAGCCACCACCGATGCCGGTGACGCCGCCGGCGCCGCCGAAGAGCGTGCCGTTGACGCCGGTCAGCTTGCCGTTGGTGACGGTCATGCCGAGGGCGGTGATGCCGCTGCTGTCGTTGCTCGTGAGCGTGACTTCGGCGATGACGACCTCGACGCGGACCTGCGGGAGGACGACGTCGACCTTGTCGATCAGGTCATGGAGGAGGCGCAGGTCGTCCTTGGTGCCGGAGACGACGATGGAGTTGGAGCGGACATCGGCGATGACGGTGACCATCGAGCTGAACTCGTCCGCGCCGTTCTGCTGGGAGCCGGCCGCGGCGGTGGCCCCGGTGGCGGTCGGGGCGGCGGGGGTCGGGGTCGTCACGCGGTTCGTGCCGTTGGTCGTCCGGCCGCCGTTGGCGGTGGAGGCGGCGCGCGTTTGGCCGGTGATGAGCTGCGTGAGGAGCGAAGCGGTCTCGGTGGCGTTGGCGTGACGCAGGAAGACCACATCGGTCTTCGTGTTGGGGTCGGACGTCGCGTCGAGGGATTCGATCAGCTTGTCGAAGAAGGTGTGCTGGTCGGCGGAACCCATGACGATGACGCGGTTGGTGCGTTCATCGGCGGTGAAGCTGGTGCCGGTCGAGAGGCGGAACGGCGCGGCGCCGTTGGAGGCGGGCGTGCGGAGGAGGGCCGTCAGCTTGTTGACCATATCGGAGGCCAACGCGTGCTTCAGGTTGTACATCTTGGTCGCGATGACGTCGAGCTGCGGACGGTCGAGCTGCGCGAGGAGCGTCTCGATCTTCTGCAGGTTCATGATCGAGTCGGTGACCAGGATGGCGTTGTTGCGGCCGAAGAAAACGGGCGGCGTGCCGAGCGTGCCATTGAGCATGCCCTGGATTTGGGCGACGACTTCTTGGCCGTTGGCGTGCTTGAGGAGGAAGATCTTGGAGGCCACGCGACCGCTGGCGGGGAGCGAAAGCGCGCTCTCGCTGAGCAGCGTCGGCGATTCGGCCTTGGCGACGTTGTTCGGGACGACCTTGAGGAACTTATCGCCCTGCTGGATGACGGCGACGCCGTTCAGGGAGAGCAACGTTTCGATCGCGAGCAACGCGTCGTTGCGCGTGGCGGAGGCGGGCAGCGAGAGGGTGTAGAGGCTGGCCGGGAGGGCTTGCGGACGAAGCACCGTCTTGCCGGTCCAGCGCTGGAGCAGGTCGAGCACCTGGCCGATGGTCTCATCGCGCAGGACCATCGGGCCGACCTTATCGGTGCCGTTCAAGCTGGGCACGGGCGTCGCGGCGACGGTACCGGCGATCGCCGCCGGCGCGGCTGGCGCCGGGGCGGTCTGGGCGAAGCCGGCAGGGGCCAAGGCCAGGCTGACGGCGGCGAGGAGGAACAACGGGGAGAGCGACCGCTGGACAGAAGGGGTGGAAGGGCAATTCACTGGAGGAGGGGGTGAAGGGATTAACACCAAAGGTGGGGAATAGTTCGACGGAAAAGGTGCTTTTAGGAGGAATGTTTGTGGACCGATGGGGGGCGGGCCTGCCGAACACCGGCCGCAGACAGGAAGGTGAACATTATTTCACCCTTTGGGATGGACAAATCGGCCTTTAACCCCCTTTACTGAGCCTAGGCACCCTATGCGCGAAGATATCCCCGAATGGCTTGGAAAGCCCCCGCGTCGCGGCACCGATGAATGGGAGGCATGGCTGGCAAAATGGCGGGCCTACGCCCGGGCCGAATTAAAGGATACCGCGGCCGACGATCCGGAATTCGATTTTGGCCTCCTGACCATGGAAGAGCGTTGGCAAGTCGCCTTGGCCTTGGAGATCCGCAAGCACATCGAGCAAGGACGCGCCGGGGGGCCCTGCCCCTTCCTGCAGAACCGCAGCATCTCCGACCTCCTCCATGCCTCCGTCGTCGCCTGGCAGGTCGGCCGTTCCGTTTTCTCCACCGAGCCCAACGAACGCACCCTGCTCGCCGACCAGTGGGTGACCAAGCGGCTCAACCCGCGGCGCCGGCGGATTGCCCACGGCATCCGTTACGGGTTTCTGGCTGGCCTCGGGGGCGAACCGGCGGAACCCGCTTGGTCTTCGGCCGACTACGTCGCCGCCTATGAAGCCGCCTGGAATGTAGGTAACGCCATGGCCATCGACAGCGACCCGCGGTGATGGGGTTGCGGAGTGCGCCGCCGCGGGTAGAGTAGCCCTTCTAGAACCTATGGATTATCTGACACCCGCCCTCCTCTTTGCCGTCCTTGGCCTCGTGGCCTACCTGGCCTTCTTCCGGAAAAACCCGGAAGCCACGGGGGGCGAAGCCGGCAACGCGTTGCTCTTGGAGGAAGTCCGCCAACAACTCGCGGCGGCCAACGCGACGGCCGAACGCGAGCGCAACGCCAAGACCGAAGCCCTGACGCGCGTGTCGGGCGCGGAATCGGCCAAGGTGGCCGCACAAGCGCAGCTGACCGAAGCGGAAGCCCGCCATACGCGCCAAGCCGCCGAGCAGAAGGCCGGCGCCGAACTGAGCATCGCGCAATTACGCGAAGACCAGCGGAAGGCGCTCGAGGCCGCCGAGGCCCGCTACAATCAAGCCCTGGCCGACCTCCGCACCACCTTCGAGAAGACCAGCACCGACGTCCTCAAGGGCATGGCGCCCGACGTCACGAAGGAAGTCGCCAGCAAGGTGGAACCGTTGATCGCGCAGATCAACACCGCCCTCGGCAACTACCGCGAAGCCATGCAGCAAAGCCTCACGAACCAAGGGGATGCCTTGGCCGCCGTGGGCGCGCAGATGAAGACCATCAGCGAGACGACGGCCGCCTTGGCCACGAGCACGACGGATTTCACCTCGGTGCTGAAGTCTTCGCAGCACCGCGGCAAGTGGGGCGAACAGACCCTCCGCCGCGTCGTCGAAGCGGCCGACCTCAGCCCGCACTGCGATTTCAGCGAACAAGTTTCGCAAGATGACTCGCGCCCCGACCTCATCGTCAAACTCCCCGGCAACCGCTGCATCATCATCGACTCGAAGGTCCCGGAATTCGACGTCGCCATCGCCGACCAGGCCGCGCCCAACCGCCGCGAACTCGTGGCCGCGCATGCCGCCAAACTCCGCAAGACGATCCGCGACCTCGCCGCCAAGGATTACCCGACGGCCATGGGCAAGCAGGGCGTGACGCCCTACGACAAGGTCATCCTCTTCCTGCCGGCCGAGTCCCTCCTGAGCACCGCGCTGGAAGGCGACAACGAGCTCATCCTCGCCGCGGCGCGCGAAGGCATCCTCCTCGCCACGCCGGCCACCTTGATGGGCTTCCTCGGGGCCATCAACCTCGCCTGGCAGCAGCACACCCAGGCGGAGAACGCGGGCAAGATCGCGGAAGAGGCCACCGAACTCTTCGACCGCCTCGTCAAGTTCGCCGAGCACTTCACCAAGGTCCGGAAGGGCCTGCTGAGCGCCGCCGAAAGCCTCGATGCGGCGATCGGCAGCTACGAGACGCGCATCCGCCCGCAAGGCGAACGCGTCCGCGAATTGGGCGGCGCGGCGAGTCGGGCGGCGCTGGGCGAAATCCATCCCGTCAACGCCAACATCCGCCGGCTCGAAGACTCGGCCGAGTAAGCGCGGCGACCCTGCTGGTGGAGCCGATGAGGTTCGAACTCACGGCCTCGTCATTGCGAACGACGCGCTCTACCAACTGAGCTACGGCCCCACACAGCAGGACATGCAAGCAAGCGAAGGCCGTCCGGAGGGTCAAGGTTTAGATGACCCCTGGGCCAGGCCGGCGGGCGGAAAACGACGGGTTCCCCTTGCCTCCGCGGGTGGGTGCCATACTTTTCTCGGCTCTTCCCACTCACATGCGCGTCTCCAAAGAAACCGTCGTCGGCATCGAATACACCCTCAAGGACGACAAGGGCAACGTGCTCGACACGTCGGCTGGCCATGGCCCGATGGAATACCTCCACGGCGCCAGCAACATCATCCCCGGCTTGGAGCAAGGCCTCGAAGGCCTCACCGCGGGCGACACCAAGGTCGTCGTCGTGCAGCCGGCCGATGCGTATGGTGAATACAGCGAGAAGTTGATCCAGCGCGTCCCGCTCGATCGCTTCGGCGGCAACAAGGTGGAGATCGGCATGCGCTTCCACGCCGAAACCAACCTCGGGATGCGCGTGCTCGTCATCCGTCATGTCGACGAGCAGGAAGCCGTCCTCGACGGCAACCATGAGCTCGCCGGCAAGACCCTGACCTTCGACGTCAAAGTCGTCTCCGTGCGCGCCGCCGAACTCACGGAACTCGCCCATGGCCATCCGCACCAAGCGGGCGGTTGCTGTGGTGGCGGCGGTTGTGGCTCCGGCGAATCCGAAGGCGGCTGTTGCTCGTCCGAAGGCGCTGCCAGCGGCGGCTGTTGCTCCACCGAAGGGTCGAGCGCGGGTGGTTGCTGCTCGTCCGAAGAGCCGGCGACGCAGAAGAAAGAAGGCGGTTGCGGCAATGGTGGCTGCGGCTGCTCGGCTTAAGCGCGCGAGCGGAGCGAAGTGTTTCCTGAAAAGGGGGACCGGGGACCGGGAAGGATGCGTGGCCGCGCAAAGGTCGGCGCGAGCGGAGCTCGCGAGGGGACAGGGGGACTAGGGGTGGCAGAGAGGAATACGGAGGGCGGTGAGATGCGAAGGCAGCGGCACACATACAAAAGGTAGGGGCGTGGCTTCGCCGCGCCCTCCTAGGGGGGAGTGCAAGGCGTAGCCTTGCCCCACCCCGCGGGCGGAGCCCGCGAATGAGACAACGCCGTATCACGGCGGGCACCAGCGGCCGGAGGCCGCCGCACAACGGGCGCGTAGCGACCGCCCTCCATTCAACCAATCAACGAGCCAACGAGTCCTCTCTCTACCGAAAAGGGGGACCGGGGACCGGGAAAGATGCGCAGCCGAAGGACGCCGCACGACCTCCATTCAACCAATCAACCCTTCCTCTGCTCCTCCAGCTTTCACCCTCCCCAACTCCACTCCAACGCGATCTCGATATCGGGGTGGAGCGATTGCTTCACCGGACAGGCTTCGGCGGCGCGGGTCAAGCGGGCGCGGACTTCTTCGGGAATGCCTGCGGGCATGCTGATGCGGATGTCGAGGCGGGCGATGCGACGCGGCGGCACCGTCGTCATGTGCTTCTCGACCTCGACGCGGGCGCCGCGGAAATCGGCGGCCAAGGACTTCGCCTGGATGCCGAGGATCGTCAGGATGCAGGTACCCACGGCGGTGGCGGCGAGGTCCGAGGGTGAGAACGCTTCGCCCTTCCCTTGGTTATCGACCGGCGCATCGGTCAGCAAGGCGCTGCCCGACGGGCCGTGCGTGGCACGCGTGCGGAGGTCGCCGAGGTATTCGCAGGAGATTTTTACGCTCATGCACGCACTGTAATCCGTCGCTCGTGGGCAGGTCGAGTCCGCAAGCGGGCACGAAAAAGCCCCGGCGGTCCGGGGCTCGTTCGCAGATACGGAAACGGCTTATTCGCCGTCCTTGCCGATGGAGTCGACCGGGCAGCCTTCGAGGGCTTCCATGCACTTGTCGATGTCTTCCTGGGATTCCGGCTGCTTGAAGACGTAGGAGTAGCCGCCGTCATCTTGGCGGGTGAAGAACGCCGGAGCCGTTTCGCGGCAGAGGTCGCAGTCGATGCACTGGGAGTCCACGTAGAACTTGCCGGGGACGCTTTCGGGACGCTTATCGTTTTTGTCAGCCATGGGAGGAAAAGGGAAAGTGAACGGGGAACGCGGTCTGTCAAGAATCCGTCACTTTTCGGGGACCAGCATCACGATTTGATGGGTCGAGAGCCCGGCCAAGCCGAGCGGAAAGGATACCGTGAGTCGCTCGGGCGTGTCATAAACCACGACCAAGCGGGCGATCACGAAGCGGTTCGGGCGCCACCCCGGCTGGGCGGCGGCGTCGAACGTGAAGCGGATGTCCGTCGTATGGATCGGGTGCTCCAACTCCTGGGCGAGCAGCAAGCGCATCCGCTGACGCGCTTCGGCGGAAACATCGTCCCAGCAAACCATGGACTCCAAGGCCGCCGTATCGCGGGAACTATGGGCGGAGACCCAGGCCGTCCGGAGGTGCCCCAGGGCGCGCAACTGGTAATAGCACAACAGCATGCTGACCGTGAAGATCCCGAGCCCGAGCTGGGCCCAGAGCGGCAGCGGCGTCAGGATCGACCAGCGACGGGCAGGAAGCAAAGGCGTGCTCACGGGAGAAGTGCGTTGACCCAGTCCACAGGCTGGAGGTAAGCAGGGTTAAAGACATGGCGAACGATAGCAAGCCCTCCTCCGACACCGGTCGCTACGCCGCCCGCGGCGTCTCCGCCTCGAAGAACGAAGTGCACGCCGCCGTCGATAAGCTCGACCGCGGGCTCTTCCCCGGCGCCTTCTGCAAGATCACCGAAGACCATTTGACGGGCGACGCGCAGCGCTGCGTCGTCACGCACTCCGACGGCTCGGGCACGAAGGCCTTGCTCGCCTACCTCTGGTGGAAGGAAACCGGCGACGCCACCGTCTTCCGCGGCATCGCCCAGGACAGCATCGTGATGAACATCGATGACCTCCTGTGCGTCGGCGTCACCGAAGGCGTCATCCTCTCCTCGACCATCAACCGCAACGCCAAGGCCATCCCGGGCGCCATCCTCGCCCAACTCATCGAAGGCACGGAAGAAGTCCTCGCCATGCTGCGCGCGCAAGGCTTCGGCATCCGCTCCGGTGGCGGCGAAACGGCGGACGTCGGCGACCTCACCCCCACCCTCACGGTCGACTCCACCGCGACGGCCATCCTGCGCCGCGGCGACGTCATCGACGCCTCCCGCATCACGCCGGGCTTGGCGATCGTCGGACTCGCCTCGGGTGGTCGGTGCGCCTACGAAGCGGGCGAGAACAGCGGTATCGGCTCGAATGGCCTGACCAGCGCCCGACACGAGCTCCTGGCCAACCATTACGCCCAAAAGTACCCGGAGACCTATGACCGGTCCATGCCGGCCGACCTGGCCTACTGTGGGCCCTATCGCCTCTCGGACCCCCTGCCTGGCTCGACCTTGACCGTGGGGCAGGCGCTGCTCTCCCCGACCCGGACCTATGCCCCGTTTGCCCTCCGCCTCCTCCAGGCCCTCGGCCGGGACCGCGTCCGTGGCCTGATCCATTGCTCCGGGGGCGGCCAGACCAAGTGCAAGCGCTTCGGAACCCGCGTCCATTTCATCAAGGATAACCTCTTCCCGGCACCCCCGGTGTTTGCGGCCATCGCCCAGGCCAGCGGCACGGAACCCGAGGAAATGCATAAGGTTTACAACATGGGGCACCGCTTGGAGGTCTACGTGGACCCCGCGGACGTCCCGGCCGTCCTCGCCGTCGCCGCCGGCCTCCAGCTCGAAGCTCGGGTCGTGGGCCGGACCGAGGCCTCGAGCCAGCCGGATGGGTCGAACCATGTCACGGTCATCAAGGACGGGGTGTCGCTGCGCTACTCCTGACTGTCCAAGGACAGCTGAAAGTAACCGGGTGGTCGGGCAGACAGGACTTGAACCTGCAACACCCTGCTCCCAAAGCAGGGACTCTACCAATTGAGATACTGCCCGAAAACCCGACTTGCATGCTGATTTTGTATTGCCGTCCCTGTCAATCCGCTAATCTCAAACCGTTCCAACCCGAATCATCCTCTCCAACATGGAAAACGACAGCATCTCCTCATCCTCCTCTGAATCCAAGCTCCCGCTCATCGTGGGCATCGTCGGCTTCGCCCTTGGCGCCGCCGGCCTCGTCCTCGCCTTGAAGGCGAAGGGCTCCGCTGAAGCCGCCACGACCGCCGCCACCAAGGCGACGGACGCCGCCGCCGAAGTCAGCGCCGCGCTCGCCCAAAAGGCCAACGCCGCCGACCTCACTGCGATCACCGCCGAACTCGGCAACATCAAGCAGGGCATCGACGCGAACAACAAGACCTTCTCCGATTCCATCGCCGCTCTGCAGGCTGGCCTCAAGGCCAAGACCACCGCGACCACCACTGGTGGCAACGGCAAGGCGACCGCTGTCGCTGGTCCGGGCTCCTACGCCGTGCAGAAGGGCGACACGCTCTCCGGTATCGCCAAGAAGGCCGGCATCTCGCTGAAGGCACTCCAGGATTTGAACCCTGGCGTTAACCCCAACAAGATGCAGATCGGTCAGGTTCTGAAGACCAAGTAAGCTTCGGACCATGTCTGCGCCCGCCCGCTGGTCCGTCCAGCACGAAGCGCTGCATGCCGACTGCAAGGTCTTTCGGGTTTACAAGGAACACTCTCATCACCCTCTCGACAAACGAGAGGGTGATTTTTTTGTCATCCACGCCAACGACTGGGTGCTCGCGCTACCGCTCACCGACGATGGTCGGTTGGTGATGGTGCGCCAATACCGCTTCGGCTTGCAGGACCTCTCGACCGAAACCCCGGGCGGCGTGATCGACGCCGGGGAAGACCCCGTCCTCGCCGCGGTGCGTGAGACCGAAGAGGAAACCGGGTTCGCCGGCGGGCGCGCGACGCTCCTCGGCAGCTGCGCGCCCAACCCCGCCATCCAGCGTAATCGCTGCCATTTCGTGCTCCTCGACGGCGTCCGGCCGACGGGGGCCAAGTCGCCCGATGAGCACGAGGAACTCCAGGTCCTCAGCGTGGCTCCGCGCGTAGCCTTGCAGAACGCCCTCGCTTCCCCGCACACTCACAGCCTCGCCCTGCTCGCGCTCTTCCGCCTGCGCGAAGCCAAGCCCGCACTCTTTACATGACCCAACCTCGCCGCATCAAAGTCAAAGGCCTCGCCACGCCCGACAACGTCCTCGTCATCGGCTCCGTCGCCTACGACAGCATCGTCACCCCGCACGAAACCGGCGAACGCATCCTCGGCGGCAGCGCGTCGTACGCCTGCCTCGCCGCCAGTTACTTCGCGCCGCCCCACATCGTGGGCGTCGTCGGCCACGACTTCCGCGACCGCGACCGCAAGAAACTCGCCAAGCGCGGCATCGACCTTTCGGGCCTCCAACTCGACGAGACCGGACGGACGTTCGCTTGGCGCGGCCGCTACCACGAAAATTACAACCGCCGCGACACCGAGGACCTGCAGCTCAACGTCTTCGAACGCTTCCAGCCGCGCCTGACGGAACTTCAGCAAGCGATGCCGTACGTGATGCTCGGCAATATCCGCCCCGACCTGCAACTGGCCGTCCTCAACCAACTCACCGCCCCCAAGTTCGTCCTCGTCGACACCATCGACATCTGGATCGAGACGCAGCGGGAAAAGCTCAGCGAAGTCATGCGCCGGTCCGACCTCTTGGTCGTGAACGATTCGGAAGCGGCGAAGTTGACGGGCCAGACGAACGTCATCGTGGCCGGCCAGCACCTCCGCCAGCACGGCTGCCGGACGGTCATCATCAAGAAGGGTGAACACGGCGCGGTGCTCTTCCACGAAGAGGGCCTCTTCACCCTGCCCGCCTTCCCCGTCACGGAGCTCCGCGACCCCACCGGCGCGGGCGACAGCTTCGCCGGGGCGCTCTTGGGGTACCTCGCCGCCGCCGGGAAGACCGACTTTGCCTCCCTCCGCCAAGCGATGGTCTACGGCACGGCCGTGGCCTCGCTCACCGTGGAAGCCTTCTCGACCGACCGCTTGGCCAAGTCCGGCTGCACGGAGATCAAGAACCGCCGGAAGGAACTCCTGAAGATGACGAAGGCCTAACGCTTCCGTCCGAGCGCGCGCCACAAGGCGACGAGCAGGACGAGCGTGAAGACCACATCGGCGGCCACCAGGACCCAGGGTCCTTCGCGCTTGGTGGCCAAGGCGAGGGCTACTCCGCCCAGGACGACCGCGAGGACGGCGCCGCCCAACCAGGGGACGAGGCGACGGAGTTTGGCGTTGGATTCTTCGGGGGTCATGCGAAGGAGCGGCGGTGCGACTCGGCCAAGCCGAGCAAGGTGAGGTGTGGCTCGTGGCGTACCCGGTCGCGCCAGCTGGCGGGCAAGTAGACCGCCGCCCCACCCGTGACGAGCACCACGGGAGCGGGGCCGCCCTGCTTGGTCAGCTCCGCGGTGACGGCGTCGAGCAAGGCCCCGATCATGCCGGCGAAGCCGAGCGCGCAACCCGCGCGCATCGCATCGACCGTGGACTTCCCGATGGCGGGGCCACCGAGCAGGTCGGCGGGATCCAAGGCGGGCAGCAAAGCGGTCCGCTCATGAAGATAGCGGGTCATCACACCGAGGCCCGGAGCGATGATGCCCCCGGCGTAGCCCTGTTCGGTCAAGATATCCACCGTCGTCGCGGTGCCCATGCCGACGACGACGGCGGGGGCGCCCGCCACGAGCTGGGCCCCGACGCAATCGGCGAGACGATCTTGGCCGACTTCGGCGGGCCGCGGGTAGTCGAAACCCAACCCGCGGACGGTGTCGTGCCGGAGGTGATGGTAAGGCAAGCCGCTCCCGAGCAAGACCGGCTCAATGGTGGCGGTCGCAGCGGGGACCACGCTGGCGAGGGCGAGGCCGGTCGGCGCATGCGTGGTCAACAACGCGCGCAGCCCTTCGGTCGTCAGGGCGGCGGTGGGGAGCTCGCCCGATGCGAGGATGGAGCGTCCAGCCACCAGACCCCAGTGCGCATGGGTGTTTCCGACATCGAGACAAAGGATGGCCACGGCGAGAAATTAGCGGAGCCGGCGCTGAGCGCAAGGTTGCTCGCTCATTCCTTCCGCAAGGTGACCTCGCCGGAGGAAACGATGCTCTTGCGACCGCCGCCGGTACGCAGGATCAGGGAGCCCTCGTCGTCGATGCCGTCGACGATGCCGGCCACCGGTTCGCCCCGCAAGCCGACGCGGACCGAGCGGCCCGTCAGGACATCGTAGCGCTGCCAACGGGCGCGGAAGGTGGGCATCCAGGTGCCGTCGATGAATTGCTCCCAGGCCACGAACAACGCCGCGAGCACTTCCGCCGCGACGCGACTGACATCGAGCGCCGGCGCTCCGGCGAGCTCCAAGGAAGCGGCGATGGCCCGCAACTCCGGCGGAAAGTCTTTTGATTTGGACGACACGTTGAGGCCGAGACCGAAGACCAGCTCGCGGACGGCATCGGCATCGAGGCGCGCCTCGGTCAACATCCCGGCGACCTTGCGGCCATCCGCCGACAACAAGTCGTTGGGCCATTTCAGGCCGAGCTTCACCGCGTAAGCCGCCTCGACATGGGCGCAGACCGCGAGCCCCATCCACAACGTGAACGGCTTCAGGTTTTCCGGCGGGATGAAGGGCCGGAAGGCCAGCGACAGGTAGAGATTCCCCGCCGGGGTGCTGTGCCAACGCCGACCGAGCCGACCACGGCCGGCGCTTTGCGCTCGGGCGAGGATGGCGAACGGGGCTTCCTGGCCGGCGGCCAGACGCCGCTCCGCTTCCGAATTGGTGCTATCGACCTCGGCCAAGAGCTCCACCTCCGGGGCCACCTTGCACCGCCGCAAATGCGCATCGAGCCACGCCGCGTTCACTTCCCGGGGCACGTCGGTCAACGTATAACCCTTCCGCGTCGAAGCCTGGAACGTGAAGCCCGCGGCGCGCAGTCGCTCCAGCCGACTCCAGACGGCGACCCGGGAAATCCCGAGCTCCTTCGCCAGCCGATCGCCGCTGACGGGCTGATCGCCGGCTTCGAGAAACGCGAGGAGGATGCTGCTGTCGAGGGCGGGCATGGCTTAAGCCCAATCCAGGCCGATATCCGCCCAACTCGCGGCATGCGTCAGCGCGCCGCAGGAAACAAAGTCGGGGTTGAGTTCGCCGATGAGCGGCAACGTGGCGAGGTTAACGCCCCCACTGACCTCGGACCAAGCGTGGCCGCGCAGAAGCGGGAGCGCCGTGCGCAGCTGGACCAACGAGAAGTTATCGAGCAGCACCACGTCGGCCCCCGCCGCCAGGACCGGTTCGATTTGGGCCACCGCATCGACTTCCACTTCGACGAGCAAGTCGGGCCGCGCGGCGCGGGCCGCCCGCACCAGGTCGGTCAACCGCTGCGACCCGGTGGCTTCGCCGGCCGCCAGGTGATTGTCCTTCACCATGATGCGGTCGAAGAGGCCGAGACGGTGGTTATAACCGCCCCCTTGGCCGACGGCGTATTTTTCCAGCATCCGGAAGCCCGGGGTCGTCTTGCGCGTATCCAGCAGCCGCGTGGTCGAGGCCCCCAAGGCGCGGGCATGCGTGCGGGTCTGCGTCGCGATCCCCGTCAGTCGCTGGAGGAAATTCAGGAGCGTCCGTTCGGCCGTGAGTAACTCGGCCGCCGGGCCGGTGAGTTCGGCCACCACCGTACCCCGCGTGACCGCCGCCCCATCCGCGACGAGCGGACGGACTTGCGCGGCGCCACCATAGACGGAGAGGATGGGTTCGAGCAGGCCCAAGCCAGCGATGACGTAATCGCCCCGGGAGACCAAGCGCGCGTGGGCCCGCTGAGTCAAACCCCCGAGCAAGGCGGCGGAAGGATCACCCGGTCGAGCGGGCGGTTGACGGAGACCGCCACCGGCGACGTCTTCCGCGCGCGCCATTTCCGCCAAACGCCGCACCCAAGCCGGATCGAGCTCATCCCACCGTAAACGGCGGATGAGTCGATCGGTCTGGCCAGGGTCGCGTGGCATCGACGGCAACGTAGGGGCGGGGCCGTCTGACCGCAAGGTCAGGAGAAGAACTTCCGGAACTTATGCTTCCAGGAATCGGACACCGGCGTGGCGCCGTCGTTCGAGGCGTCGGCGTAGGCCTGCAAGGCCGCCCGCTGGGTATCCGTGAGCTTCTTGGGGACGTCGATGTCGACGCGGACCAAGAGGTCGCCGCAAGTGCCGCCACGGAGTTTGGGCATCCCTTCGCCCTTGAGGCGGAAGGTCGTGCCGCCTTGCGTCCCGGCGGGAATCTTCAGGATCGTCTTCCCCTTCAGCTTCGGAACCTCGATGGGCCCGCCGAGCGCGGCGATCGAGAATTTCACGGGGACCGCGCAGGCGAGGTCATCGCCATCGCGTTCGAAGAGTTCGTGGTCCTGGATGGTGATCTCGACGTAGAGGTCGCCGGCGGCGCCGTTCCGGCGACCCGCGGAACCATTGTTGCTGGAGCGCAGGCGGGTGCCCGTATCGACCCCTGGCGGGATCCGCAGATCCACGGTGTGGTCACCGACCACGCGGCCTTCGCCGGCGCAACCGCGGCACGGCTTCTCGATGCGTTCGCCTTGGCCGCCGCACGAAGGACAGACCTGGCGCATCTGGAAGAATCCATTGGAGCGCACCACGTGGCCCTGGCCGCCGCACGTCGGACAGCGGCTCTTCTTGGAGCCCGGCTCGGCGCCGGTCCCGGTGCACTTCTCGCAGGCCTTGTGCTTGCGGTAAGTCACCTTGCGGCTGACGCCGGTCGCCGCCTCCTCGAGCGTCAACGTGATCTCGTAGCGCAGGTCTTCGCCGGACGATTCCTGGGACTGACCGCCGCCGCCGCCGAACATGTCGCCGAAACCGCCGCCGCCCCCGCCGCCGAACATCTGGTTGAAGATGTCCATCGGGTCGGCCCCGCGGTGGGTGCGCTGGCCACCCCCGCCGCCGGGACCGCCCTGTTCGAAGGCCGCTTCCCCGTGCTTGTCGTAGAGCCCGCGTTTTTGTTCGTCGGAAAGCACCTCATAGGCGCGGGAGATCTGCTTGAACTTTTCCTCCGCCGCCTTGTTGCCCGGATTGCGGTCCGGGTGGAACTCCATCGCCTTCTTGCGATAGGCTTTCTTGATTTCATCTGCCGTGGCGCCTTTCGCGACGCCCAGGAGACCGTAAAAATCTTCGGCCATGGTTGCGCGGCTTACTTGTTCGCGGGGCCCGTCGAGACGAAGACGGCGGCGGGGCGGAGCACGCGTTCATGCAGCGACCAACCCGGGCGCGCCACGCGCGTGACGGAGCCTTCGGGCACGGTATCGCTGGCCTCCTGGGAAACCGCCTCATGGTGCGAGGGGTTGAACGGCTGACCCAGCGGGTTGAGTTCGGCGAGCCCCTGTTGGGCCAAGGTGTTCCGCAGCTGGTTGACCGCCATGCGGAAGCCTTCGGCGACCGCGCGGCCTTCGGTCTGACCTTGGGCGGAGGCGAGCCCGAGGGCGAGCGCGTCGAGGCTCGGCAGGAGTTCCTCGAGCAGATTCGCCGAGGCGAACTTCCGGAGTTCTTCGCGGTCGCGCTGGTGGCGACGCTGCTGGTTCTGTTGATCGGCTTGGCTGCGGAGGACCGTATCGCGGAGCCGGGCGATTTCGCCTTCCAGTTCGGCGATGCGGGTGGCGGCGTCGGGCTGCGCGGGTTCGGGGGCGGGAGTGTCGGTCATGGAATTATTTTTCGTTCAGGAGTTTTTCGGTGATGGACGTGCGGATCTTGTCCTTGGTGAGGTCGAACAGGAGCCCGGCGCTGGCGGCCGGGGTCTGCGCCACCACCTGCTTGCCCAAGGGGCCCGTGAGGGTTTCCTCAAGGTTCGCATCCGTGATGTTCTGCGCCTCGAAAACCAAGTCGAATTGGCGGTCGATGACCACGCGGCGGTGAGGCGTGCCGTCGGCGGCGATGACCGTGATATGGCCCACGCGGAGGCGGAGCTTTTCGATCAGGAACGGCGTGCGCGGCGCATCGCTGGCCGGTTGACCGGCGGGCGGGGGCGGAGTGTCCGCGGACTTAAGCCCACGAAAAATATCCTGGGCGTTGTTGTCCTTCAGGTACTCTTCCTTGCCGACCAAGGTGAGCTCATCGATGTCGAGTTCCAGCGAGTGGACGATGCGCCGGCCATTGCCGATGAACGTGGCCGGATCGAGGTCGAGCCGCAGCCGCTTGCCCTTCAGGAAGCGCGCGTCGGTCCAGCGACTCGGGTTGGTGACGGTAAAGTCCGCTAAACTGACCCGCCCGACGAACAAGTTGGTGTCGTTGTTTTCGACGGCCAGGTGGGCGCCGGTCTTGGACGACAGCGTGGAATCGAGGAGGCCCGGGGCAAAGCGACCGACCGACCAGACCGACAGGGCCGCCGCCAAGACGACGAAAAGGATGACCCCGCCCAAAAGACTGAGGACCCGGCGGGAGACATTCCCTGGGCGGGCGATGGAACGGGCACTAGGCATGGGCTACGTATGAAAAATCAGCAATAGGTGTGCCATCCTGAAGGGTCAACGGCAGAGCCAAAAAAGCCTGTTTTTCGGTGTTTTGGAGGGGTGGCGTAAAAACAAAGAACCCGCCAGCGTGGGCGGGCGGGTCCTTCTGTCACGGGGCTGTCTCGCCCCGACTAATTACTGGGCAGCGGCTGCGAGGACGCCACAAGCCACTTCATCACCAGCGGCCAGCTTTGGCGCCTTTTCCTGATTAGGGATGATGTTGGCGATGATCTCGTTCTTGTCGCTGACCTTCACGACTTCGACGAGGAGGGCCTTGCCGTCCTTGACCAGCTGGAGGCGGGCCTTGACGTCGGGCTTGTCGGAGCGGAGGAGGGAAATGAGACCGGAACCTTCGCGGACTTCGAGCACGCGGGCCTTATTGGCGTCCTTCGGGGCTTCGACCGCAGCGGCCACGGCAGCCTTCGGGGCTTCGGCCGGGGCATCCTTATCCCAAGAGAACTTGGCGCCAGGGGCAGCCGCTTCGACGGGCTTACCGTTGACGTCGCTGACGCCTGTGGAGGCTTGCGAAGAGGTGGACCATGGGCTCTTGGAGCCTTCACAGGCAACGAGCAGGACGGAAGCGGAGAGGATAAGCAGAGAGCGCTGCATGGCAGTAGGGTAGGTCGGGAAGGGTCATTTCGGGGACCAAACGAGTCAACCCCTTAATGCTTGCGGAGGGGCAGTCCGTGGGCTTCCTCAAGGGCCTAATGAGCCAGGAAGCCCTTAAATTGATGATTGGGATGCCCAAAGGGAGCCTTGAAGAGGCCACCCTCCAGCTTTTTGCCCGTGCCGGCTTCCCGGTGGCCAAGAGCAGCCGCTCCTACCGCCCCTCTTTTGACGACCCGACCCTCGACGGCCGGTTCATCCGCGCCCAGGAGGTCGCCCGTTATGTCGAACATGGCTTCTTTGACTGTGGCCTGACCGGCCAGGACTGGGTCCAAGAGAACGCCGCGGACGTCGTGCAGGTCTGCGAGCTGATCTACAGCCGCGCTTCCGCCCAAAAATCCCGCTGGGTCCTCTGCGTGCCCGAAGCGTCCCCGGTCCAAACGGCCAAGGACCTCGCCGGCAAGCGCGTCGCCACGGAACTCGTCGAGACGACGCGCCGCTGGTTCAAGGCGCAAGGCGTCGACTGCGAAGTCGAGTTCTCCTGGGGCGCCACCGAAGTGAAGGTGCCCGAACTCGCCGATGCGATCGTCGACATCACCGAGACCGGCTCCTCCATCAAGGCCAACAAACTGCGCATCGTCGCCCAGCTCATGGAAACGACGACGGTGCTCGTCGCGAATAAGGCCGCGTGGGCGAATCCCGCCAAGCGCGCGAAGATCGAGCAGATCGTGTTGATGCTCCAAGGCGCCCTCGCCGCGCAGCACATGGTCGGCCTCAAGTTCAACCTCCCGAAGGCGAAGCTCGACCAAGTCGCCGCCGCCCTGCCCGCGTTGCGCAATCCGACGGTCGCGCCGCTCAGCAATCCCGAGTGGATCGCGGTCGAAACGATCATCGACGCCCGCCAGGCCCGCGAATTCATCCCGACGCTCAAGGCCGCCGGCGCGGAAGGCATCGTGGAGTATCCGATCAACAAGCTCGTCTATTAAAGCGCCATGGCTGACTCCGTCCGCGTCGGTCTGATCCAACTCACCGCCGAAGACACGCCGGCGGCGAATGTCCGCAAGACCATCCCGCGCATCGAAGAAGCCGCGGCCAAGGGCGCGAAGATCATCGGCCTGCAGGAGATGTTCACGACGAAGTATTTCTGCATCACCCAGGACCCGCGGAACTTCGACCTCGCCGAGCCCATCGAAACGGGCCCGTCGGTGACCGAACTCGCGAAGGTCGCGAAGCGCCTCGGGGTCGTCATCGTCGCCCCCCTCTTCGAAGCGCGCGGCAGCGAGGTCTACCACAACACCGCCGCCGTCATCGACGCCGACGGCAGCGTCCTCGGCAAATACCGGAAGATGCACATCCCGCAGGACCCGGGCTTCGAGGAGAAATTCTACTTCACGCCGGGCGACCTCGGCTTCCGCAGTTGGCCGACCGCCCACGGCAAGATCGGCGTGCTCATCTGCTGGGACCAATGGTACCCCGAGGCCGCTCGCCTCACCGCCCTCGCCGGCGCCGACATCCTCTTCTACCCGACCGCCATCGGCTGGCTCCCGGAAGAAAAGGCCGCCTTCGGTCGGGCCCAACATAACGCGTGGGAAACCGTCCAGCGCGGCCATGGCGTCGCCAATGGCTGCTACGTCGCCGCCACCAACCGCGTCGGGACGGAAGGCCGCACCCAGTTCTGGGGCCAAAGCTTCGTCTCGGATCCCTACGGCGAGATCGTCGCCCGCGCCTCGAGCGACCAGGAGGAAGTCCTCGTCGCCGACTGCGACTTGGCCAAGCAGCGCGAATTCCGCCGCATCTGGCCCTTCTTCCGCGACCGCCGCATCGACGCCTACGGCGACCTGACGCGCCGCCTGCGCGACTGACCTTTCGCATGTCCACGCCTCGCTCCCTTGGTTTCCGCATGCCTGCGGAATGGGAACCTCAGTCCGCCACCTGGCTGTCGTGGCCCTCGAACACCGCGCTGTGGCCGGGCCACTACGACCTCATCCCCGCGAAGTTCGCGGAGTTCGCCGCCGCCATCGCGGAGTTCCAGCCGGTCAAGATCAACGCCGCGGGCAAACTCCGCGCCGAAGCCGAACACGCCCTCAAGGCGGCCAAGGCCGACCTGTCGGTCATCGAACTGACGGACATCGCCACGGACGACGTCTGGTGCCGCGACCATGGCCCGATCTTCGTGAAGAACGATGCGACCCGCGAACTCGCGTTGACCGACTGGGAATTCCACGGTTGGGGCGGCAAGTTCGAAGCCTCGCTGGACAACCAGGTGCCCGGCAAGGTCGCCGCTCGGCTCGGCCTGAAGAAATTCAGCTATCCCTTTGAACTCGAAGGCGGCGGCATCGAAGTCTCGGGCGACGGCCTGCTGCTCACGACCGAAGCCGTCCAGAACAACCCGAACCGCGCCGAAGGCCGCGACGATGCCGCGTTCCACGCCGCCATCCGCGACGGCCTCGCCATCGACGAACTCCTCTGGATCGGCGAAGGCCTCGCCAACGACGACACCGACGGGCACATCGACAACCTCGCGCGCTTCATCGCCCCACGCACGATCCTCGCGGTGGCCGAAGCCAACAAAGCCTCGCCGAACTACGCTCCGCTCCAGGAAAACCTGAAGCGCCTGCGCGAGATGCGCCCGCGCCAGCAGCGCCTCGACGTCATCGAGCTCCCGATGCCGGAGCCCATCCGCTTGGCCGGCCGCGACCTCCCGCCGAGCCACGCCAACTTCCTCATCGTCAACGATGGCGTCTTGGTGCCGTTGTACGGCCAAGACTCCGACCAGCTCGCCCTCGGGATCATCGCGGACTGCTTCCCCGGACGAAAGATCGTGGGCATCGACTGCCGCTTGCTGCTGATCGAAGGCGGCGCCCTGCACTGCCTCAGCCAGCAGCAGCCAGTTTGAAAAAGGCTGGTTGCCCTGCAAAGGTGCAGCGTGCGGATTACAGAGTTCAGGGTTCAGATTACGGAACAGGGGACAAGGGTCGCTGCAGCCTCGTTCACCTGCTTCTCGGTACTCGGTACTCCGTAATCTGTAATCCGTACTCTCCCTGGCTTCCCCCTCACTTCTTCGGCTGAATCTTCGCGGCGCAGCCGCAATCGCCGGCGCAGCCGCCTTCCTTGCGGCGACGCGCCGCGGCGAGCCAACGACGCAACAACCAGCCGGCCGCAACGCCGACGATGGCACCAATGAGGATGGCTTCGAGGTTCATGTGAGTCGGCTGACGACTTGATAGACCGCCACGGCCATGAGCCAGGCGAGGGTCGTCATGTAGAAGAAGGAAATCGCCGCCCACTTCCAGCCACCCGTCTCTTGCGCCAGGGTCGCGACGGTCGGGCCGCACTGCGAGCAGAGGGCGAAGAACACCATCAAGGCCAGCACCGCCGCGAGCGAGAAGATCGGGGTGCCGATGCGCGGGCCTTCGGTCCACTTGGCGGCGCGCATCACCTGCTGCAGGTGCTGGCTATCCGCCTCGGCCCCTTCGCCGACGGAATAGGTGACGCCCAACGTCGAGACGATGACCTCGCGGGCGGGGAAGCTCGCCAAGACGCCGACGGTGATCTTCCAGTCGAAGCCGCACGGGTCGAAGATCGGCTGCACGCTCTTGCCGAAGCGGCCCATCCACGACTGCTCGACATAGGCGGACTGGACTTGGGCGTCGACGGCCGCGGGCGCTACGCCGACGGAAGTGGCGCGGATGCGCTGCTCGACCGCGGGGTCGCGCGGGAAATAGGACAACGCCCAGACGATGATGGTGATGGCGAAGATGACCGTGCCGGCCTTCGAGATGAACTCCGCGGCGTTCTGCCACATGCGCCAGAGGACGTCGCGGGGCTTGGGCATCTGGTAGCGCGGCAGCTCCAACACGAACGGCTGCGGCTTCACCTTGAGCACGAAGCGGGTGAGCACGAAGGCGGTGGGGACGGCGAAGAGCAACCCGACGCAGTGCATGCCGACCATGACCACCGATTCCCAGCCGGGGCCGTAGACCGGGCCGATGAAGGCCGCGCACATCAAGGCGTAGATCGGGAAGCGCGCCGAACAGCTCATGAACGGCACCGCGAACGCCGTGGCCAAGCGGGCCTTGGGGTCTTCGATGGTACGGGTCGAGAGCAGGCCGGGGATCGCGCAAGCGAAGCCCGACAGCATGGGCACGAAACTCTTACCGTTGAGCCCGCACCAACTGAACAGGCGATCCATGATGAACGCCGCGCGCGCCATGTAACCGCTGTCCTCCAAGATGCTGACGAACAGGAACAGGATGAGGATCTGCGGCAGGAAAGCGAGGAAGGCCCCCACCCCGCCGACCATGCCGTCCGTGACCAAACTCTGGAGCATCGGCAGCCCGTCGAGGGTCGGCGCCACCACCGCCTTGAGCCAATCGACGCCGCCGGAAATCCACTGCATCGGGAATTTGGCCAACCAGAAAACCGCGGCGAACATCCCCAGCATGATGCCTGCGAAAACGATGGGCCCGAAGACGCGGTGCAGCAGGACCTGATCGACGGCGGCGCTGCCACCCGTCCGGTTGCCGCCGCCTTGCACGACGCCTTCCAGCAATTTGCGCAGACGCTCGTAGTGGATCAGCGGCTCCGCGGCCAAGGGGTTGTAGCCGGCGCGGCGAACCTTGTCGCGCGCGGCGCGGATGACGGCTTCGCGGCGGGGCGCCTCCCATCCGAGGCGCTGCCCCACGGACGTCGTCGAATCAAACAGCAGCCGTTCCACATCGGCGCGACCGGGGGCGCGGCCGATATCGGCGGCCACGCCGGCCGCCACATCCGCCAAAGCTTCTTCGACCAAGGCCGGCCACTCCACCGCCGGCATCCGCACGCGCGACCGGAGGGCTTCGCCGATGGCGCGGCGGACCGCGGCGATGCCTTCGCCTTTCCAGGCGGAGGTGAGCACGACGGGGACACCACCCAAACGCCGCGACAGCAGGTCGGCATTGATCTTCACGCCTTGCTCGGCGGCCACGTCGGCTTGGTTCAAGACCAGCACGACCGGCAGGCCCAACTCGGAGAGCTGCGAGGCGAGGAAGAGGTTACGGAGCAGGTTCGTGGCGTCGATGACCACGACCACGGCATCGGGCCGGCGGTCATCGGCGAGGTGACCGGAGAGCGCATCGATGACGACCTGCTCGTCGGGCGACGACGCGGAAAGCGAATAGAGCCCCGGGAGATCGACGAGTTCGACCTTCGTGCCGTCCCCGCAATCACATTGCCCCGACTTGCGGGCCACGGTGACCCCGGGGTAGTTGCCGACGCGCTGACGCAGCCCGGTCAGGGCATTGAACAACGTCGACTTCCCGGTGTTCGGGTTGCCGACCAAGGCAACCGTCAGGCCTGGCTCGGCGGCGCTCATGCTTGGGGGCGGGGGCGTTGGATCGGACAATCCGCGGCGACGTCGATGAGGATGTTCTGGGCCTCGGTCAGGCGGAGGCTCACCACTTGTCCGGCGAACTCGATGGCCAAGGGGTCGCCCAAAGGAGCCTTGCGGACCAGCTTCAGCACCATCCCCGGGAGGAGCCCGAGCGCCATGAGACGCTGATCCACCGACCGCTCAGGATTGAGGGACGACAATTTGCCGTATTGGCCGGGCAGCAATTGGGACAGCGGAGTCACGCTTATTGAGAATGATTCTCAAGAAGTTAGCGGACAGGGGGGCATTGTCAACGCCTGCCTAGGGGTTTTGGGCAAATGCGTTGCCTGCTTTGGCGGGGTTTGCCTCTCTCTTATAGCCCCTGCCCCATGAAAACTCCCCTTCCCGTCCCGGATTCGACCCCCCATGTCCCGGAAGAAATGCACACCGGCGGGATTGGCGGTCACCCCAAGGGCCTGAGCAACCTCTTCTTCGCCGAACTCTGGGAGCGCTTTTCCTACTACGGGATGCGGGCGCTCTTGATGCTCTTCATGATCGCCCCGATGGCCGCCGGCGGCCTGGGCTTCACGCAGCAGCAAGCCTCCTCGATCTACGGCAACTACGTCATGTCGAGCTACATGCTCTGCATCCTCGGCGGCTTCATCGCGGATAACTTCATCGGCG
>CALQIY020000020.1 GCA_943330755.2 Opitutus sp. GAS368
GCGTCGCGAGACTCGACCTTCTTGTCGATGACGACCTTGTCGAAGCGTTCTTCCTTGCGGAGCACCTTGAGGGCGAGGTCGAGCTGGTAGGGCAGGGTGAGCCAGCACGAGAACAGGAACTCCTGGGCGCGCAGCTCGGCGTCTTCGATGCGCTTGGAAATCTCGACTTCCTGTTCGCGGGTCAGCAGGGGTTTGTGGCCCATCTGCTTCAGGTAGACGTTGAACGGATCGTAAGGGGCGTCGGCGGGCACGACGCGCGCGGCTTCCTCCTCGGACTCGTCGATCTTGCGCTGATACGTTTCGACTTCATCTTCGTCGAGCAGCTTGATCTCGAGGTTATCGAGGATGTTCATGATGTTCTCGATCAACTCCGGGTCGGTGGCGCTGTCGGGGATGACCTCGTTGATGTTCTGGACGGTGACGAAACCGTTCTTCTTCGACAGGACGACGAGCTGCTGGACCTTTTCGTTGACGTCCTTGGTGATGGAAGGGGTCGGGGCCTTGAGGGCCGGGGCGGGCTTCTGCGGGACGACCGGCTTGCTCGCCTTGCCGGTCGGGGCTTTGGCCGCGGCGACCGGAGGTTTGGCGGTTGGCGCGACGACCTTGGCGGCCGGCGTGTGCTTGGCGGGAGCCGTGAGTTTCGTGGCGGTGCTCTTGGGCGCGACCACGGCCTTGACCGGAACCACGGCCTTGGCTGGCGCCTTGGCGACCGGCTTCGTCGCCTTGGCGACGACCTTCGGCGCGGGCTTCACCGGGGCCTTGGCTTTGACCGGGGCCGCTTTCGCCGGGGCTTTGGCGGCTTTGCTGGTGGACTTTTTGGCGTTCTTGTCGGGCATGGAGTTTAGGAAAGGGAAGGCGGCGTCGTGTGGGCCTTGCGTAAGGCGATCTTCTGGGCCTGCAGGGCGTTCAGGGCGGCGATGTCTTCGCGCGGCGTCGAGGCGATCAGCGAATCCAGCCGGCGGGTCTGCCCTTGGAGCTGCCGCTGATGGAAGGCTTTGAGGATGCTGTTGGCGCGGATGAGCAGTTCTTCGTGCTTATCGGTGTCCACCTGGGGGACGGAGGAGAGCCGGGCGGCCTCATCGCGCAGGTCGTCGTCCAGCGCATTGATCGCCTCGCGGACGCCTTGGAAGTGTCCGTGGACCGCTTCGTTCAAGAGGGCCATCAGGAGGCTGCCTCCGCGGCCGGCTTGCTCGATCCATTCCAGCGGCAACGCTTGGGCGATTGGAAGGAAGAACGATTCATGCCGGAGAAGGAGCAATATCAGGTCTTCCTCCGGGGTTGTCAAGCCCCCCCCCTTGACAGGCGGGACCTCGACCGGTTCGGCCCGGCCGAGTTGGGCGGCGGGGCGTTGGGCGGCGACCGTCGCCAAGTGGCGTTCGTAGGCCATGTGCATCTCGCGGATGCCGATGCCGGCGTGCCGGGCGGCCTCGTTCAGGGCTTCGCGGACGATTTCCTCGGCCCCGGCTTGTTCGACGATCGGAAAGAGCGTTTCCAGCAGCGACAGGCGTTGCGCGAGGGGCATGTTGCTGGCGCCTTCGGGGATGATGGACTGGACGCAGAACTGCATCGCGCTGCGGGCCGTCAGGACCAACGCCGGCCAAGCTTCGGCGGAATGCGTGGAGAAGTATTCGTCGGGATCCTTGCCGCCGGGCAGCGAAAGGAAACGGATGTCGAGGCCTTCCCGCAGGCCGATCGGCAGGAGGCGGAGCGCGGCTTTTTGGCCGGCGGCATCCGCGTCCAGGAAGACGATCAGGCGTTGCGTGAAGCGGCGGAGCTGGGAGAGGTGCTCCTCGGTGACCGCGGTGCCTTGGGCGGCGATCACGCCCGGGATGCCGGCTGCATGGCAGCGGATGGCGTCCAACTGGCCCTCGACCAGCACGAAAGGTTCCTCGCCTTTGCGGACGGTGCGGGCCCGGTCGAGGTTGAAGACGGTGCGGGACTTCTTGAAGAGCTCGGTCTCGGGCGAGTTGACGTACTTGGCCTCGCGCGAGGGGTCATCCTGCGGGGTGATGTCGAGGGTGCGCGCGGTGAAGGCGATGACGCGGCCTTGGATGTCGCGGATCGGGATGACGAGCCGCCCCCGGAAGCGGCAACGCCAGCGGGCGGGGTCGGGGACGCGATCGGTCCCGAAGAACAGGCCCGTCTGCGCGATGGCCTCCTTGGTGTAACCTTTCTTGAGGAGGCCGGGGATGAGTTTGGAATCGTCGACCGGCGCGAAGCCGATGCCGAAGTCGTCGGCGACGGCGAGGTCGAAGCGGCGTTTCTCGGTCCAGTAGTGCTTGATCCAATCGCCATGGACGGCGTCTTCGAGGAAGCAGCGGCGCCAGTAGTCGGTCACGAGTTCGTGGATTTCCAGGAGCTGTCCGCGCATCGACCGCTCCGAACTGGTTTCGCCGCCGTTCTCGTATTCCAGCTGGAAGCCGAAGCGCATCGCCACGCGTTCGATCGACTCGGGGAAGTCGAGGCCTTCGCGGTTCATGACGAGCTTGAAGACGTCGCCCCCTTGTTGCGTGCTGAAGCAATACCAGAGGCCGGTATCCGGGTTGACCTTGAAGGAAGGGCTTTTCTCGGATTTGAACGGGCTGAGGCCCCACCAGTCGCGCCCCCGTTGCTTCATCTGCGTGTAGTCACCCGCCAACGCGACGATATCCGCCCTTTGGCGAAGGTCGTCGATGGATCTGCGGGAAATTCTGGCCACGGCTGTCAAGGGGTGCGTGTCAAGCGGTGCTCGGCAACCTCATTTAGTTCCCATTCGACCGCGTTGGTTCCCACTTAGGGGTGCCTAAGGGCTTGAATCTGTCAAGGGGCGGGCGGAACCCCCGCTTAACACTCGTCACAGAGCTTATGGCGGATGTCTTTGGCCTCTTGGCGGCACTGGGTAGCCTCGCGGTCCTGGCTTTGGGCTTCGAGGGCTTCGGCCAAGTTGGTCAGGAGGGTGGCGGCCTCGCGGCGACCGCGGGCGTGCAGGCGGTATTCGGTGGCCAAGAGCTTCCGCAGGATGCGTTCCGCTTCGGGGGCGTTGCCCTGGCGCAGTTCCACGCTGGCGAGGATGCTCCAGAGGCCGAGCACGTCCTCGTGGTCAGGGCCGAGGCGCCCGGCTTCGCAGGCGACGGCCTCGCGATAGGTCGTGGCGGCCCGGGCGAAGAACTTTAAGCGGTAATAACAACCGGCCAGTTGCGTGAGTCCATTGGCGTAATCAGCGGGGTCGCGGTCTGCATCTTTCGCCAGTGCGGCCAGGTAGTCCTCATAAGCTTTGGCTGCCTCCGCGAAATTCCCCGCGCTGCTGGCGGCTCGGGCGGAGGTCGCCCATTGCGCGGCTTCGCGGGCTTTGGGCGAAGGCGGCTGCGAGGCGGCGGGGGGGACTTCCGACCCGACCGTGCAGGCGACGCCGCAGGCCGCCGCCAGCAAGGCGAGCAGCGCAAGGGGGCGAGGCGCGGTCATGGGTTAGTCGCCGAGGAAGGTGACATCATCCCACTGCGCCTTGAAGTAGGGCGAGGTGAGGTCAGGTTCGACGACGAGGGAATGGTTGCCGGCCGCGACGACCGCGATGGACTTGCCATCCTTCAGTTCGAGCGGTTTGCCGTCGATCCAAGCGGCTTTGACGCCGGCCAATTGGAGCGGCTTGGTGGTCGTCGCCGAGGCCGTGAAACGGGCTTCGGCGTAGAGTCGTCCGGGATTGAACTCCTTGAGCAGCTGCCCGTTGATCAGCGAATAGATGGTCACGGGGGTGTTGGACTTGGCGAGGGCGCCAGGGGGTTGGTCCTGGAAGGTCCATGCCCGGGCGACGTTGTTCTTGCTCGTATCGAAGGGACCAGGCTTGCCGATTTCGCCGAGGAAGGCGAAGAGGCTGCGCTTGGGCACGAACTCGAGGCCATCCACCAGGCCGGCGGGCATGAGGCTGCCGATGTTTTCGCGCTTCACGAGGTTGGCCTTGCTGACCGGCAGCTCCACGCCGGGGCCGGGGCGGATGATGATGTCGCTGGTGGTTTCGCGCGCCGGGATGCCGGTGAGGACGCTGCCGTCCTTCATGGTGAAGGCGAAACCGTGGTAGCCTTCCTTGATCTTCGAGGCGGGGTTGAGGACGCTTTCCACGATGTAATCAATGGGTGCGCTGGCACCGAGGCTCGAGAGGTCGGGGCCCAGTTTGCCGCCGGCTCCGCCGATGGCGTGACAGAGCGCGCAGCCATTCTTGCGGTAGACGATTTCGCCTTCGACGGGGTCGGCGCCGCGCTTGAGCGCGTTCACCATGCCGTTCACTTCGGCGTTGTAGTCGCGCTCGCCGGCCTTGCCGCCGGTCAGCGGGGTGAGGACGTCGACCAAGGCTTTGCCGGTCCGGCCTGAGCCCTTGGCCGCCTGCAGGGCGGTCGCATATGCTTCAGCGGTGAGGTCTTTGGGGAAGTTCTTGGCCAGTCGGGCGGCGAAGGCGGCATTCGTGAAGAGTTCCTGCCACGTTGCCACGGCCTCGCTCTTCTTCAGCTGCGCGAACACGCTCGGCAGCACCTTCAGCGCTTCGGCTGGGGCGTGCACGGAGAGGCCGATGAGGGCGCCGCGCCGGACGGACAGCGGCTGCGCGTCGGCCGCGAGCGCCTTCAGGGCGTTCACCGAGGCCGGTTGTCCGATGTCGCGCAGGGCTTTGAAGGCGAAGTCGCGGGCGGCCGGATCCTTTTCTTGACCGGCCAGCTTGGCGATTTCGGGCACGGCGGCGGTTAACTTCCACGCACCACTGAGGCGCACCGCGGCCAGCCGCAGGTCGCGGTTATCGGATGTGAACAGCGTGCCGAGCGCGGATAGCTCGCCGGAGGGACGGATGTTGCGGGTGAGGGCGGCGTCCACCAGCGCGCCGGCGGCCCGCACGCGCGCGGCGGGCTGGAGGGCGTCGGGCTTGGTCACCAGGCCGAAGAGTTGGGTGAGTTCCGCGGCGCCACCGGCCTTGCCGATGAGTTCAATCCAGGGTCCGCTGCCGGCCGCATCGATGGTGCGCCCCTTGAAGAGGGCCTGGATGTGCGGCCCGCTGACCACGGGGTCGGCGGTCTTCACGAGTCGATCCAACTTGGCTTCCCGGCCGCTGAGGAGGTTCGGCTGGGCGACCACGGCGCTCAGCCAGGCTTGCGCGATTTCGTTGACGCTCGTCCACGCGGCGAAATCGAGGAAGCTGTCCTCCGGGTTGGTGGGGAGATTGTCGAGGAGGGCATCCGCCGCGGCGAAGGTGCCGATTCGAGCCAAGGCCCGATTGGCTTCCAGCTGCACGCGTGGGTTGGCGTGTTTCAGCGTGGCGGCGATCGCGCCGACGTCGTTGGGCTGCACCAAGCGGTTGGCCTTGCCGAGCTCGCGGAGGCTGACCTGCACGGTGACGGGGTCGGTGCTCTTCAGCATCCCCAAGAGATCCGCGACGCTGTCGGTGCGGCCGCTGAGCAACCAAGCCGCATGGCGGCGGGAGACTTCATCCTGGGCCCAGCCGCTCAGGGCCTTTTGCAGCGTGGCTTGGTCAAGGAGGAGGAGGGCGCGACGGGCTTGTTCGAACTCCCAGCGGCTCGGCGAGGTCAGCTTGGTCAGGAGCGCTGCGGGCGTTTGACCGGCGAGGGGTTGCCAAGCAAGCGGCTTGCTGGCGGCCGGGGCGATGCGCCAGATGCGGCCGCGTTGCTTGTCGCGGCGCGGGTCGCGGAAATCGACTTCACCGTGGTTGATGATCGGGTTCGTCCAGTCGGCGACATAGATGCCGCCATCGGGGCCCATCGACACGCCGATCGGACGGAACGACGCATCGCTCGTCCGCACGACGTCGGGCTGGGCCTTGGTGATGTAGCCGGACTTCGGGTTGGCGTCGGTCGTGAAATCGTTGAAGGCGAAGCGGACGATGCGGTGCGCGCGGAAGTCGTTCGTGATGGCGTTGCCTTGCCACTCGGCGCCAAAGAGGGGGCTCTGCACGATCTCCAAGCCGCAGAACTTAGGGTAGGAGCCGGGGCTGATGCTGCTGATCGTGCGGCGGGCGCCTTCGGTCGCATTCAGCACGGCGCCGGGGAAGCCCCAGCTGATGCCATTGCCGTCCGCACCGGAGGTGAGGAAGGTCTGGCCGGAGAGGTCTTCCTGTTGCCCCCAAGCGTTGACGAGGCCCTTGGAGATGACTTCCAGGCGCTCGCATTCGGGGTCGTAGGCGAACGCGGCGCCCGAGTTCGCGCGGATCAAGCCCCAAGGGGTTTCGATGTGCGAGTGGATGTAGATGGTCTGGTGGAAGTACAGGCGACCGTCGACGCCCCAGTGGAGGGCGTGGATGATGTGGTGGGTGTCCTCGGTGCCGAAGCCGCTGAAGAGGATGCGTCGTTCGCTGAGCAGGCCGTCTGCACCGGGTTTGCTGAGGTGCAGGAGTTCGGTGCTGGCGCCGACGTAGCAGCCGCCGCGGTTATCGGGGGCGACGCCGGCGGGGATGAGCAGCTTGTCCGCGATGATGCGCGACGATTCCGCGATGCCGTCCTTATTGGTGTCTTCCAGGAGGATGATCTTATCGTTGCCGGTCGAAGGGCCGAACTTGGAGGCGTTGTTTTCCATCAGCGCACCGAGGTCGTCGGGATTCACCTGCGGGTAGGTGTTGGACGTCGCCACCCAGAGGCGGCCGAGCGTGTCCCAGTTCATGTGGACGGGTTTTTCGAGCAGCGGGTTTTCGGCGAAGAGGGTGATTTCCAGGCCGGGTTCGAGCTTGAAGTCCGGACGGGGGAGCGGGGGCAGCTTCTGGAGTTGGGTGTCGGACTTCGGTTCGGGCGGCAGGGTGCTGGGCTTGCCGGCCGAGATGCCGATGGCGTTGGCTTCGGCCTTGTCGACGAGGGGGTCGAATTTGGGGATCTCGACGGCATTGCGGCCTTGTTCGCCGCGGCGGAAGCCAAAGATGTAGGTGTAGTTGGCGGGCCGGCTGCGGTGGAAGAAGAGGGCGTTCTTGCGGAGGATGGCCTCCCGGAGCGAAGCCTGGGCGGCGTCTTCGGCGTCCCACTGGGCGGCGTCCACTTTCCAGCCTAACTGCAGGGCGAAGCTCGTGGCCAAGGCGCGGTACCCGCGGGCGTTCAGGTGTACGCCGTTATCGGTGCCGTGGGTGAGTTTGATGCCGGCGGTGTTTTGCCATTCGGCGGCGATGAAGGGCGCGTTCTTTTCGGCGGCGAGTTCACGGAGGACCTTCGCGTACTCCGCCAGGATGGCGTTGTGCTCGGTCGGATCGGGCAAGCGCGGACGCGAGGCACGGAGGTCTTCATGCTGGATGGGGCCGACGAAGACGAAGCGCACCTTGCCGCCCGGGCTGGCTGCGGTGATGAGGTCCATGAGCTGGAGCATCTCGCGGCGGAATTTGGCGGGGCTGTGGTCGAGGCCGTAGCGCGCCGGATCGGGATTCAGGACCGGGTCGTTCTTCCGGTAAGTGAGTTCGTCCAAGCTCGCCGCCATGCCGTAACCGAGGATCGCCACGGTCGGCTTCACGACCGCGAGCTGTTCCTTCAGGCTGTCCACGCCTTTGGCGACGGGGTCAAAACTGGCGCGCGAAGCGCCGAGAGGGCTGTCGCCGCTATAACCGAGGTTGCGAACGGCGAAATTACGGCCGGGGAATTCGCGGCGCATCTTGGTCTCTAGGTACCCGAAGTTGTTTTCGCGTTCGATGAGGACATCGCCGACGAGCAGGACGCGATCGCCGTCTTGGAGCGTGAGCTTCGCCTCGGCGAAGGCGCTGAGGGCACTGGCCAGAAGGACGGACAGCGTGAGGAACGAGCGCAGGGGAGGACGCATGGGTAAGGGGTGGGGTAGGGTTGGGTATAGGGCTTCGCCCAGCGGACATAAGACTAAAATGCGACCCGCAGGTTCCAGTTATTCACCCGCCAATATCACTCTTAAAACCAGCTAGTCGACGAACTCGGGCCACTTCGCCCGGAAAGCCAGCTGGGCGTCCTTGTCCGGCAGCTCCGGGCGGGTGGGGTCCGTGAGGAACTTGAGCGGGAACGATGGCTTCAGGTGCAGCACCGTGATGACGGTTCCCTCGACCTTGAAGACGGCATACCAAGCCCCGCAACCGATGTCGAAGAGGTCACCGTGCCGGCTGCGGATGCGCCGGGTCCGGTGCGGCGTCGGGTCGCGGGTCAGGATTTCCAGCATGCGCTCCGTGAAATCAATCGACCAGGCTTCCCTGAGCCAACGCAGGTGCTCCGTCGCCACGGGTGTGTGCTCGACGGTGAACGCTGGCGGGGCGCTCATGGCCGCATCGACTTCGTCAATCCACCCGGCTTTGGATTCGGGGAAGGAGTCGTAGGCGGGGATATAGGGTTTGATGTCGAAGACGGGGGTCCCGTCGACGAGGTCGCAGGGGCCCAGAAGTAGGAGGTTCTTCTTGATGCCGAGGAGTTGGACGGGCGTGATCCCGAGCGCATTGGGCCGGTGCGGGGAGCGGGTCGCGAAGACCCCGCGCCGCTTGGCCGGGCCCCGGGGCGGCAGGACTTCGGGCCGCCAATCCTTGTTGCGGTGGAACCACCAGAGCAGCCAGATCCGATCGAACCCGGCGAGGTCCTTCAGGGCTTTGACGTATTTGTCGCCGGGGATGAGCTCGAGGACGTTGGTCTCCGGGAGCTGTTCGTTCGGTTGGTGGCGGGCATTGAACTTCAGCGTCTTCCCGCAGCGGATATGGCCGATGGGGCGGAGGGAGAGTTCGTCGGACGACATGACAGGGCAGACTGACGGGAATAGGGCTAGGGATGGGCAGGGGAAAGGCAAGAACAGGGCGAGCGGCGTTTTCGCCTTTGCGTCCATGACCCGAGGTTCTTCTGATGTCGGGGCATGTCCTCGGAGGTCATCAATCTTTCCTGCTATAAGTTCGCCGCCCTCGATCGCCTCGAGGAGCGCAAGGAAGCGCTTTTGGCCCTCTGTCGTGCGCAGGGTCTGAAAGGGACGATCCTTTTGGCGGAAGAAGGCATCAATTTCTTCCTCGCCGGGACGCCGGCGCAGTTGGCGGTGGTCGTGGATTTCATCCGAACCTTTCCTGGTTTGTCGGATATCAAGCCGAAGGAGAGTCCGAGTTCGCACCAGCCCTTCAAGCGCATGCTGGTGAAGGTGAAGAAGGAAATCATCGCCTTCGGGGTCGATGGCGTCGACCCGGTCAGGAAGGCGTCCCCGAAAATCTCCGCCCGCGAGCTCAAGGCCTGGCTCGATGAAGGTCGACCCTTGGTCCTGCTCGATACGCGCAACGATTACGAAGTCCGTCTGGGCACGTTCAAAGGCGCGTTGCCCGCCGGCGTGGCGAATTTCCGTGATTTCCCCGCGGCGGTCCGGCAACTACCGGCCGAACTCAAGTCGCAGCCGGTGGTGATGTTTTGCACGGGCGGTATCCGTTGCGAGAAGGCGGGCCCCTTCATGGAGATGGAGGGCTACACGAACATCCTGCAGCTCGATGGCGGCATCCTGAAGTATTTCGAGGAAGTCGGCGGCGCCCATTACGACGGGGAATGCTTTGTGTTCGACCACCGCGTCGGCGTTGGCCCGGATCTGCGCGAGACGGAGTCGGTCATCTGCTTCAATTGTCAGATGCCCTTGACCAAGGCCGAACAGCGCTTGCCGGAATACGTCTACGAGAAATCCTGCCCTTATTGCATCAACGGCAAGCCCAAGGGGCGCGGCAATACGGCGCAGTCGGGCTGCTGATCACCAGCGGAGTTCCGGGAGGGTCAGCCAAGGGCGGTCTGCCCGCTTCGGGAGCCGCGGCAGCAAGGCTGCGTCGTCTTGTCCGACCATGATGCCGGTCCGCACGAGGGCACCGTCGAGGGCGGCGTTTGCAGCGCCTTGTAGGTCATGTTCGGGGCTATCACCCATGGCGAGCACGGCGGACGGTGGCGGATTGCCGGCGGCGGCGAGGGCGGTCCGGTAGATGTCGATGTGCGGCTTACCAAAGGTGTGCAGCACGGCCCCGGCGCGCTCGAGTTCCAAGGCGATGGCGCCCGCGGAGGGTCGGACGCCTTTGGGCGTGAGCATCTCCAGGTCTGGGTTGCACACGGCGACCGTGACGCCGCGGCGGGCGGCGCCGAGGAGGTCGCGGATCTGTTGCCGCCAATTGCGGTCCGGCTCCTGGGAGGCGGCTAAGATGATGCCGTCGGCTTCATCCGGCCAGACGATGCTGAAGCCGAAAGCACCGAAGCCATAGTCGGCGCCCGGCTTGCCGGAGATATGGATCTTCCCGCCGGGCTGGAACGCGCTGCCCAGCGCCCCGGCGCGCATCGCGGCTTGGGCGGCATCGCCCGAGGTCACGACGCCATCGAAATGACGTTCATCGAAACCGAAGCCTTTCAGTCGTTCACGGTTGTCGTCACCCGATTTGGCGGAGTTCGAGAGCACGATGACTTTGCCGCCGGTGGCGCGGTATCGGACCAACGCTTCCGCGGCGTGTGGGTAGGGTGTCTGGCCGTCGTGGAGCGTGCCGAATTGGTCGACGAGCAGAACGCCGTACTGCTCGGCGACTTCGGCTAATCCATGGATGGAACGCAAGGGGGTCATGCAGGTTTGAGGTCGTGGCCGAGGGCGCGCCAGGCCAAGCGGGCGCTGCCGGCGGCGGCTTCTTCGCTCCAAGCGGTGGTCTGCGGCACGGCGAGTTGTTGGGCGCGCAGCTTCATCCAAGGCGCATTTCGGGAGCCACCCCCGGCGTGACGCACGGAGGTGAGCTTGGGCCCGCCGAGTTCAGCGAGTCGGTCGTAGCCGAGCTTTTCGACGCGGGCGAAACCCTCGAGGATGGCCTGCAGGAAGGTGGCGTCGTCCGTCGGTCGAGGGCTCAGGCGGGGAGCCAGCTGCGCATCGGCGATGGGGAAGCGTTCGCCCTTGCTGGCCAAGGGGTAGTAGTCGAGGCCGGTGGGGTGGGTGACGTCGAGCTTCGCGGACAACGCCACGACCTCTTCTTCGGCGAACAGCGCCGCTAAGGTTTTCCCGCCGCAATTGGACGCACCGCCGGCGAGCCATTGGTCGCCGATACGATGGCTGTAGATGCCGTACTGTGGGGCGAAGATGGGGCGATCGCTGAGCAGTTTCAGGACGATGGTCGAACCCAGCGCCGTGGCGCCTTCACCGACGCGGCTGGCACCGCTGGCGAGGAACGTCGCGCAACCATCGGTCGTGCCGGCAGCTAGCGTGATGCCCGCGGGGATGCCGAGGAAACTTGCGGCGATGGCATCAATCTTCCCGATCGAAGTCCCGACGGGGACGACTTTCGGAAGGCGAGCATGCGGTAGGCCAAGGGTTTCGAGCCAGGCTGGCCAAGCCCGCGCGATTGGGTCGTAGCCGGTCTTGAGCGCGTTGTTTTCGTCGGTTACGAAGTCGTCGGCCCCGAGCTTGCGGTTGAGCCAATCGGCTTGGTGCAGGATGCGGTGAAGGTTTGGCTGGTCTACCCAAGCCAAGGCGCGGGCTGCGGGTGAGGTGGCGCCGTGGGCGGCGCTCTCCAGCGGGGCGAGGGAGGCAATCTTGGCCGAGAGTTCTTCCGTGTCGGCGTCGTCATACATGCGACCTGCCGCCAGTGGGTTGCTGGATTCGTCCACGGGTAGAATCGTGCCCGAAGTCGCATCCAGCGCGACGGCCCGTGCTTTGCTCAAATCGACCTGCTTGCCGAGTGCTCGGCAGGCGGCCTGGAGCCCGTACCACCAATCATCCGGGTGTTGTTCGCGGCGAACCCCGGTAACGAGTGTCGGCGGCAGTTTCGCGGAACCAGCCCCCAAGACTTGTCCACGAGCATCCACGGCCAGGGCGCGCACGCCGCTGGTACCCACATCGAATCCGAGGACGAAGCCCTGCATGAAGTACAAGATAGGGGGGCGGATGGCCAGGGAGCAAGGGAGGATGAAGATTAGAGTTTAGATTACAGAGTACAGAGTTTAGATTACAGAGTACAGAGTTCAGATTACAGAGGGACGAGGCAGCGTGAAGAAGAACGATCCTCCCGAGTTCTATAAACGCCTCTTTGCTTTCAGTAATCTGAACTCCGTACTCTGTACTCTACTTCCCCCCTCACTTCCCCATCACGTCATCCCAGCTCTTCAACTCACAGGTCTTGAGGTAGGGGGCGGCGGTGGTGGTCCACTCCGGAGTGCCAGCAGCTTTGAAGAGGAACCAGAGGGGACGTTGCCGAGCGGGGTCGGCAATCGAGCCCGGCTTGTTTTCCCAAAGGCCCAACTTGAGGCCACCTTCGAGCGAATGGTCGACCTGACGATGATAGAGGAACGAGTCGATGCCCGGGAGGCGTTGGATCTTCTCCCAAGCGTAAGCGTAACCCGCAGCTTGGAGTTCTTCGGCGTTCGGGGCCTTGCCGACATTGAAACCCTGTTCGGTGAAACTGAGGCGACGGGGCTTGCCTTGGTGAAGCAGCTCGGGCGTCGCCAACTTGCGGGTCAGGACCTCCAGATTCCTGAACGTGATCTTATTCGTCTGGTCATCGAAGGTCACCTTGTCCTGCCAGGTCCGTGGGTTGAAAAGGTTGGCTGGGTAGGGGTGGTATGCCAAATTCCAGTCGAAGTCGCCGCGCTCCTTGGCCTTCTTTGCGAAGGTTTCGAGAAGGTCGCGGCCTGGGCAGGCCTTGGTTGGGCTGGGGTTCCCCTTGGCGGTCCAATGGTGTTCCAGTGAGATGTAGACGCGGGCGTTTGCAGAGTGTTTGCGTAGCGAAGACCAAGCCAGACGGGTCTGGTCTTCGTATTGTGCGGCCACTTGTTCGGTCGTGGCGGGACCCATTTGATGCCATTGCCAATGGGAGTTGACCTCGTTGCTGATGACCCAGCCCCAGACGCGTCCGTGGGCGTTGTCTTTCCCTGACCACCGCGCGGCGATGAATTCCGTCACGGCCTTATAGCAGGCGCGGCCTTCGGGCGTGACCGTATTGGCCGCCATGACGGTGCCTTCCGTGTCGCTCGCTTGCGGGTGGATGGCGATCGCCCGGAGGCGCGGGTTCTTCGTTCGATAGGAAATGAGAATGAGGTTTACGACGATACCCTTGTCCGAGAGCCCTTTGATCGTGCGGTCGAGTCCCTTGGCGTAGCCCTCGTTGAAGCTAAAGGTAAACCCGTCGACCGTCAGCGTCGGTTGCCCTGGTTTCGTTTCGAGCGATAGCAAAGAAGGCAGGTTGACGTTTAGCCCGGCATGGTGAATCCCGAGGGCAAGGGCGTCATCGACCATCTGAATCTGCAGCCCCTTGGCGTTCGGGGTGGTGGGGTACGGGCTGGTGTCCGGCTCGGCAAAGGCCGTGCAAGCCCAGCAGGCAAGCAGGACGAGGAGGGGGCGCATTCAGGTAAGGACAGCCGTTCCGTGGAGGGGTTCCTGACGTTTCCTTGTAATCTTTAAACGCAGGGGTAAAGTCAGCCTAGCCCCCTTAGTCCATGCTCACTCGATTCTGTCTGTTCCTTTTCGGCGCGATTGCTTTGTCGGCCGCCCCGCCCGCCAAGCAACCCAACATCGTCTTCATCTTTTCCGATGACCATGCTTATCAGGCTATCAGCGCCTACGGGGACTCCCGTAAGCTGATCCAGACGCCCAATATCGATCGTATCGCCAAGGAAGGCATGCGTTTCGACCGGGCCCTCGTCACGAACTCGATCTGCGGTCCGTGCCGTGCCGTCATCCTGACTGGCAAGTATTCCCACCTGAACGGTTTCTACAACAACACGAACTCCGTGTTCAACGGAGCCCAGACGACTTTCCCGAAATTGCTGCGTGCCGCCGGCTACCAGACCGCCCTCATCGGTAAGTGGCACCTCAACAGCGACCCGCAAGGTTTCGATTACTGGCAGATCCTGCAGGGTCAGGGCATCTACTATAATCCACCGATGAAGACGGCGCAGGGGGTCATCAAGACCACCGGCTACGTGACGGACATCACGACCGATGCTTCGATGAACTGGGTCAAGGCCCGCGACAAGAGCAAGCCGTTCATGTTGATGTGCCAGCAAAAGGCCCCGCACCGCGAGTGGTCCCCGAACCTCTCGGACCTCGGCTGGGACAAGGGCCGCGTCTATCCCGAGCCGGCCACGTTGTTCGACGACTATAAGGATCGGGCCTTCTCGGTCGGCGATCAGGATATGACGTTGGAGAAGACCATCAGTCAGTTGGACATGAAACTCGTCCATCCGCCTGGAATCACCCCGGAGCAGGCCAAGGTCTGGGATACCTATTACAACCCGATCAACGAGGCCTACCGCAAAGCTGACCTCAAAGGCCGCGACCTGGTGAAATGGCGCTACCAGCGCTACATGCATGACTACCTCGGGTGCGTGAAGTCCGTCGACGACAACGTCGGCCGGATGCTGAAGTTCCTCGAGGACGAAGGCCTCATGGAGAACACCATCATCGTCTATTCCTCGGACCAAGGCTTCTACCTCGGTGAGCATGGCTGGTTCGATAAGCGCTGGATCTTCGAGGAGTCGGTGCGCACGCCCTTGTTGGTGCGTTGGCCCGGCGTCACGCCCCCCGGCTCCGTCAACAAGTCCCTCGTCGCGAACGTCGACCTCGCCCAGACCTTCCTGGACATGGCTGGCGTCGCTGCTCCGGCGGACATGCAAGGCCGGAGTCTGCGTCCGTTGCTGGCGGGCCAAGTGCCGGCCGACTGGCGCAAGGAATTCTACTACCACTATTACGAATACCCGGAGCCGCACCGCGTCTCGCCGCATTACGGCGTGATCACCGATCGCTACAAATTGGTGCGCTACTACGGCATCGGTCATGATGCCGTGGACCTCTTCGACAACGAGAAGGACCCGCTCGAGCTGAAGAGCTTCGCCGGCCAGGCCGATTATGCCGACATCCAGGCGGACTTGGAGATCCGCCTGAAGCGCCTCCGCGCCGAGCTCAAGGTTCCCGAGGTCGACGATCCCGACGCCACGGGCCAGCGTACGCATCGCGAACGTCAGGCCAAGGCCGCCAAGAACGCCGCCAAGAAGAAGACCGAAGCTAAGTAAGCTTACTTCTTGGCTTTATTGCCTGCGGGGCCCTTGGCCTTGCCCACGTTGGGGTCGTAGTTCGGGTTGGCCGTCGGCAATTGGGCGTCGACCGACTTCAACCACGCGTCCAGCTGAGCGCGCAGTTCCTTGGCCTTGTCGGGTTGGGAAGGGACGAGGTCCTTGGTTTCGCCGATGTCCTGCGCGAGGTCGTAGAGCTCGTCGCGGTTGTCCTCGTAGAAGTGGACCAAACGCAGGTTGCCCTTGCGGATCGCGCTGTGCGGCTTGGCGCCGCCGCCATGGTAATGCGGGTAGTGCCAATAGAGGGCGTCGCGTTCGACCTTGGCGCCGGACTTCAAGAGCGGCGCGAGGCTGACCCCATCGACGACCGTCTTTTGGGCGGCGATGCCCGTCATTTCCAGCACCGTCGGATAGATGTCGTGGGTGATGTTGGGCGTCGCATCCACGTGACCGGGCTTGTTCACGCCCGGCCAGTAGACGATGAGCGGGACGCGGATGCCGCCTTCGTAGGCCGAACCTTTGCCCACGCGGTAGGGCGAATTATCGGTGGGGCCGATCTTGCCGCCGTTATCACCGGTGAAGATGATGATGGTGTTGTCGTCGAGGTGGAGGCGCTTGAGCCCGGCGCGGATGGTGCCGATCGCATCGTCGACGCTGCTGACCAAGGCGGCATAGGTCGCGTTGCGTTGCTTGAGCGTGGGGTCGGCATCGACCTTCGCCTTGTATTTGGCGATGACCTCTTTCTTGCCGTCAAGTGGCTGGTGGACGGCGTAATGCGGCAGGTAGATGAAGAATGGCTTAGCCTGGTTGGCCTCCATGAACTTCACGGCCTCGGCGGCCTCGCGGTCGGTGAGGAATTCGCCCTTCGGGCCGTCGACCAGGGTCGGGATCTTGTAGGGCGAGAAGTAGGATGGCGGCTGTCCGCGATGATAGCCGCCGATGTTGACGTCGAAGCCGTGCTTTTCGGGGTAGTAGGCTTCATCGCCTTTCTCCAGGCCGGGCGTGAGGTGCCACTTGCCGATGCTGGCGGTGGCATAGCCGGCGGCCTTCAGCTGCTCGGCCAGCGTGACTTCCTCGAAGGGGAGGAATTTCTGCCAATCGGGAATCTTGAGTTTCGCCTTGGGGTGATTTTCGCCGGCGATCCAATCGGTGATGTGCAGGCGCGCCGGCGCTTTACCCGTGAGCAAGGCGGAGCGGGTCGGGGAGCAGACCGTGCAGGCGGAGTAGCCTTCGGTGAAACGGACGCCTTCCTTGGCCAACTTATCGATATTAGGAGTCTCGTAGAGACGGCTGCCGTAGCACGATAGATCGGTCACGCCGAAGTCGTCGACCAGGATGACGATGACGTTCGGCGGGCACGGGGCGGTTTGCGCGAGGGCAACGCTTGCCAAGGAGCAGAGTAGGCAGGCTAGGCCAAGGCGCCGAGCGAGGGAGGCCAAGAAGAGGGGCATGCTTCGTGTATGCACGCCCGCCTGGGTTCTTCAATGCTTTAGGTTTAGGCCAGCACGCCCTTGACGACGTGCGCTTCCTCGACGCCGGTGAGTTTGACGTTCAGGCCGCGGAACTTGAAGGTGAAGCGCTCGTGGTCGATGCCGAGGCAATGCAGGATCGTCGCATGCAGGTCGCGCAGGTGCACGGGGTCCTTGGCGATGTTGTAGCCGAAGTCATCCGTCGCCCCGAACTCGAAGCCGGGCTTCACGCCACCACCGGCGAGCCAGATGGTGAACGAGCGGCCATGGTGGTCGCGGCCCGAGCCGGGGTTGCCGAAGCCGCCCTGACTGAACGCCGTGCGACCGAACTCCGTCGCGAAGACCACCAGCGTGTCTTCGAGCATGCCGCGGGCCTTGAGGTCCTTGAGGAGGGCCGCGGTCGGTTGATCGATGTCATTGCACTGGTTGGGCAGCTGCCGCGAGAGGGCGATGTGCTGGTCCCAGCCGCGATGGAAGAGCTGCACGAACCGTACGTCGCGTTCGAGCAGGCGACGCGCCAGAAGGCAGTTGGCGGCGTAGGAACCAGGTCGGGTGACCTCGGGACCATAAGACGCGAGCGTGGCCTTGGATTCGCTGGAGATGTCGCTCAACTCCGGCACGGAGGTCTGCATGCGGTAGGCCATCTCGTAAGCCTTGATGCGGGTGATGGTCTCGGGGTCCGCGATTTCCTTGGCCCGCTCGGCGTTCAGGGCGCTGAGGTCGTCGAGCAGTTCGCGGCGTTGGGCGCCATCCACGCTGGGCGGGTTCTGGAGGAAGAGGACCGGATTGGCCCCGGGGCGTAGTCCGACCCCTTGGTGGTTGGAGGGGAGGAAACCGCTGCCCCAGAGACGGGAGAAGACCGGCTGGCCGGGGTTCTTGCCCGTGCCTTGGGACACCATGGCGATGAACGCCGGCAGGTTGGCGTTTTCCGTGCCGAGGCCATAACTGGCCCAGGACCCCATGCTCGCGTACCCGGGCAACTGGTTGCCCGTATTCATGAACGTGATCGCTGGGTCGTGGTTGATCGCCTCGGTGTGGAGGCTCTTGATGAAGCACAGTTCGTCGGCGACGGTTTGCAGGTGCGGAAGCAAGTCGCTGATCCAGAGCCCGTTCTTGCCGCAGAGCTTGCCGCCCTTGAGGGCGGGCGTGCATGGATAGCTCGCTTGACCGCTGGTCATGCCGGTGAGCCGCTGCGTTCCCTTGATCGATGCCGGCAGGTCCTTGCCCGCCATCTGCTGCAACATCGGCTTGTGGTCGAAGAGGTCGACGTGCGAGAGGCCGCCGGACTGGAACAAGCAAAGGATGCGCTTGGCCTTGGGGGCGAAGTGCGGGAGGCCGGCGAGGCCGCCTTCCCGGGCGCCTTTGTTGGCCGCGAGCAGTTCCGGGAAGAGCATCGTGCCCAGCGCGAGACCGCCCACGCCGCGGGCGGTCTGCCCGAGGAACGTGCGGCGCGTCAGGTGGTTGAGGCGTTCTTGGATCGGGTCCATGGCTTAGTTGCGGGTGACGGCTTCGCTGAGGTTGAGGAGGAGGGTGGCCACTTGCATCCAAGCGGCATGTTCGCCGGCGGGGATTTGGGCGTCCCGCAGAGATTCGCCGACGGAGAGCACGGTGGCGGCGCGGACCGCATCGCCGGCGTAGCGGGCGCGTTCGCGGGCTAGCGTCTTGGTGACGACGGTGAGTTCCTGCGCGGTGGGCTCGCGCGAGACGACTTCCAGGAAGGCCCATCGGAGTTTTGCGGCATCATTGCCGCCGCGCTTGGCCAGGCGTTCGCCCAGCGCGCGGGAGGCTTCCACGAATTGCGTATCGTTGAGCGTCACGAGCGCCTGCAGGGGCGTGGACGTGTTGCCGCGGGTGACGGTGCAGACTTCGCGGTTCGGTGCGTCGAAGGCCACCATGTTGGCTGGCGGGGCGGTGCGCTTCCAATAAGTGTAGAGGCTGCGGCGGTAGAGTTTCTCGCCATGGTCTTGGACGAAGATCTGGGCGGTCGCCGGAGTGGAGCCGTAGTGGCTGACTTCGCGCCAGAGGTCGAACGGGGAGTAAGGGTTCACGCTGGGACCGCCGATTTGCGGGACGAGGAGGCCGCTGGATTTGAGCGCGACATCGCGGATGATTTCGGCGGGCAAACGGAAGCGGGGCCCGCGGGCCAACCAGGTGTTGCTGGGGTCGGCTTCCTGTTGCTTGGCCGTGGGCGCTGAAGAACGCTTGTAGGCGTCGCTGGTGACGATGAGCGTGAGCAGTTTTTTGACATCCCAGCCGCTGCGGCGAAACTCGACCGTGAGGTTGTCGAGCAGTTCGGGGTGGCTCGGGTAGGAGCCTTGGAATCCGAAATCAGCGGCCGTCGTCACCAAGCCTTGGCCGAAGAGCTGCTTCCAGAAGCGGTTCACCGCAACGCGGGCGGTGAGCGGGTTTTCGGGCATGACCATCCACTGGGCGAGGCCGAGGCGATTGGCCGGGGCTCCCGCGGGGAGGGCAGGCAGCTTGGCCGGCGTGCCCGGGCTGACCTTCTCGCCTGGCTGCGAGTAGTCCCCGCGGGTCAGGATGAACGTTTCGCGGGGCTTCGCGGCAATGGCCATGATCATCGTCTGTTGCGGATCCGTCAGCGACTTGAGGCGATGCTCGGCGTTGGCGAGGTCGGTCCGAACGGGTTCCATGGCCTTGGACTTCGCGGCGAAATAGTCCCAAAGCTGGCGTCGCTGGGACTCGTTGCGCTGCGGGGCGGGGAGGCCGATGAGGGTGATGATATCGGCAGGTAGGTCCGTGCCGTCGTCGGTCCCCGTCACCGCGAAGATTTGTCCTTGTTGCGGCACCTTGCCGCCCATCGCGAAGTAGACTTGGGTCGTGATGTAGGCTTGCTTGTCGGCGGTGATCGGCTGGTCGAAGGTAAGCGTCAGGTGCGGCGCTTCGTCCGACTTCAGGTCGGGCGACCAACCGCGGCGAGGGTTGAAGGCGCGCACGTCGATGGCCGGGAACTCCGGCTGCCACGAACTTGCGGTCACGCGGGAGAATTTCTGCAGCTTGTGGATGTTGACCTGGTCGCTGGCAACTTTGTCGGTGGTGACGTCGACCGCGCTGACGACGAAGTCGGCCTTCGAGACCGGAGCCTTCTTGCCGTCCTTCGCGTCTTTGGCCGGCTTGCTCTTGTTCGGGGTGAAGACGATGCGCAGGCCTGTGATGGGTTCGGCAGTCTTGGGCGTTTCGCCGAGGATGTCGTAGGCGGCGCCACCGAGGCCTTTGAACGTGTTACCCTCGACGGTGAAGCCGCCGCCGCTGTTCGGGGTGGAGATCTTCCGCAGGTGGATGGGGTGGAGCTTCAGGCCGGCTTGGCGTTTGGCGAGCAGGGCTTGTTGTTCGCCGACCCAGCGGGCGAGGGCGGCGTCATCGGGCGTCGCCAACTTGAGTTTCAGGCCGGCGATGCGGTCGGGGAGGGTGGCGAGGTCGAGCGCCTTGAGGACGGTCTTCTTGTTGACCGAAGGGCCGGAGTTGTTGCCGGCATTGCCGTCGAGCCCCGCGTCGCCCAGCGAATTGAAGTAGGCGAACATCTGGAAGTAGTCCTTCTGGCTGATCGGGTCGAATTTATGGTCGTGGCATTGCGCGCACCCGAGGGTGAGCCCGAGCATGGCCTCGCCCAGCGTCTTCACGCGGTCGGCATTGTAGTTCACGAGGTTCTCGGCCGGGATGGTGCCGCCCTCGTGGGTGTTCATGTTGTTGCGTTGGAAGCCCGTGGCGATGAGTTGCGCATCGGTCGCGTTGGGCAGGAGGTCGCCCGCGAGCTGTTGCAGCACGAACTGGTCGTAGGGTAGGTTGTCGTTGAAGGATTGGATGACCCAATCGCGCCAGAGCCACATGTTGCGCCCGCCATCGATGGAGAAGCCGTTGGTGTCGGCATAACGAGCCGCATCCAGCCACTCGAGGGCCATGCGTTCGCCGAAGTGCGGACTGGCGAGCAGTCTGGCGACCAGCTTCGCGTAGGCTTCGGGGTCCTGGCTGGCGACGAAGGCCTGCACTTCTTCCGCGGAGGGCGGCAGGCCGGTGAGGTCGAGGGTCACGCGACGAATCAGCGTCGCGCGGTCAGCCGTAGCCGTCGGCGTGAGACCTTTCTTCTTCAGCGCGTCGGAGACGAAGGCGTCGATGAGATGGCCGGCCGCGGGCGCGGGGGTTTCCTTGGGAAGCGCGAAGGCCCAGTGCGATTCATACTTGGCCCCCTGTTGGATCCAGGCCTTGAGTGTCGCTTTGTCTTGGGCGCTCAGCTTCAGGTGCGACTTCGGTGGCGGCATGACGTCATCCGGGTCTTCGCTGATGATGCGTTGCCAGACCTCGCTCTTGGCCAGGTCGCCGGGGACGATCGGGGTGCCACCTTTGTGTTCACGCGTGGCTTCTTCAGGGAGGTCGAGGCGGAGCTTGGCCTTGCGCGCCTTCTCGTCGAAGCCGTGACAAGAGAAGCAGTTCTCCGAAAGGATCGGCCGGATGTCGCGGTTGAAGGCCAGAGGTGTCTCGGCTGCGGTTAGGGCGAACGGCAGGAGGCTGAGCAGGAGGAGACGGTGGACCGATTGCATGAGGGGTTCCTAATAGACAAGGGGGGCATCCTTGGGTTTCAAAGGAAAACCATGGTTGAGGACATAAAACCCATGTGGAGCGACACGGCGCTAAATGAGTGAGAAAGAAGTTTCCTGAGGAGGCCTTGAACCTTGGGAGGCTGGACAGGTCTAAGAGCATCATCCACCTTGCCACCATGAATCCCGTCCGAGCTTTTTTGGTCTTGGCCCTTTGGGCTACGCAACTGACCGCTTTCGCCGCCTCCCAGCCGATCGACCCCCCGTCGGGTTCGTCCATCGTCCTCCTGGGCGGAGGGCAGGGTGAACGCCTGCTGCGCTATCCTGCCTTTGAGGTCGAGCTCCAGCAACGCTTTGCCGGCCGCAACCTCGTCATCCGCAACCTCTGTGACGACGGCGACACCCCCGGCTATCGCGATCACTCGGGCCGTAACTCGCCTTTCGCCTACCCCGGTGCCGAAAAGTTCTACCCGCTCTCGAAGGCCAAGGACTTCTGGGGCTCCGGTCATGCTGGGGTTGGTTTCTCGCAGTCACCTGATCAGTGGCTGGCCGGACTGAAGGCCGACGTGATCTTGGCTTGGTTCGGCTACGCGGAGTCCTTCAAGGGGCCGGCGGGTGTGGCCGCTTTCAAGGAAGAGCTCGATGGCTGGCTCGCGCATACCGCCAAACAAAAGTACAACGGTAAGTCGGCCCCCGAGGTCGTCTTGCTGGCGCCGTTGGCGCTGGAAGAGCGCTCCGCCCCGCAAGGTCCGCTGGGCGCTCAGGCGGTGAACGCCAACCTCGCGCTCTATGCGGCGGCCCTCAAGGAAGTCGCCGCCAGCCGCAACGTACGTTTCGTCGACTTGTTCGCCCTCAGCCAGCAGCTGTATGCCCAGTCCAAGTCGCCGTTGACGCGCGATGGCATGACTTACGGCGAACAGGGCCAACAGCTCGTCGCCGCCAAGCTCGCCTCCGCGGTCTTTGCCGCCGGTTCCCCACGTGGTGACGCCGCCGCCGTGGCCGCTGCGGTGGTCGACAAGAACTGGTATTGGGAAAAGCTCCATAAGGTCCCGAACGGCGTCCACGTCTTCGGACGGCGCAACAAGCCCTTCGGGCCGGACAACTTTCCGGCCGAGCTGGAGAAGCTCGACGAACTCGTGCTCATCCGCGACCGCGCCGTCTGGGCGGCCGCGAAGGGCGAGAAGTTCGACGTCCCCGCCGCCGATGCGAAGACGCGCGCCTTGCCTGAGGTGAAGACGAATTATTCCTCGAGCAACACCAAGAACGGCTCGACGACTTACCTGCCTGCGGCCGACGCCGTGAAGACGCTGTCCGTGCCGGAAGGTTATAAGGTCGAATTGTTCGCCTCCGAAGAGCAGTTCCCCGACCTCGCCAATCCGGTGAAGCTGTCGTTCGACAACCGCGGCCGCCTCTGGGTCGCCACGATGCCGAGCTACCCGCAGTGGCGTCCGGGCGACGCCAAGCCGGATGACAAGATCTTGATCCTGGAGGACACGGATGGTGACGGGCGGGCCGACAAGCAGACCGTGTTCGCGCGCGGCTTGCACATCCCGCTGTCGTTTGAGTTCGCTCCCGAAGGTGTCTACATCCCACAGAGCAGTCACTTGGTGCTCTTGCGCGACCTCAACGGCGACAGCCAAGCCGACCGAAGCGAGGTCATCCTGAGTGGCTTCGACGACCACGATACGCACCATGCGATCAGCGCCTTCCGGGCCGATCCTTCGGGCGCATTCTACATGGCCGAAGGGACGTTCCTGCACAGCCATGTGGAGACGCCTTACGGCGTGGAGCGGAGCACCAACGGTGGGTTCTTCCGTTACTCCCCGCAACGTCAGCAGCTTGAACGCACCCTGCGCGTGAGCATTCCCAATCCTTGGGGCATCGCCTTCGACGCCTATGGACAGGACTTCTTCGCCGACACCTCGGATCCGAATGTCCGCTGGATGTCGCCGGCCTCCTTGTGGGTTCCCTTCGGCGAGTTCGCTCCGTTGCCCCCCAACCTCATCCCGAACGCCCAGAAGGTCCGTCCGACCGCCGGTTTGGACTTCATCAGCAGCCGCCATTTCCCGGACGACGTTCAGGGTGACTTGATCATCAATAACACGATCGGCTTCCTCGGCACGAAGCAGCACGCGGTCGCCGAAGATGGCACGGGCTATAAGCTGACGTTCCGGCAGAACCTCCTGCAGTCCAAGGATGGCAACTTCCGTCCGGTCTCGATGGAATTCGCTCCCGACGGTTCTCTGTACGTCGCCGACTGGCATAACGTGCTCATCGGCCACATGCAGCACAGCGCGCGCGACCCGCTCCGCGACCACACCCACGGCCGCATCTACCGCATCACCTATCCCTCGCGTCCGCTCGTGAAGCCACCGCTCATCGCCGGTGCCTCCGTTGATCAGCTCTTCGCCAACCTCACGCTCCCCGAGGACCGGGCTCGTGAGCGGAGCCGTCTCGAACTGCGCGGCCGCCCAGCCGCCGAGGTGCTTGCCGGTCTCCAGAAGTGGTTGGGCTCCTTGAAGTCCGACGACGCCCGCGTCGAACTCCACCATCTCCAAGGCCTTTGGGTCAGTTGGGGTCTCGATCAAGTCGACGTCGTGCTGCTCAAGAAACTTCTCCAGGCCAAGGACCATCGCGTCCGCGCGGCTGCCGTCCGCGTCCTGCGCTACAATGGCCATCGCGTCTCCGAACAACGCCAACTGCTTCTTCGCGCCGCCAGCGATGCCCATGGCCGCGTCCGCCTTGAGGCCGTCAATGCCGCGACCTGGCTGGGCAAGGACTTCGGGTTGGCCGTCTTGGCGGAAGCCCGCAAGCAGCCTGAAGACGCGTGGTTGAAGCCCGTCTTCGCGGCGGCAGCGTCATACCTGAACGGCGGCTCGGTCGTCGCGGAGGCTGCCCCGAAGGCCGTGACCACCTTGACTGGCGACGCCAAGCGCCTCTTTGATCTAGGTGCGGAAGTCTACCGTCGGGAAGCGCATTGCATCACCTGCCACCAAGCCGACGGCCAAGGCCTCCCGGCGGCGCAGTTCCCGCCCATCGCAAAATCCAACTGGGTGAGCGGCAACCCGGAACGCCTGATTCGTTTGGTCATGCATGGCTTGATGGGGCCGATCGAGGTCAATGGCGTCAAGTATCCCGGCCAAGTGCCGATGACGGCTTTCAAGGGTCTCTCGGATGACGAGCTCGCCGGTGTCCTGACCTATGTCCGTAATGCTTACGGCAATCAGGCCTCGCCCGTGTTGCCGGCCCAGGTGGCCAAGGTGCGCGCCGCGACGAAGGACCGCGCGAGCTTCTATACGCCCGACGAACTCTTGAAGGAGTTCCCGGACCCGAAGAAGTAACTTCGCGCGGGTAGGGCGGTTCGGCTTGAAATGGCCGAAGGCATGTTGAGGATACGCAGGCATGAACCCTGACGTTCCTCAGCCTGCTTCTCGCCGTGAATTCTTGGGCGCCGCCGCCTTCGCTTTGGCTGGCCTCGCCGCCATGAACGTGCGCCTCGGCGCTCAGGAAGCTCCGAAGCCTGCGCCCACGAAGCGTCCGCCCAATCCTTTCGTCTACAAGTTCAAGATCGGCGAAATCGAAGCCTTTTCCATCAGTGATGGGCACATGCTCTTCCGGGAGGGCCTGAATCTCATGTGGCCTGAGGCTGACCGTCCGGTGATGAAGGATGCCATGGTCTTGAATCGCGAACGCCTCGATGCGCTGCCGCTGTACGTCAACATCATGGGCCTGAAGATCGGCAAGGAAGTCGCCCTCATCGATGCCGGCTTTGGTGAACGTCACCCCAATCCTAATTTTGGTTGGCTGGCCGA
>CALQIY020000021.1 GCA_943330755.2 Opitutus sp. GAS368
CATGGCCGACGGTTGCCTCCTCGTCGTCGACTCCTTCGAAGGCCCGATGCCGCAGACGCGCTTCGTGCTCTCCAAGGCGCTCGCCCTCGGCCTCAAGCCCATCGTCGTCATCAACAAGATCGACAAGCCTTCCGCCCGCCCCGACGCCGTCGTCGACGAAGTCTTCGATTTGCTCGTCGCCCTCGACGCACCGGAGTCCGCCCTCGACTTCCCGATCGTCTACGCTTCCGGCCGTGAAGGCTGGGGCACCCTCGACCGCGCCAAGACCGTGGAAGGTCAGCGTCCGAAGGACCTGATGGACCTCTTCTTCACCATCGTCGACAAGATCCCTGAGCCCTACGCCGAAGGCTCGTCCCGCGGTGCCGCCGCCGGTTTCAAGTCCCGTGCCGAGGCCCTCGCGAACCCGCTCCAGATCATGGTGACCGCCATGCTTTACTCCGACTACGTCGGTCGTATCGCCGTCGGTCGCGTGACGGCCGGCAAGATCGCCCCGGGCATGCCCGTCATGATGGTCACCCGCAATGGTGAACAGTTCAAGCAGCGCGTCCTGGAAGTCGAAGTCTTCGAGGCCCTCGGCCGCGTGAAGTCCCAGGAGGTTTCCGCCGGCGACATCTGCGCCGTCATCGGCCTCGACCACGTCGAAATCGGCGCGACCATCACGGACATCGAGGACCCCCGTCCGATGCCTCCCGTCAGCGTCGACGAGCCCACCGTGACCATGGCCTTCCGCGTCAATGACTCGCCGTTCGCAGGTCGCGACGGTAAGTTCGTCACCGGCCGTCAGGTCGGCGAGCGCCTCGTCAAGGAACTGGAAAAGAACGTCGCCCTCCGCGTCGACCGCGAAGCAGGTGCCGATGCCTGGAAGGTATCCGGCCGCGGCCTCATGCACTTGGGCGTCCTCATCGAAACGATGCGTCGCGAAGGCTTCGAACTTTCCGTGGGTAAGCCCGAGGTCATCATGAAGACCATCGATGGCGTCCTCTGCGAGCCCGTCGAAACCTTGGCGGTCGATTGCCCGGAAGCTTCCCAGAGCGACGTGATGTCCCTCGTCCTCGGTCGTCGCGGCGAACTCCGCTCGATGGATGCCAAGGCCGGCACCAGCGGCTGGATCCACATGGAATTCAAGGTGCCCTCCCGCGCCCTCTTCGGTCTCCGCACCCTGATGCTCACCACCACCCGTGGCGAAGCCGTCATGTACCACAACCTGCTCGGTTATGAGCCGGTCCGTGGCGAAGCCCCGCGTCGCGCCGCTGGCGTGATGATCGGCGGGGAAGGTGGCGCCGTCACCGCTTACTCCTTGGACCGTCTGTACGACCGCGGCGACTTCTTCGTGAAGCCGGCCGACGAGATCTACATGGGCCAGATCGTGGGCGAGCATTGCAAGGACAACGACCTCGAGATCAACCTCGTCATCAACAAGAAGCTCTCCAACGTGCGTGCTTCCGGTTCCGACGACGCGGCGAAGATCAAGCCGATGCGCCAGATGTCCCTCGAAGCCTGCCTCGAGTACATCGAGTCCGACGAGCTCGTGGAAATCACGCCGAACTTCATCCGCATGCGCAAGCGCTGGCTGACGGAGAACGAGCGCAAGCGTAACTCGTAAGCCGTCGGGTCAGCCCGGCAGCGTCAGTTCGTAACGATGGCCTCCATCCGCAAGGATGGAGGCTTTCAGTTTCCAGAGCCCGCGGGGGAGGTGGGTGGCCACGCGTTCGGGCCATTCCACGAGCACATTCCAGGGAGACCGGGCCACGTCCCAGATCATGAGGTCATCCAGGCCGGCGCCGGACTGCAGGCGGTAGGCGTCGACGTGGAAGACCTGCCGGTGGCCCTCGTGGACGTTGAGTAAGGCGAAGGAGGGGCTGGTGATGTCACCCGTGACCCCTAGGCCGCGCACTAGGCCGCGTACGAAGGTCGTCTTGCCCGTCCCAAGGTCGCCGTCGAGGGTGAGCACCGTGTCGGGGGGCAAGAGGGCGGCAAACGCCTCCGCGGCCCCTTCGGTCTCTTCGCCCGAGCGGGTGATGAGGCCGGCGGTCCAGGACGCGAGGTCGGCAGGAGAGCCCATGCCGCAGTCTTTGCCGCCGTGGGTGGGCAGGCAAGACCGCTTACGCCGGGAGCTTGCCTCGCAAAACAAAAGACCCGGCCACTGGGCCGGGTCCGGAGCGTCGCCGAGGGCGTCGCTTAGGAGACGATGCCGAGCGGCTTGATGGCCTTCCAGCCGCCGCGGGTGAAGTCGGGGCACTGCACCGGCATCGAGCCATCCTTCACGGACCGGACGGAGATTTCGAGGATCGAGGACCAATCGGCGGCATCGTAAACGGTCATGTCGGGGGTGATGCCTTGGCGCAGGCAATCGAGCATGCGGAAGTTCATCACGTGGTCCATGCCGCCGTGACCGCCGACCTTCTTCGCGGATTCGCCGACCTTCTTGATGAGCGGGTGGGCGTTGGCCTTCATGAAGGCCGCGAGCTTTTCATCCTCGAGCCAGCTGTGGGAATTGAGCTTCATGCCCTTGACGGACGGGTGCGGGTTGGCGGCGTCGACGGCGAGACGGCCCGGGTAGCCGAAGAACGTCGCTTCCGTGCCGCAGAGCGCGTTGATGCGGGAGTAGGGGCGCGGGCTGACCACGTCGTGCTGGATCATGATGGTTCGGCCCAGCTGCGTCTTGATGATCGACGTGTTCATGTCGCCGCACACGTACTTCTCGTCCTTGTGCTTGCCCTTGTTCGGGTTCTTGGCGTCGCGGAATTTGGTGAGGTTGAACTCGGGCGAGGAGACCGAGACCACGAACTTGAACGCGTCTCCGCGGCCGATGTTCATGTACTGCGCCACCGGGCCGAGGCCGTGGGTGGGGTAGAGGTTGCCATCCATGAACGTGTGGTAGTTGCGGCGCCAGCCACCTTCGCTGCCCAGCTGCCAGAGGACGTTCTGCGAAAGGTCGTGGATGTAGGCGCATTCGGCGTGCTTGAGTTCGCCGAAGAGGCCTTGGCGGGCCATGTGGAGCACGAAGAGCTCTTCTTCGCCGTAGCAGCAGTTCTCGATGATCGCGCAGTGGCGCTGCGTCTTCTCGGACGTATCGACGAGCTTCCAGCATTCGTCGACGGAGACGGCCGCGGAGACTTCGATGTACGCGTGCTTGCCGCATTCCATGGCCTTCACGGCCATCGGCACGTGCCATTCCCAAGGGGTGGAGATGTAGACGACGTCGATGTCGTCGCGGGCCACCATCTGTTCCCAGGAGTCTTCGTTCTCCATGTAGATGGCGGGTTCCTTGCCGGTGACGGCCTTGACCTTGGCCGCGGCGCCTTTCGCGCGGTTCTGGTTGATGTCGCAGACGGCGACGACTTCCGCGAAGTCGATGTTCAGCGCGGAGTTGAGGTGCGTGGAGCCGCGGGAGAGGCCGATGAACGCGCAACGGACCTTCTGGAGGGGCTTGGTCTGGAGATCCCAGACGGGCTTGTTGCCGGCCGGACGGGGGCGGGTCACGCCAATCTCGTTGGGCCCCTGGAGCTTCAGGTTCTTGGGGTCCGGGGCAGCCTCGGCGGTCGGGATGGCACCAAGGCCCAAGCTCAGGCCAGCGAGGGCGCCGAGCTTCAGGAATTCACGACGGTTATTGCTTTCGGGAGTATTCATGGGGGTGCGTTTAAGACACCCCAAACCGCTCCCTGTTGCAATGGTTTTGCGGAGGAAGATTCCTTAGCTCCAGTTTATGAAGCCTTGTGCCCATTTAACTCCGAACACCGCCAGATTACGCACGGCATGTCCCGTAAAACAGGGAATGAGCGAGCGCTCCGGGTTCAGCGGATTGAAGCGCGCCAAGTAGAGCCAAATGGAGGTCAGAAAGGAAAAGATCGCGCTGATGCGGCCTTGGGTGCTTTGGAGGTCGAACCCATGGATCGCGCTGAAGACGAGTGAGCCGATGAGGATGAGCGCGAGGAGTTTGCGGCCACCGAAATAACTCGGGGCGGTGAAGCCGCGGAACACCGCCTCTTCGATGACCGACGCGCCGAGCATCGCGAGCAGGAACGTGGGAGCGATGATGGACTGTTGGCTGGTCACGCCAAAACGATGTTCCACCGCTGTTTCGGCGATGGTGATCAGAATCATCACCGCGGCGATGAGCAGCGAGGCCTGCCATGGTGCGCTCGAAGTGCCCGGCCAGAAACTTTCGGGTCCGTTCGTCCGGCGGCGTTTGAGGTACTCGTAAGTCCACGCCCCCAGCAGGCCGAGCCCGAGGAGGAAGTAGAGGAGTGCTTCGAGCGTATGGGTCGTCATGAAGGTTTAGCGAATGCCCAGGACCCAGGCTTGGTAGGCGGGGCTGACGCGCGTGGCCGGGACCGCCAGCCATTGGGGCACCGCGTAGGGATGGCGGCCGTGCACCCAGGTGCGTAGGGCGGCTTCCTGGGCGGCCGCGAGTTTGAAGGTCACTCGGAACTCCTCCTCGGCTTGGGCGACGCCTTCCCAGATGAAGTGGGAGCGGAGGGGGCCCTCGACCTGCGCGCAGGCGGCGAGGCGTGCCGCCACCGCCGCGGCGGCCAGAGTCTCGGCTTCCTCCTTGCTCGGCAAGGTCGTCCAAGCGACCAGCACGTCGTCAGTCGTTGGGCTCGTGGCCATCCTTGAGGTACTTTTCGGTGATGATGCTGATGAGCGTGTCGCGCGCTTCCTGCACGGAGTCCACGTGCACATAGAGGTCGCGATCTTCCGGTGAGACCATGCCCCACTCATGGAAGACTTCGAAGTTCAGGAGCTTCTTCCAGAACTCGGAGCCGAAGAGCAGGACGGGGAGGTGCTTCTTCGTCTTGCCCGTCTGGATGAGCGTCATCATTTCGAAGAGCTCGTCGAAAGTCCCAAAGCCACCGGGGAAGGCGACCATCGCCTTGGCGAGGTAGAGGAACCAGTATTTCCGGACGAAGAAGTAGTGGAACTCGAGGTCGAGCTCCGGGGTGATGTAAGGGTTGTGGCTTTGTTCGAAGGGCAGGGCGATGCCCAAGCCGACCGATCGGCCGCCGGCTTCGAAGGCGCCGCGGTTGGCGGCCTCCATGATTCCCGGGCCGCCGCCCGAGCAGACCAAGAAGCGCTGCCACTCCGGCAGCGTGAGCGACCACTTGGTCATTTCGAAGGCGAGTTCGCGGCAGGCTTCGTAGTAAGGGGCGCTGCGCAGGTTCATTTCCGCGATGCGCAACCGGGCGGAGCATTCGGCGCCCGAACACTCCCCGCGGGCGATGAGTGCCTTGACCTCATCGTACTGGGCGCGGGCCTGCTCAAGGGGGAGGGTGCGGGCCGACCCAAACATGACCACCGTGTTGCGGACGTTGTGTTTTTTGAACCGGAGGTGGGGCTCGGTGAGCTCCGTCATGACCCGAATGGTCCGGGCCTGCGGGCTGCTCATGAACTCCTGGTTCAGGTAGGCGCGCTGGGGAGGGGGGCGCTTCTTTCCTTCTTCGGGGCTCATTCCCCCATCTTTTCCGCCCTGAGGCCTCCTGCCAAGCCGGGAAGCGTGGGGCTTGACAGGCTGGGCGGGGTGTCCTTGGCTATCCCCTTCAAACGCCATGCAACCCACCTACCGCCCTTCCAAAATCTCCCGCGCCCGCAAGTGCGGTTTCCTCGCCCGCTCGAAGACCAAGGGCGGTCGTAAGGTCATTGCTGCCCGTCGTAAGCTCGGCCGCAAGCGCCTCGGTACGGCTTCCTGGAAGTAAGCGCATGCGTCTTCCGCGGGAACGTCGGATTCGCGCCTCGGCCGATTTCCAACGCCTCCGCTCCCAAGGCTCGCGGCTAGACTGCGGGCCTTTTCTTTTGAATGTCGGGCCCGCCGAGGCGGGGGCCGAACTCGTGCCGGCCCGCTTCGCTGTGGTGGTGGCCAAAAAAGCCATTCCTTTGGCGGTGAATCGCAATCGGGCGAAACGCCTGGCGCGTGAGCTTTTCCGGACTGACCCCGAGGCTTTGCCCGAGGGCTGGGAGGTCGTCCTCATCGCCCGTCCGAGTCTGTTGCGCAAACCGCTCAAGGACTTGCGGCGGATCTACGCTGTCGCCGTGGCTGGAGCCGTGGCGAAGGCGTCCAAGCAGGCGGAATGAGCGGCCCGCATCCATCGTGGTTGGCCCGGTGCGCCTTGGGGGCGGTTGCCTTCTACAAAAAGTTCCTCTCCAAGCCGCTGCACCTGATCCCCGGCTCGGGTTGTCGGTTCTATCCCACGTGCTCTTGCTATATGGCCACGAGCTTGGAGCGATTCGGGTTTTTCAAGGGGGTCTGGTTGGGGCTCAAACGCCTCGGGCGTTGCCATCCTTGGGGTGGCTCCGGTGTCGATGAGGTGCCGGAAAAGTAACCATCCTACGGCTGCGCCGGTCGCCAAAAAGGCTCGCCCCCTGCTGGGGTTTGCGGGCATCTTCCCGGCGTGAAAGCATTGCTTCTTCGGAACTTCCGGACGCGTCAAGGTGGCACCTGGCTGCTGGCCTTAACCTACCTCGCGCTCGGCACGTTGCTGCGCTTCGGCTTCTTGCTGGCCTCGGCCGGCGAGGTCTCCTGGGGTCTGCCGACCTTCGCCTCGTTGTTCATCGGCTTCCTTTTCGACCTGCTGATGGCTTGGCTGCTCACGTTGCCGTTCGCCGGCTTGAGCCTCATCGGTGGGGCTTTCTGGCGGCGTTGGGTGCTCCTGCCGGCTTGGGGCTTCGGCGCCTTTTTGTTCACGTTCTGGAAGGTCTCCGAAATCCTTTTTTGGGAGGAGTTCGGCGTGCGCTTCAACTTCATCGCCGTCGATTACTTGATCTACACGACCGAGGTGGTGAAGAACATCAAGGAGTCCTACAACCTCCCGCTCATCGTTGCGGCGGTGCTCTTCGTCGCCGCGGGTTTCTATTTCATCTGGCACCGTTTGGGCTGCACGCAGTTGTGGGCCGAAGGGGCCGGCGAGGATGCCACGCCGCGCTGGCGGACGTTGGCCTGGATGGGCACGCCCTTGCTGCTGGTCCTGGTCTATGCTTACGCCGTCGGCCGCCATGACCTCAAGGCGGCTTCGCATGTCCATACGGGCGTGGGCGAACGCTTGGTCGCGGGTTTCCGTCACATGGGCGACCCCCAGCCGAATTTCGCCAACAGCTACGACACCGAGCTTTCCAAGAACGGCGAATACGCCTTCTTGGCCGCGTTCTGGGCGAATCAGTTGGAATGGAAACGCTTCTATCCTTCGGCCAAGTCCGACCCGGTCGCCGGCCTCTCCCAGCGCCTGCAGGCGGATAAGCCCGCGGGCATCACGCGTGAAATCAAGCCGGCGGGCCCCGCCCGTCGCTTGAACGTCATCCAAATCACCATCGAAAGCCTGAGCGCCGAGTTCCTCGGTTGCTACGGCGACCCGGCATACGCGGCCAAGAACTTGACGCCCAACCTCGATGCCATCGCCAAAGAATCGCTCTGGTTCCGGAATTGCTACGCCGGGGGCACGCGCACCGTACGCGGCATGGAGGCGCTCTCGCTTTCCATTCCGCCCATCCCTGGGCAGTCCGTGCTGCGCCGGAAGGGTTGCGAGGACCTGTGTACGCTGGGTTCGGTGCTGAAGCAGGCCGGCTACGACACCGCCTTCATCTACGGCGGCGATGGGTTCTTCGATAACATGAATTACTTCTTCGGGGCGAATGGCTATCGTCTCGTTGATCTGCCGCGCCAGGTGGAGGCCGGCAAGCAGCCGACTTTCGCCAACGCCTGGGGGGCTTGCGACGAAGACTCGTTCGCTTGGTCCTTGGAGGAAGCCGATAAGGCGCACGCCGCGGGCAAACCGTTCCATCACTTCGTGATGACGACTTCCAACCATCGTCCGTACACCTGGCCAGCCGGCAAGATCGACCCCAAGCTCGTCAACCGCGAGGGTGGGGTGGCTTACACGGACTACGCCATCGGAGCCTTCCTCAAGGCCGCCGCCACCAAGCCGTGGTTCAAGGATACGGTTTTCGTGATCGTCGCGGACCACTGCGCCTCGGTCGCCGGTAAGCGTGAACTGGAAATCCGCAAGTACGAGATCCCCCTGTTCATCTGGTCCCCCGGCCATATTCAGGCCCGCCGCTTTGATCCGATGATGAGCCAGATCGATACGGCACCGACGGTCTTGGGTCTGCTCAACCTTCCCTACACGTCGCGCTTCGTCGGTACCGATGTCCTGCAGCCGGGCTACCAGCCGCGGGCCTTCATCAGCAACTACCAGAAGGTGGCGATGCTGCGTGGGGACGGCTTGTTGACGGTCCTGAAGCCGGTGCGCAATGCCACGCAGTATCAAGCCGATCTCGCCACGGGGGCGTTGGCCCCGCGCGTGCCGGCGGCGGGTGATGACGACGCCCTCCAGCAGACCATCGAATTCTATCAAGGTACCGACCAGCTCTTCAATCAAGGTGGACTCGCCAATCCCAAGCGCTGAGCGCCCGTCGCTCCTCTGGCCGAGCCTCGCCCTTGTGGCGGTGGTGGTCTTCTTCGGCGTGCCGGGCCTCGGCGGTGAGTCGGTTGATCTATGGTTCCAGGGGCTGTTCTGGGACGGTAAGGCTTGGCTGATCCCGCATGACAGCCGGTGGGGGAATTGGTTGGCTTACGACGGCCCGAAGGCCCTGATCATCCTCTTTGCGGTGGCGACCTTGGTGCGCGCGCTGCGGGCGACCTTCACCGGCCGCGTTTCCCGGCTCTTTTGGTTCACCTTGCTTTGCCTCGCGACGGTTTCGATCGTGGCGACGCAGCTCCGGGCGGTCAGTCAGATGGCGACGCCGCTGGCGCTGAAGCTGTACGGCGGAACTTGGGAGCACCTCCTGCTTTTTGAAGCGAAGCCGAACGGATACCCGAGCAACGCCTTTCCTGCCGGGCACGCGAGCGGGGGCTTTGCCTTGCTCGGTCTCTACTGGTGCTGGCCGCGCGCCCATCGGGTGTGGGGCCTCTGGCTCGGCCTCGGTCTAGGGTTCTGGATGGGGCTCTACCAGATCGCGCGTGGCGAACACTTCCTCTCGCACACCTTGGCCACGGCCGCATTGGCGTGGCTGGTGTGCGTAGGCTTGGTCCATTGGCTCCGTCCGCAGCCGGACGGTCCGACGGCTTAGTTCGTCCAGCTGGTGATGTTGTCCGAGCGGAACGGGCCCGCTTCGTTGGACTCGTCGCCGTAATTCGCCGGCACGATCCCGGTCTTCGACATCGGGTTCGCACCCGAGTCATCCCAGTAGTCGCCAAAGCTGGGGGCGTCGTCGGGATTGGTGGGTTCGATGTAGTTCGCTCCGCAGCTGACGATCAGGAAGCCAGGGGAGAGCCAGAACTTGAAGGGGTCGGCGAAGATGCCGGTCGTCGGATTCTGGATCGCCGTCGAGGAACTGGGGAGGATGCGGTAACGGTAGTCGTACGGGTTGCCCCACGGATCGCGGAACTCATAGGCCGCCGCGGCCCCGCCGGTCCAGTCATTGAGGCCGAGGGACTTGTCGTCGTTGGAGTTCACCGCGCCGACGCTGAGGAAGGGCTTCATCTTGCGATTGGAGCCGCCCGGAAGGGTGGCGTCATTGAAGTTCCGGAGCGCGACGGTGCTGCCGCCGCCGCTGAGGGCGGTGCTGACGAGGCGTTTACGGCCCACCAGCTGGTCGAAGAGGTCCTTGCGGAAGCCGGGATCATCGCCGCCGGCGAGGCCACCCGTGTTGCGGCAAGGGTAGTCGCCGTACATCTTCTTGTACATTTCACAGGCCGTGGAGAGGGCGGTGATTTCACCCTTGGCGGTGGCCTTGTTGTTGCCGTTCTTGGCGGCCTTGAAGAGGGAGAAGGTGAGGGAGGCGAGGATGGCGATGATCGCGATCACGAGCAGGAGCTCGATGAGCGTGAAGCCTCGGCGGGCGGGGGTGCGGGTCGACATGGGGGCGGGGTAAGCTTAGATGTGGCGGGAATCGTTTTCGTCCTTCTGGACGTAGCCGGTGTCCTGACGCTGGTGGTTCACGGCGTTCTTCTTGAGGTAGGCCTGGTAGACGTCTTCGGCGGACATGCCGAGGACCTGGGCGATCGAGATGAGGAAGTGGAAGAGGTCGATGACCTCGACGCGGGCGTTCTGCTCGTCGAACTTCTGGTACTTGGCCCACCACTTCCAGGGCACGGAATCGGTCAGCTCGGCCATCTCCTGCTGCATCGCGCGGAGGTAGTTGAGGGTCCATTTGATCTTCTCCTCTTCGGACATGCCGGCGGTTTCGACGCCGATGCGCTTATTCAGCGTTTCCTGCATCCGGAAGATTTCTTCGAGCTTGTCGGCCATGGACGCAATGAAACGGTCCCCCCGCCTCGGGGCAACCCTGGAAGCGGGTCGGTTGGCCATACCGCCCCTCCGGACCGCTTTCTCGCTTCCCCTGCTGGGCCGGACCGCTTCATTGTCTGGCTGTGCCCGCCGTCTCCCTCCCTCCCGTCCTCCGTAAGCCCGAAGTGCTCTCGCCTGCCGGGGAATGGGATTGTGCCAAGGCCGCGGTCGAGAACGGGGCGGACGCCATCTTCTTCGGGGTGGGCCGCTTCAACGCCCGCGTCCGGGCCCATAATTTCGAGGAAGCCGACCTGCCCAGCCTCATGGCCTACCTGCATGGCCGTGGGGTCAAGGGGTACGTGACTTTCAACACGTTGATTTTTCCCGAGGAGCTCGCCGAGGCCACCCGCGTGCTGCGCACGATCATCGCCTCGGGGGTCGATGCCGCGATCGTCCAGGACGCGGGCATCTGTCGCTTGATTCGCCGGATCTCCCCGGACTTCCCGATCCATGCCTCGACGCAGATGACGGTGACCAGCGCCGCGGGGGTCGATTACGCCAAAGAGCTGGGCGCATCGCTCGCGGTGCTGGGCCGCGAGGTGTCCATTCCTGAGATGGAGAAGCTGCAAGTCGAGCAAGGCGCGAAAGGCGCCCCCCTCGACCTCGAGGTCTTTGTCCACGGCGCTTTGTGCGTGGCGTATTCGGGCCAGTGCCTGACCAGCGAATCGCTCGGGGGTCGCTCCGCCAACCGCGGGGAGTGTGCCCAAGCCTGCCGCTTGCCTTACGAACTCGTCGTCGACGGCGTCATCCGCCCCCTCGGCGACAAGGCCTACCTGTTGTCGCCTCAAGATCTGGCAGGCATCGAAGTGGTGCCTGATTTGATCCGCGCCGGGGTAAAGTCCTTGAAGATCGAGGGCCGCCTGAAGTCCCCGGAATACGTCGCCGCCATCACCAAGGCCTACCGTCGGGCCGTGGATGCCGCTTGGGACGCCTTCCAAAAGGGGGGCAACGCCGATCAGGCCGCCCAACAGGTCCGCCGCGAAGAGGACTACGCGATGCAGATGACTTTCTCGCGCGGCCTCCATACGGGTTGGCTGCGGGGCATCGATAACCAGCGCCTCGTGCACGCGCGCTTCGGCAAGAAGCGAGGCGCCTTGCTCGGCACGGTCATCGACGTCGCCAGCAACGGCGTCACGATGCGCCTGGAAGGCCCGCTGAAGCCCGGCGACGGCGTGGTCTTCGACCAAGGCAAGCCGGCCGAACGCGAGCAGGGTGGCTTTGTGCACGGCCTCGAGCCGGCCCGCGGTGGCCTGACGTTTGTCCGCTTCGGTCGCGCCGATGTGGACTGGTCGCAGGTCGCTCCCGGCGCGCTGCTCTGGAAGACGAAGGACCAGGAACTCGACAAGCGCCTCCATGATTCGTGGGACCGCGAGCGGCCCAATTACCGCCGGCCTATTTCGGTCAAGGTCATCGGTCGACTTGGCCAGCCGCTGCGCGTCGAATTCAACGACGGCGAAGGGCATGTCGTCGCCGCCGATTCCGCCATGCCTTGCGCCCAAGCGGAGAAGCGTCCGCTGGACGTAGCCACCTTGCGCGACCAGCTCGGCCGTCTCGGCGATACGGGGTACGAAGTCGGTGAAGTGCAGGCGGACCTCGAAGGTGCGCTCATCGTGCCGGTCAGCGAACTCAACCGCCTCCGACGCGAGCTCTCCGAGCGTCTCACCGAACTCCGCCAGGAGCCGCCCGCATGGACCTTGCTGCCCCAGGATGACGCCGCTTGGCAGGTGCCCGCTGAAGTCGTCCCGGCGACTTTGCCGAAGCCCGAGATCATCACGGTCATCCGGGAGCCCGAGCAGCTCGAACCCGCCTTGGCGTGGGGCGCCCGGGTGATCTACGCCGAATTCGAGGATCCGAAGAAGTTCCGCGCCGCCGTCGCGCGCGTGCGCGCCTACGAGCAGGAAGCCGGCCGCAAGGTCGAGTTCTGGGCCATGGGGCCGCGCGTCCACAAGCAGGGGGAGGACCGCATCACCGAGATCGTCCTCTCCTGCGCCGCCGACGGTTACCTCGTGCGCAACCACGACGACCTGCGGGCGTTCGCGGGGCAACGTCGGCGGGCGGATTTCTCGATGAACGTCGCCAACGGCCTCGCGGCGGAATGGCTCGTGAAGCATCACGGCCTCGAAGGGGTCACCGCTTCGTACGACCTGGACTCCGCCCAGCTGACCGCGCTGCTGAAGTCGGCCCCGCCGGCCTGGTTCGAGGTCACCCTGCACCAGCACATGCCGATGTTCCATATGGAGCACTGCGTGTTCTGCACCTTCCTCTCGAAGGGGAAGGATTACCGCGACTGCGGCCGCCCCTGCGAGCAGCACCGCGTGAAGTTGCGCGACCGCGTCGGCGCCGAGCACATCCTCAAGGCCGATGCCGGTTGCCGCAACACCCTGTATAACTCGCGCGCCCAGACCGGGGCCGAATACGCGACGGAGCTGCTCGCTTTGGGCGTGCGCCGTTTCCGCATCGAATTCGTCGACGAAGACGCCGCCACCGTCACCCGCACCTTGGAGCGTTATCAAGCCCTCCTGAGCGGGCAGATCACGGGCACGGAGCTTTGGAACGACCTCAAGGTCCTGAACCAATTGGGCGTCACCCGCGGGACGCTCCGCGTCCGCGTCTGATCAGGCCTCGTCCTTGAGGCGAGGCAAGAGGCCGGTGATGCGTCGGGAGTCCGACGCGTTGCGCACCGCCATGGCATAGGCGGTTGGGTCGCCCACGAGGATGACCTGTTTGCGGCCGCGCGTCACCGCGGTGTAGACGAGGTTGCGGGCCAGCATGATGCTGTGCTGGCGGAGCAAGGGCACCACCACGGCGGGAAATTCGGAGCCCTGCGACTTGTGGATGCTCACCGCGTAGGCCAGGTGGAGGTCGCCCTGTTCGCTGCGTTCGAGTTCGACCCGGGTGCCGTCGAAGTCGATGAGCAGGTCGCCGCTCTCGGCCTGCACGTCGAGGACCACCCCGAAGTCGCCGTTGAAGACCAGTTTGTCGTAGTTGTTGCGGGTCTGGATGACCTTGTCGCCGATCGTGATGCGGCCTGGGCGAGCGCCGGCCCCGCGGAGTTTCTCCTGGAGCGCGGTGTTGAAGGCTTGGATGCCGCCGGTGCCCTTGTGCATCGGCGCGAGCACCTGGATGTCGCGCAACGGGTCGAAACGCAGGGCTTTCGGGAGGATCTCACAGCAAAGGCGCGTGACCATGCGCACGCAGGCTTCGGGGTCGTCGGCTCGGACGAAGTGGATGTCCTGCGTGAAATCGAGTTTGGTCGGGTCCTCGACGAGGGGCGGCGGGGTGGTGTCCGCGTGCAGGATGCCGTGCGCGACGGTGACGATGCCCGAACGGGCGCCTTGGCGGAAGACCGTGTCGAGGCGGGTGACTTCGGCGGCGCCCGATTCGATGAGGTCGCCGAGGACGTTGCCGGCGCCGACGGACGGCAGCTGGTTCACGTCACCGACGAGCAGGAGGTGGGCCGTGCCGGGGATGGCGCGAAGCAACGCCGCGGCGAGCTTGGTGTCCAGCATGCTCGACTCATCGACGATCACGAAGTCGGCCGAGAGCGGGTTCTCCGCGTTGGCCGTGAAGCCCCCGGCGGCGGGATCGAACTTCAGCAGCCGGTGGATGGTCGACGCTTGGACGCGCGTGGCCTCCTGCATGCGTTTGGCGGCGCGGCCCGTCGGGGCGCCGAGCAACACCCGGACGCGCTTGGCGACGAGGATGTCGCAGAGCGCCTTCAGGATCGTCGTCTTGCCCGTACCCGGCCCGCCGGTGAGCACGCCGACCTTGCTGCGCAGGGCCATCATGACCGCCGCCGATTGCGCTTCCGAAAAACCGAAGCCGGCGCGTTCCTGGGCCCAGGCCACCGCCTTCTCGGCGTGGATGGCGGGCAGGCTGCTCGGCGTCGCCCGGAGCCGACGGATGGACGTGGCGATGGAACGCTCGGCGTTTTCTTGCGGACGGAGCTGCAGCAACCGGACGCCCTTGGTGTCGAGCACGCCGACGGCGTTTTCCTTCATCAGGACCTTCATCCGGTCCTGCACGATGGCGCGGTCGACTTCGAGCAGTTCGGTCGACTTCTCGAGCAAGCCTTCTTCGGGGTAGGCGCTATGGCCTTCGCCCTCGAGTTCCTCGAGGCTATGCAGGATGCCCGCGTCGACGCGTTGCGGGCCCGCGGTGGGCAGGCCGAGGTTGCGGGCGATCTTGTCCGCCGTCTTGAAGCCGACGCCTTCGACCTCGCGGCAGACGCGGTAAGGTTCGGTGGTGAGCACTTTCTTCGCGTCTTGGCCGTAGGCCTTCACGATGCGGAGGCAGAGGGCGTTCGTGACGCCGTAGGTCTGCAGGAAGACCATGACCTCGCGGAGCGCCTTCTGGTCTTCCCACGCGGCCTTGATGGATTTCGCGCGGCCGGGGCCGATGCCGTCGACTTCGCGCAGGCGCGCGGACTGATTGGAGATGATGTCGAACGTGCGCACTCCGAACTTGGCGACGATCTTGTCGGCGTAGGTCTTGCCGATGCCTTTGATCAGGCCGCTGCCGAGGTATTTGCGGATCCCGTGGACCGAAGAGGGCAGGCGGGAGGTGAAGCTTTTGACGCGCAGCTGCGGGCCATGTTGGGGGTGCCGTTCCCAAAAGCCCACGAGGTCGACCGTTTCGCCGCATTGCAGGCCTGTCATGTTGCCCAGCACGATCGTCTTGTCGCCGGCCTCCGGGCTCAGTTCCGCGATCGTGAAGTGGGTTTCCTCATCCAACCACAGGATGCGCTCCACCACGCCCGAAAGCTTGATTTCGGGCCCGCGGGGATCTTCGCGCGGAGGTGACATGCGTGGCGGCATCATTCCGCCCGTGCTCGGCCGAAGCAATCCCTTACAGACTGAAGATATCCCTCTGCAGTTCGGCGAGACCGGCGTGGACGGTGTCGGGGCGGTAGGGCGCGAGTTCCTCGGCGGTGTGGCTGCCGGTCGTCACGCAGTGGATCGCGGCGAGCTGTCCGTTCCGGGCGGTCTCGATGTCGAACGGCGAGTCGCCGACCATCACGGTGCGACGTGGGTCGGCCTTCAGCGTGCTCAAGACGTAGTGGCTGAACTCCTTCTGCGGCTTGCGCCAAGGGTGGACGTTCGTCCCGAAGATGCCGTCGAAGAGGTGGGCCAGTCCGAGGTGGGCCATGATCTTCTTCGAATTCTCCTCGTCCTTGTTCGTGTAGACGGCCGTCCGGACGCCGCGCGCCCGCAGGGCTTGGAGGATTTCTTCGCAACCCGGATAGACGCGCAGGCCATGGTACATCACGGAAGGGAAGTGTTCGCGGAAGAGGCGGGTGGCGGTCGGGGCGTTGGCTTCGCCGGCCAGCTTGACCACCGTCACGTTGACGGAGCCACCCACGGCCCGGCGGATTTGCTCCAGGGTGACGCCGGGCAGTCCCATCATGGACATGACGTCGTCGTAGCACCGGTGGATGGCCTCGAAGTTGTCGACGAGGGTTCCATCGAGGTCAAAAAGGACGGTTTCGGGAAGGTCTGAGGCCATGCTGCCGCCTAATCAGGAGGCAGTGGGGCGGCTTTCCAAGTTTGGATTTGCACGCTTGGCCCGCTCCCCTAGGTTGCCGCCTCCTTCCTATGACCTTCTCGCTGGACCTTACCAAGCCCCTGAGCCGCGTCGGCTTCCTGGTGAACCTTGTCTTCCTGACCGTCGTCTTCTCCGGCCTCTCTTGGCTGAGCTTCGGTTATATGACCCATTCCCTGCCGCAGGGGGCCATCCATGCCGAAGAGAAGGCCATCGCCCAAAAGGCCCAGGATCAGGCCTTCGCCAAGGCCAAGGCCGCCGCGAAGGGTAAGGTTTTCGACGAGAAGGCCGCCCTGGCTGAAGCCAATAAAGCCGGCCTGGCCGCCGCCGCCAAGGAGCACGATAAGATCAAGCACGAGGCCGAAGCCCTGTGGAGCCCTTTCGCCGTTTTCCTCCTGATCATTTCGGCCGTCTTCTTTGCCGGTTTCCTCTCCATCGCCCTGCAGCGTCGCGCCAATGAAGCGGGTAAGAACGGCCTCCTGGTCTTCATCGCCCATGCGGGCGCTTGGGCGCTCGCCACCTTCATCGCTTTTGAGCCCTACCTCACCCACCACGGCCTCACGAAGGCTTGGTCGGTCGGCGGTATCGCCGGCCTCGTGCTCATCCTGCCGATCGTCCTCCCAGGCGAAGGGCATGCCGATGACCACGGCCACTGAGCCTGGCGCTTAGCTTCGGCCGACTTGGCTGAAGTCGTATAAGGTGTGGCTGATCCGACCTCGCTCCAAAACGGCGAGGTCGCTGTTTTGGCCCGCCTCGATGGCTTCACCGTCGTTCCATGTGAAGCGGTAGCCGAGCGCCGAGGGTTGAAAGAGTGAGCCATGGCGGACCAAGGCCGGGCTTGCTCGCTCCATGGCGGTCGCTTCCGTCACGCCTGCGGGGTAGTTGAGGCTGTGGACTTCGAGCCCTCGGTGGGGTTGCCCGACCAAGGCCTTGGCGAAGCGCGCGGCATGTCGGCAGGCGGCTTCGAGGTGGGGCCGCAATTCGGCCGGGCATTCGGCGGAAGTCCGGTGGACGCGTTCGAAGATGCTTTGTTCGAGGTCGAGCGAGCAGGCCACCGCGGGGATGCCCCACGCCGTGCCTTCGGTCGCCCCCGCTAAGGTCCCGGAACTGAGGCAGAGCGGCATCGTGGCATTGAAGCCGATGTTCAGGCCCGATAGCACCACGTCGGGCTTAGACTTGAGCAGGTGCCCCAGCGCGATGTTCACGCAGTCGGAGGGGGTGCCGTCGATCGACCAAGCCTCATCGCCCAGGCCCGGGTAGGCCGCCACGGTGACCTCGCGGTGGCGGCTGAAGGCACGCCCGATCCAGCTGCGCTCGCCCGCGGGGGCGGCGACGATCACCCGAAAGCCTTCGGTTTGGCAGGCGGCCACCAGCGCATGGAGAAAGGCGGTGCCAATCCCGTCGTCGTTCGTGAGCAAAACCGTGGGCTTCATGTCGCGTCACACTGATGCTTCCCGCCGAGCGGGCAACGCGTAAGGTTAGTCTTAGGTCGCGGCCTTACCGGCTTCGAGCGCGGCAATCTGGTCGCGTAGGGCCGCGGCCGACTCAAAGTCTTCCTCTTTGACCGCTTCCGCGAGCAAGGCTTGGCAGGCGGCGAGTTTGGCGAGGCGGTCCGCCGTCGAAACCTGTGGGCGGCGGCCGTGGTGGGCCATGCCAGGCTGCAGGCGGGCAATGGTTGCCAAGACTTGTTCCGTGTGGGCTTGGTAGCAGGTCGGACAGCCGATGCGGTGGGTGCGCTCGAAGTCCTGCCAGCGGAAGCCGCAAGACGGGCACCGGCCACGTCCGGTGGGACTGGGGACGGTGAGCTTATATCCCAGTTCGACGGAGGGGAGCAGGCCGCCGGCGACTGGGGCGGTCACGACCGGACAGGCTTGGCAACAGCCGAACGACTCCACCTTCCCCCCCGAGACGAGGGAGAAGTAGGTGGAGCAGGGCTGGGTGCAGCCTTGGCACTGGGACGGGCGTTGAGCCATCAGGGAATAGACTGACCTTGCGCGGGGCGTATTTCAAGCGTGCTCCAAACCTTTTCAGGTTGAAGCCCTGCTCCCGCTGGATTGCCTAATGGGCGATGCTTTTCACTGTTCTTCCCGTCGTCTTGGCAGCCGAGGCCGAAAAGGGCGCCATTTGGTATTTCCGTCAGATGGATAGCGCCGGTTTGGCCGTCGCCGCCGTCCTCGTCATCTGCTCCTTCATCGGTTGGGGTGCGATGATCCAGAAATGGTCCGACGTCCAGGAGCTCCGTCGTCGCAATCACGGCTTCGACCGCCGCCTCCGCGATCAGCACTCGGTCATCGCGCTGAATTTCCCCGGCAGCGGCAACCTTTGTCCGTATGAATTCCTCGTGGCCGAGGCGGTCTCGGCGGTGCAGCGCCATAAGGGCCGCCTGGTGCGCCAGTCCGATGTGCGGCTGTGCATGGGGCACGTCGAGAACGCCCTCCAACGCGGCGTTTCGCGGACGATGGTGAAGTACGAAGATAAGATGGTCCTGCTGAGCTCGCTCGTTTCCGGCGGTCCGTTCCTCGGCCTGCTCGGTACGGTGTGGGGCGTCATGGTGACGTTCGGTGCGTTGACGGAGAAAGCCAGCATCGCCCAACTCGCGCCGGGCGTCTGCGGTGCGTTGGTGACCACGACCCTTGGCCTGCTCGTCGCCATCCCGGCGACCTTCGGCTACAACTATTTGCTGACGCAGGTGAAGATCATGAGCACCGAGCTCGAGAATTTCGCCAGCACCTTGGCCGACCGCGTGGAACTCGAGCTCGAGGCCGAAGCCCGCCTGAACTTCGAACAACAACAGCAGCGCGAACTCCTGCGCCGCGCCGCGGCCCAGGCCGCGGCGGCCCCGGTGAGCGCGGCGCCCGCGCCGGCCGCGGAGCCGGCGGCGCCGGGCGAATTGCCGGGTTGGGAAGACGCCCAGTAACATGGCCCGCTCCTTTTCCAAGCAGTCGCGGCTGCACGTCATGAGCGAGCTCAACGTGACGCCGATGCTCGACCTCTGTTTCTGCCTGCTGATCATCTTCATGATCGCCACGCCGGTGCTGGAGCAGACCACCGCCATCAATTTGCCGAAGTCCGACAAGGGCGTCGGCAAGGCCGCCGACTCCAAGGTGCAGTACCGTTTCGTGACCATCGCGGCGGACGGTGCCCTCAGCATCGGCAATCGGGCGGTCACGCGCCAGCAATTGGAGGTGGAGTTCGCCCAAATCGCGGCGCTTCCCGAAGCCGACCAGCCCATCGTCCGCGTGCGCGGCGATGGCGGCCTGACTTACCAGAAGGTCATCGATGTGCTTTCCTTGGCCAAAGCCAAAGGGCTGACCAAGGCCGCCCTCGACTCGGAGATCCGCTGAGATGGCCGAAGGCAACAAAGGCATCATCGGTTCCGTCGCGGTCCACCTCGGCATCGTCGCCGTGCTCGTGGGCGCTTCGTGGTACGCCTCGCGCCACCCGGGCGACCCCATCGAGGCCGTCGACCCGTTGCTCGTGAACTTGGATGGCATCCCCGGCCGTAAGGCTGGCCTGGTCGGCGAGAAGGCGGGCGTCGCCCGTGGTCATGAGTCGGGCACCCAGAGCGGCATCAAGATCGTCAAGATCAAGCCCCTCGACGTGGAGAAGATCAAGCAGGAGGCCCGCGAGGCGCAGGCTCAAGCCAACGCCGAGCGCTCCAACGCGAAGACGGATAACGCGAAGACGAGCAAGACCGCGACCACGGGTTCGTCCACGAATCGCACGACCTTCAGCGACTTTCAGAGCCGGCAAAAAGGGGGCACGGGTCGCTCCACCGGCTCCGTGGGCGGCATCGGCAGCGTGAGCATCAAGAAGGGCCGCAACTACGGTGACGGCAACAACGGCGGCGATGGCGGCAGCGCCACCGAACAGCAGATCTACGCCGGTACCGTCACCGCTCGCTTCAAGTCGGCGTGGGCCGACATCATCGCCTCCGATGGGGCGGCTTCGGCCGCCACCTGCGGCGTGGTCGTCAAGGTCGATGCCAGTGGCACCGTGAGTTTCGCCTCCTGGATCAACCGGCCGAAAGACGCCCATGTCGCCGAGCTCGTGAAGCGCGCCTGTGCCCAAATCGGCAATTGCGGTCCGCCGCCAGGCCGTATCGCGTTCGAGATCGAGTTCCCGAACGTCGGCGTCTCCGAAGGTTGAGCGGGATCAGTCGCGGACTTCGAGGACCATCTGGACCTCGACCGAAACGCCCAGCGGGAGACCGTTGACCGAGACGGCCGCGCGCGCGTGCTTACCGGCGTCGCCGAAGACCTGGAGGAGGAATTCCGAGGCGCCGTTCAGCACCTTGGGGCTGTCGCTGAAGCCGTCGATGCCGTTGACGAAGCCGTTGACCATCACGACCCGGACGACCTTGTCGAGCGAGCCGAGGGCGGCCTTCGCGTTGGCGAGGGAATTGAGGGTGCAGAGGCGCGCGGCTTCCGCGGCTTGGGTGAGGTCGACCTCGCGACCGACTTTACCGAGCGAGGCGACTTTGCCGTCCTTCATCGGCAGCGTGCCGGCGAGGTAGAGCAGGTTGCCCGTGCGCACGGCCGGGACGTAGGCGCCGGCGGCGGGCGGAGGCGTCGGGAGGGTGAAACCAAGTTCTTGGAGGCGGGATTCGGGCGACATAAAGGTTACCAGTATTGGGGCCAGCGGGTGGGCCGACGGAGGTTGTGGACGAAGAGGGCGATGATGACAATCAGAACGGCACCCGTGAGCGTCGGGAAGAGCAGGAAGCCCCAACCCGGTTTGAAGGCGAAGACGATGAGCGGGTTGGAACTCGCCGGGGGGTGCACGGTGCGCGTGGCCTTCATCAGCGCGATGCTCAAGCCGACCGCCAGGCCGGCGCTCCACCACTCCGGACCGAAACCATGCAGGCAAGCCAAGCCAACGACCGTCCCGATGACATGTCCGACCACGGTGTTGCGCGGCTGGCTGAAGGGGGAATCCGGGTAAGCGAAAGTCAGCAGGCAGCTGGCCGCAAAGGTCCCCATGAGCAGGACGTAGCTTAAATGGGAAGTCGCGTAAGCGAGCCCGGCGATAATCGCGCCGGCGATGAGCGCGGTCGCCAGGATCGCCTGCCAAGAGGAGCGTGGGGGCCGCGGCGCACCGGCCCCGCGGAATTTCTCGAAGAGCCCGCGGAGACGCGCGAGCAGGCTCACTTGACCTTCTTCATGCCCTCGATGAGCTCGCTGACGAGTTCACGGGAGCGGCCTTTGATTTCCTTGGTCAGCGTGGCATCGGACGAACCTACGGCTTTCTTGGTCTGGACGTAGGTCTGGGCCAAGACGGGCTCGCGGTTGCGGGCGATGGTCGCGTTGTCGCGGATGAAAAGCGTCACGTCGGCGGCGTAGCGGCCGAGGCCGCGGTCGAAGCGGATCTCCACCGTCAAGAGCGGGGTCGAGCCTTCGGGATTCGTGCCATTGTACTCCTTGGGGGTGATGCCCGCACGGCGCATCTCCAGTTCGATGCCATCGCGGATCTCCTGGCGGAGGTCGCCATCTTCGGGGCGGGGGTCGACGGTGATGACGTCGATGAAGAAGTAGGAGATGCCGCGGAGTTTGGAGAAGGGGTTTTCGGCGAGGCGGCCCTTGGCCGGTTCATCGAAGCCTTGGGACTGGAGGCTGCCGGTGGTGAGGGTCAGCAGGGCGGCAAGGACGAGGGCAGGGAGGCGCATGGTGTTTAAAAGTATCTTCCAAGAGTGTGTCGGCTCAGGGAGGGGCTTCAATCTCCTTTCGCCGGGACCAACTTCACGCGATTCAGGGGGTGCTGGTCGAGGAGGGTCGGGTTCCAGCCTTGGACCTCGGGCCGGATCAGGAACTTGTTCTTATTGAAGACCACGGGGATGATGGGGGCGCCTTCGATGAGGCGTTGCTCGGCCTGTTGGAAGTATTCGTAACGCTTGGTCTGGTCGATCTCCCGGGCGGCGGCGCCGATGAGGCGGTCGTACTCGGGGTCGCTCCAGTTCGTCTGGTTCAATTCGTTGCCGGTGATGAACATCTCGAGGAACGTGTTGGGGTCGTTGTAATCGCCGCTCCAAGCCGAGCGCGCGATCTGGTAGTCGCCCTTGTGCAGCGAGCGCAGGTAGACCTTCCAGTCGAGGTTGCGGAGCTCGATGTTCACGCCGAGCTGCTTGCGCCACATCTCTTGGTAGGCTTGCGCGGCCATCTGGGAGCCTTCGGAGGTGTTGAGCAGGTATTCCAGTTTGGGGAAGCCTTGGCCGCCCGGGTAGCCCGCCTCGGCGAGCAAGCGGCGGGCTTCGTTGAGGTCGGTGCTCCACTGCGGGCGGGCCTGGAAGCCGCCCGTCCCCGGCGGCGTCAGGTTGAGGGCCGGAGATTCACCGGCCCGGAGGACGCGCTCCGCGATGAGGTTGCGGTCGATGGACATGCCCAGCGCGCGGCGGACCCGGACATCCGCCAAGGCCTTGCGGACCGGCTCGTTGTCCTTGACGTCGGTATTGATGCGGATGAACGCGCAGGAAAGGTAAGGGTCGAGCCGCAGGAACGGGGCTTTCTGTTCGCGGAGCTGGACGATCTTGTAGGGCGGGACGGTGCCGGTGATGTGGAGCTCGCCGCCGCGGAAGGCGCGTTCTTCGGCGAAGAGATCGGTGATGGCGCGGAATTCCACGCCGTTGAGCGCGATGTTGGCGGCATCCCAGTAGCCCGGGTTCTTGCGCACGATGATGCGGCGGGCGACTTCCCAGGACTCCAGCGTGAAGGCGCCGTTGCCGATGAGGTTCCCCGGGCGCGTCCAGAGCGTGTGCATCTCCTCCATCTGGCCGAACTTCAGAATCGTCGGCGGGTGCACGGGCAACCAGCTGTGGTGGCAGATGAGCTGGAGGAAGTACGGGACCGCATTGTCGAGCTCGATGACGAGCGTGCGGTCGTCGGTGGCCTTGAAGCCAACCTGGCTGAAGTCCTTGAGTTTGCCTTCGTTGAAATCCTTGGCTCCGCGGACGCAGTGCAGCATCGAAGCGTATTCGGCGCCGAACTTCGGCGAGAGCATCCGTTGGAAACTGAACAGGAAGTGCTGCGCCGTCACGGGGTCGCCGTTCGACCAGCGGGCGTTGGCCCGAAGTTTGAACGTCCAAGTCTTGCCATCCGGAGCCATCGTCCAGCTTTCCGCCACGCCGGGAATGGGGTGGAGGTCGACCGGGTCGTAGTTCACGAGGCCTTCGAAAAGGGAATAGACGATGCGCGATTCCAGGAGGCCGGTGACTTCCTGCGGATCGAGGCCCGAGGGTTCGGCGTTGTTGTTGATGACGAGGATGCCGGCCTTGGCCATCTGGGCCGCGGTGTCTTCCTTCGGCTTGCAACCGACGAGGGCCACGAGGGCGGCGACGAGGGCGAGCGAGAGGCTTCGCGAGGGGCAACGCATGGGGTGAGATTAGGTGGCTGCGGGCGGGGAGGGCAAGTGTGAGGGTGGAGCCATTTTCCGCTTTCTCCGCCTAAATGAGCGACTAGCGTCGGGACATGCCCCTCCTGACTCGTCGTGATGTCGCCTTGGTCGCCGTGACCGCCACGCTCTGCCTCTGCTTGCCCGGCTTCATCGCCGCCGCCGCGCCGGAAGCCAAACCCGCCAAGCCACCGATGGGCTCGATGGCGTTTGATTGGGAGAAGATGGTCGTGAAGTCATCCCCCAACGGCGCGTGGCGTAAGGTCTGCCAAGCCCCGACGGCGACGCTCGACGAACTCGAGTGCCACATCACGACGCTCAACAAAGGGGTCGCCGCGCACCCGCCGCATCGCCACGCCGATGAAGAGCTCCTCATCGTCAAGGAGGGCGTGGTCGAAGCCCTCGTCGCCGGCGAGTGGGTCAAGTTGGGTCCGGGTTCCGTGATCTTCCAGGCGGCCAACATCGACCATGCGATCCGCAACGCCGGCGAGCAGCCCGCGACTTACCACGTCATCAAGTGGAACTCTCCCGGCATGCTGAAGGCCAAGGCGGAAGCCGCCGCCGCCAAAGCCGCCGCCGTCCAGAAGTAAACGGTCGGCACGCTATCCCAACAGAAAGGGCGGCCGAAGCCGCCCTTTTGTGTTCAACGTAGGCCTGGTGATTAGATGGCAGCCGGACCGCGCTCGCCGGTGCGGATGCGGACCACGTCGGCGAGGCCGAGGACGAAGATCTTGCCGTCGCCGATCTTGCCGGTGTGGGCAGCCTTGGAAATGGTGGCGATGGCCTTCTCGACCTGTTCGTCCGCCACGGCGGCTTCGATCTTCACCTTGGGCAGGAAGTCGACGGTGTACTCGGAACCACGGTAGATCTC
>CALQIY020000022.1 GCA_943330755.2 Opitutus sp. GAS368
AGCGGCCACCGGTGAGGACGGCGATGTCTTCCATCATGGCCTTGCGGCGGTCGCCGAAGCCCGGGGCCTTGACGGCGCAGACGTTGATCGTGCCGCGGAGGCGGTTGACGACGAGGGTCGCGAGGGCTTCGCCTTCGACTTCCTCGGAGATGATGAGGAGCGGCTTGCCGGCCTTGGCGACTTCCTGGAGGAGCGGGAGGAGGTCCTTCATCGCGGACACCTTCTTCTCGTAGAGAAGGATGTAGGCGTCTTCGATGATGGCTTCCAGCGTTTCGGCGTTGGTCGCGAAGTACGGGGAGAGGTAACCCTTGTCGAACTGCATGCCTTCGACGACGTCGAGGGTGGTTTCGATGGTCTTGGCCTCTTCGACGGTGATGGTGCCGTCCTTGCCCACGCGGTCCATGGCTTCGGCGATGATGTCACCGATGGAGGAATCCCAGTTGGCGGAGACGGTCGCGACCTGCTTGATCTCTTCGCGGGTCTTGATCTTCTTGGAGATGTTGGCGAGCTCCTTGACGACGGCCTCGGTGGCCTTGTCGATGCCGCGCTTCACGAAGATCGGGTTCGCGCCGGCGGCGACGAAACGAAGGCCTTCCTTGTAGATGGCTTCGCCGAGCACGGTGGCGGTGGTCGTACCGTCACCCGCCTTGTCGGCGGTCTTGGAGGCGACTTCGCGCACCATCTGGGCGCCCATGTTTTCATAGGGGTCGCTCAATTCGATCTCCTTGGCGACGGTGACGCCGTCCTTGGTGACCTTCGGGGCGCCGAATTTCTTGTCGATCATCACATTGCGGCCCTTCGGACCGAGGGTGACCTTGACCGCGCGGGCCAGGATGGAGACGCCGTTCAGCACCTTGCGGCGGGCGGCTTCATCGAACAGGATTTGCTTCTTAGACATGGTAGATGTGGTTTGAGAGGGTTAGGTGGAGGGGATTATTCGATGACGGCCAGGACTTCCTCTTCGCGGAGGAGGAGGTAGATCTCGTCGTTGAGCTTCACTTCCGAACCGGCGTACTTGCCGATGAGGACCTTGTCGCCGACCTTCACGGAGAAGGGGATCTTCTTGCCGTCCTTGTCGACCGCGCCGGTACCGAGGGCAACGACCTTGGCTTCCTGCGGCTTTTCCTTGGCGGAGTCAGGGATGATGATGCCGCCCTTGATTTCTTCGGCTTCCTCGATGCGCTGCACGAGCACGCGGTCGGCGAGGGGCTTTACGGTGATTTTGGTATTTTTGGCCATAGTGTGTTTGGGTAGAGTTTGCCCGGAGGGGCGTCAGTGAGTTTGCAGAAGAGATGCCAAAACGGTTTTGGCGGGGTTTAGCAACCGATTAAGGGGTTTTTCGGGGGTCGGCTAGGTCTTGACCCCCTTTGGAGGGCCTTGTTCCCACCTTTTCAAGGGACAGGCTGTCGCAGGGGGTGAGACAAGTGACCAAGGGGCCCGCTACCCCTAGTGCCCAAACTAGCCGATCTCGCCCGGCAAACCACCCTCGGGCTGCTTCAGCTGATCCCCCCACCCCAGCAACCTGGCTTGGGCCCCGTGGTGCTCGGCCTTGGGCTTATCGCCGCGCTCCATCCAGATTCGCGAAAGCGACGTATGCACATGGATGTCCTTCGCGCGGAGCGCCAAGGCGGCTTCACCCGCAGCCAAGGCATCGTCGAGCTGGCGCAGGGCAAAATGGACTTCGGCCTTGGCCAGCCAAGCCTCGAAGCAGGCTGGCTCGAGCTGCACGGCCGTCGCCAACTTGGCTAAAGCCGCCGCCTCATCGCCCACCGCAAAGTCAAACGAGGCTTCGGCGCTGAGGGCTTGCGCGCGTTCCATCGGGCTGGCGGTTTCCATGGCACCCAACTTGGCGGCGCGGACGATTCGTGCAAGCGTGGCTTTCACGCTTGGAAATAAGGCGAAGGGTCGCAAGTGTCGCCGGATTATGGATCCGCGCTACGCCCAACTGGCTGACGTCCTCTGTGGTTTCTCGACCCGCCTCAAGAAAGGCGAGAAAGTCCTCATCGACGTCGCCGAAACCCCCGAGGAATTCGTCATCGCCCTCATTCGCTCCGCCCGCCGACACGGGGCGGTTCCGATGGTGAACATCCAGCAGGCCCGCGTCTCCCGCGAGATGACCCGCGACGGCAACGCCGAGCAATTCAAGCTCTTCGCCGACCACGAGCTCGCCCGCATGAAGAAGATGCACGCCTACATCGCCGTCCGCGGGGCCAACAACATCTTCGAATCCAGCGACGTCCCCGCCGACCGCGCCCGCCTCCTCGGTGAAACCGTCCGTCCGCTCATGGACTGGCGCGTCAACAAGACGAAGTGGGTCGTGCTGCGCTGGCCGACGTCCTCCATGGCCCAACAGGCCAAGATGAGCACCGAGGCGTTCGAGGACTTCTACTTCCGCGTCTGCACGCTCGACTACTCCCGCATGATCCCGGGCATGGAAGCCCTCAAGCAAGCCATGATGGCCACCGACGAGGTGCAGATCACCGGCCCCGGCACCGACCTCAAGTTCAACATCAAGGGCATGAACGCCATCCCCTGCGGCGGCGAATACAACATCCCCGACGGCGAGGTCTTCACCGCCCCGATCCGCGACTCGGTCAACGGCGTGCTCCAGTACAACTGCCCGACCATCTATCAAGGCGTGTCCTTCGAGAACATCCGCCTCGTCTTCAAGAAGGGCAAGATCGTCGAAGCGACGGCGAACAACACCAAGCGCCTCAACGAGATCCTCGATACCGACGTCGGCGGCCGCTACATCGGCGAATTCGCCATCGGCTTCAACCCACACATCCTGAATCCGATGCAGGACATCCTCTTCGACGAGAAGATCGCCGGTTCCTTCCACTTCACCCCGGGCAAGTGCTACGAGACGACCGACAACGGCAATAAGTCCTCGATTCACTGGGATATGGTCTGCATCCAGCGCCCCGAATACGGTGGCGGTGAAATCCGCTTTGACGGGAAGGTCATCCGCAAGGATGGTATGTTCGTGCCTAAAGCCCTCCAAAAATTGAATCCTGAGTACCTCCTCGGCCAAAAGCGCTAAGATGGCCAAGTCCAAGCATAAGACGCCTTCGAAGCCCTCCCCTGGTTCGATCAAGCCCATCAGCGCCAACAAAGCGCAGACCCGCAAGGCCGCGCCCCGCGCGCAGCCCGAACCGCGGCGCAGCACCCGCGCTTCCCGCGATCCGGCCCGCCGGGCGCCCGCCACGGAAACCAAGCCGAACGAAAAGTTCAAGGTCCGCGTCTCCGACGAACAAGCCGCCGCGCGCGCCGACAAGATCGTCTCGGGCCTCATGGAAGGCGTCAGCCGCTCCCGCGTCCAGCGCGCGCTCGACCTCGGTTTGATCACGATGGCTGGCAAGGCCATCGACCGGCGCACGGTCTTGAATCCCGGCGACGAAATCGTCATCGAGCTCCCGACGCCCGAAGAGCCGACCGCCACGGCGGTGAAGATGAAGTTGGAAGTCCTCTTCGAAGACGCCCACCTCATCGCCATCAACAAGCCCTCCGGGCTGCTCACGCACCCGGTGCAGGGCTCCGATGAGCTTTCGGTCGTCCACGGCCTGCTCTACCATACCAAGGGCAAGTTGGCTCCCGCCGGCGGCGCCCCGCGCCCCGGCGTGGTCCACCGCCTCGACCGCGAAACCTCCGGTGTCATCGTGCTCGCGAAGACCGACAAGGCTTACCACAACCTGGTCGAACAGTTCTCCCAACGCACGGCGCAGAAGGAATACCTTTCGTTGGTCGACAAGTGCCCCCGCCTCCTGGGCGGCAGCATCGACGCCAAGATCGACCGCCACCGCACCGTCCGCGTGCGCATGGCCGTCCGCGAAGACGGCCGCGAGGCCATCACCGATTGGCGCGTCGAAGAGAAGTACGGCACGCAGGCCGCGCTGATCCGCACGTTCCCCCACACGGGTCGGACGCACCAGATCCGCGTCCACCTCTCGCATATCGGTCACGCCATCCTCGGCGACCGCACCTACGGCAAGTTCGACTACCCGGCCTTCGATGGCTGGCCGATGCCGCGCGTCATGCTGCACGCCAACCGCCTCACCCTGCTCCACCCGCAGACCGGTAAGCCGCTGACCATCGAAGTGGCGCCCCCCGCCGACTTCCTCGAGCTGCAAGACTGGCTCGGCAAGAAGTACGGCCGGAAGTCCTACACCGCGACCGGCGTCTAAGCACGTTCGGTTCAGAAACCCTTCTCGCCGGGCTTGGGCACCTTCTTCGGAGGCATCCAGTCCGCGGGCAGCGGCTTGGCGACGACCAAGGGCAAGGGGTCGCTGACGGCCTTCTGCTCTTGGGCGAGGCGTGCCAACATGTCGGCGATCCGCGCCGCGTGCTCGGGCTTACCCGCCAGGTCGGTGATTTCGGACGGATCGGCCTGCAGGTCGAAGAGTTGGGTCCGGTCAATCTGCGGGTAGCGGATGAGCTTCCAACGTCCATCGCTCAGGGCCCGTTGGATATTCCGATACCCAAAAAAGAGTTGGGGCCGGTGCGCCGCTGCGGGCGCGGCGAAGAGCGCGGTGAATTCACGTCCTTCGCTGGTCTTAGGGCCGGCGACCCCACAGACCTTCCCAAGGGTCGGGAGCACGTCGAAGAGGTAGCAGAGGGCATCCGTGCGCTGGTCCTTCGGCACGCCGGGGCCGGCGATGACCAACGGCACGCGCACCGAATGCTCATAGAGGTTCTGCTTACCGATGAGTCCGTGCGAGCCACGCGCGACGCCCGAATCGGCGGCGAAGACGATCAGGGTGTTCGCCGCTCCGGGCGACGCTTCGACCGCATCGAGCACGCGGCCGACCTGCAGGTCGAGGAAACTGATGTAGCGGTAGTAATCCGCGAGCATCTGCTGGATGGCCGCCGGCTGACGCGGCCAAGGCAGGAGCTGCTCGTCACGAACCACCATCTCCCCGTTATTGAAGGGGTGCTGCGGGAGGAAGTTCGCCGGCAACGGGATCTTCGCGGGGTCGTAGGTGACCGGGAAATCGGCCGGCACGATGTGCGGGTCATGCGGGCCGTCGAAAGCCAAGTAGGCGTAAAAAGGCTTCGTGCCGTCCTGCGCCTTCACGAAAGCAAGCACCTCGTCGGTGGCTTCCTCGCAGAGGTGCTTGGGCGAAAGGCGTTGCGGCCCCATCTTGCCCGTCGGCAAGAGGTCGCAAATTTGTGCCTTCAGCGGGTTGGTCATCCCGCCGATGTACATCGACTTCGCGGCCTGAAACGAACGACCGACCGAACCGGGCCCGTTATGCCACTTCCCCGCGGCAAAGGTCGCGTAGCCCGCTTGGCCAAAGGCATGCGGCCAGGTCTCGTCACGGGTGAGCTTTTCGTCCACATGGAAATAGGGACGACCGGACAGCAGCATCGCGCGCGAGGGCACGCAGGTGGCGCCGTTGTTGCCGCCCTGCATGTAGGCATGCGTGAAGGACAGCCCACGCTTCACCAGGCGGTCGAGGTTCGGTGTCTTGATGACCGGGTTACCTAAGGCGGCGATGGTATCCGCGCGTTGGTCATCGGCGAAGATGAACACGACGTTGGTCGGCGGGGCTGCCTGGGCGGCAGCGGCCAAAGCCAGGAGGCCGAGCAGGAGGAAGCGGGGCATGCCCGTTTGATAGCCGTCGATTGGCCCTAATCAAAACAATCCGCACTCACTCGGCCAGGCCGTGGTGACCGTCGGGCTTGAGATGCTCGGGATGATCGGGTTCGACGTGCACCAGCACGGCGATGACCTCCGGGTGCGACCGGAGGATATCGGCCTTGATGCGACCCGCGATGGCGTGGCCTTCGGCGACCGTCGCGGTCTCGGCGACCTGCAGGTGGAAATCGACCTCAAAGCGATCCCCCAAGCGACGGGCCCGGAAAGCATGGAAGCCCTTGGCTCCCGGCGCCGCCAAGATGTGTTCGCTGAGGTCCTTCAGCACGGCCTCTTCCGGCGCGGTGTCGATGAGGTCCAAGCAGGCGCCCTTGAACAGGCGGATACCCTCGGCGCCCAACCAGCCTGCCAAGACGAGGCCGACGACCTTATCGAGGGCGACCCATTCGGGATGCACGTTGGCGACCACCACGGCGACCAGCGCCAGCAAGGAGGCGATCGCGTCCGCCCGGTGGTCGGCGGCGTTGGCCAGCAAGAGACGCGAGCCCAGCCGCTCGGCCTGACGGCGGGCGAACTGATAGAAGATTTCCTTGATGACCAGAGCCGCCCCAGCCACCCAAGCGGCGGCGAGTTCGGGCTTCTTGACGGCTTCACCGGAGACGAGGCCGCTCAGCGACTGCCACGCCAGCCCCAGACAGAACAGCAGCACCAGCGAAGAGATGAGCAACGCCGCCAGCGTCGAAAAGCGATGGTGGCCGTAAGGATGGTCTTCGTCCTTCGGCAGGTGGGCCAAGCGTAGGCCAATGAGAGCCGCGATATCTCCCGCGATATCGACCAAGGAGTGGATGCCGTCAGCCACGAGGGCTTGCGAAAAACAGGTGAACCCGACGATCAATTTCAAACCCGCCAGGAAGATGTTGACCGTCAGGCTGATCGCCACGGTCACCGTGCCCTTCCGCTGGAGGTCGTCGCTCATTTCTGTCCGCTATTGGCGCGGATGATTTCGGCTTCCTTCTTCCAATCGATCGAGATGAGTTCGGCCGAAGCGACCGCCGGGTCGGCGCGGAGGGCCGCCAGGACCTTCGGCAGTTCGGCCCACGGGGTCTTCTCGAGGGGCTCATGCCAGCGCTTCAAGGCCAGCAAAGCCTCGTCGGGCTTCCCGGCGACCGGCTGGGCGAAATCACCGCTCGGCAGCTTCACTTCCGCCGCTTGGTGCCCGGGTTTCAGTTTGAGCGCGATTCGATCGGCGAACTGGAAGGTGTAGTCCGTAACCGGACCGGGTTCGGCCAGAGCCGTCCCCGCGGCGTAGGTCTCACGGATCAAGAGGTACTCCTGGGCCATTTCGCGACCCGAGGCCTCGTAGTGGCGGCGACCACCGGTGACGATGGACCGTACCTTGGCGCCGTCCGGGCGGGTCTCCACGGACTCCCAAAGCACGTAATGCCCATAGAACCCCTTCGAGGTCACCGCAAAGTCGTACATCATGCCAGGGAGATTGAGCCCCTCGCGGACTTGCCGCTTCGCATCGCGCTTGGGCTGGCTGTTGGTCTGCACGACCCACAGGACGCCTACCCCCATGAGGGCACCGACCAAGAATAAGATCCATCGCTCGCGCTGACCCATGACCCCATCTTCACGACCACTCCGCAGGGGGCAAGGAGAAGCGGTCCACCCGACGCCTTTACGGTTGGAAAGCGGGTTTCTTTGACCCAGAACAACCGGATGCCACAGGCCACCGTCGAGACCCGGGTCCGCTTCGCCGAAACCGACGCCATGGGGGTCACCTACCACGGCAACTACCTACCTTGGTTCGAGATGGCCCGCGTCGCCCTGCTCGACCAACTGGGCTGCCCTTACCGTGAACTGGAAAAGCAAGGCTACCTGCTCCCGGTCTTGGAAACCGGCCTGACCTATCACCGTCCGTCGCACTTCGATGACCGCGTCCGCATCACCGTCACGCTGGCGGAACGACCCCGAGCCCGCCTCCGCTTGACCTACAAGGTCGAACGCGGCGACGAAGTCCTGGTCGAAGGTTTCACCGTGCACGCCTTCGTCAGCCGCGACTTCAAGGCCATCCGCCCGCCGGACATCGTCGAAGCCGCCCTCGCCAAGGCCTTTGGCCCGGCCTGAACTTTCCCGATGAAAATTGAAGCCTTCTCGCTCGGTCCTTTCGAGACCAACGCCTACCTGATCACCTCGGACGACGGCCAAGAGTGCATCGTGGTCGATGCCCCGCAACGCGCGGCGACCGCGCTCTTGCCGCTGATTAAAGTCCGCGGGCTCAAGCTCACGCACCTCTTGCTCACGCACGGCCACTGGGACCATATGTGCGAAGCGCACGCCTTCGCCGCCGCCGGCGCGCAGGTCCTCGCCCACCGGGCCGACCGCGAGCTCATCGAGAACATCGAAGCCTACATGAGCCGTTACCTTTCGATGATCCCCTCGCTCACGGAGGACGACTTCAAGTCGGTCAAGGTCACGACTTGGCTGGAAGAAGGCTCCCCCCTCGTCGCGGCCGGCAAGACCTTTGAAACGCGGCACGTCCCGGGTCACTGTCCCGGCAGCCTCCTGTTCTATTGCGCCAGCGATCAGGTAGCCTTCTGCGGCGACGCCATCTTCCGCGGCTCGGTCGGCCGGACCGACCTGCCCAACGGCAACTGGAACGAACTCCTGAACTCCATCCGTACGCGGGTCTACACCCTGCCGGACGAGACCGTCTTGCTCCCCGGGCATGGCGGGCGCACGACGGTGGGACAAGAGAAGCAGACGAATCCCTACGCCCGGCCTTGAGCGTGAATCAACCCTGCCCCTTCCTGCCCTCCTGCGGACGCACCTTGAGTTGGCGCGACCTCGCGGAGCATCGGGAAGAGCGCGGACCAGAGCTTTACATGCTCTGCCTGGAATACGGGCAGCAGCTCTGGCTGGAAGGCCTCCCCGCCCGGGCGTTGTTGGCAGTCGACAGAGCGCTGTACTGCGATGTCGCCGCGACGGATGAAGCCTTGCGCTACTACCCCTTGCCCTATGCGGCCATCCGCTGGCTGGTCTCGCAACCGAGCGATGCTTTCACCGGCAATGCCCGGGTCCACTACCAACACCTCGCGGATCGGGTGCGCGGCGACCGGGCCGACATCAAGAAATGGCGCGCATGGGCCGCTTGGGCGCTGGTCCGGAAGGCTCGTCCCGACCTCCCTGCCGACCCCAAACATGTCGTGATCGAACCGACGCTGTCGGCGATCGGGGATGGCCTCAACGCCCACGGCCTCGCCGGGGAAACGGCGAGCTGGTTAGCCGCGCTCGGCGACTGACGGGCGCTTACTTGGTCATCTGAATCACTTCCGCCTTCACCTCGACCTCGACGCCTTCGGGGGTGGTGAACTTGGTCGACTCGCCCGACTTCACCGATGCCGTGGTCGTATTGCCATGCGTGACGGCGACGCCATCGATGATGGCCTTGTGCAACGTCAGTTCCTGGACCTTGCCAAGCTGGGCCAGGGTGAGGACTTCCCGCTTCGCATCGTAGGACTTGAGCGTCCAGCCATCGACCACGCGACCGATCTTCAGCCAGCGACGGGCACCGGAGATATCTTCAACGGAATAGAGCCCTTCCGCCGGGATCGCCGAGTGGAAAATGGGCATGTTGGACTTCTGGCGAGCGGCTTCCTTCTGCTTGCGACGAAGTTCGTCGGGATTCTGGGTCGCCGGGTCGGCCTTCGTCTTCACCTGCGTATCCATTTTCAGGGCAATCGCCCCATCCGGCCCGACGGTCGGAGTGACGCTGAAAGTGATGCCACCGTCGTTGCTGCTCACGCCGATCGTCGCCTGCTTGCCGGAGACCGCGACGGCCGTCGGGGTAGCGATGGTCTCGACCTTGCCGCTGGCATCACGCTTGGTAAAAGTCGTGGTTACCTGCACGTGGGCGGGGGGGGCGACTTCTTGGCTCCAACCCTCGAGAGGTAGGCTAGCCAACACAACCAGGGCAGCGAGGCAAGGGAGGCGCATAGGGAGAGAGTGGGTTACAAGTGTAACCCCAAGAAGCCCAAAAGTTCCACCCAATGGGGCTTATTTAAGCGCCTTGAAGACCAGGGAGGCGTTATGTCCGCCGAAGCCCAGGTTATTCGAGATGGCCACGTTGACCGTCATCTTGCGGGCCTGGTTCGGCACGTAGTCGAGGTCGCAATCCGGGTCGGGATTCTCGAGGTTCATCGTCGGCGGCACCATGCCATGATGGATGGACAAGGCACAGACGGCGGCTTCCACGCCACCCGCGGCACCCAGCAGGTGACCGGTCATGGACTTGGTCGAGGAAATGGCGATCTTGGGAGCCTGTTCGCCGAAGACGCGCTTGATGGCCAGCGTCTCGCAGCGGTCATTGATCGGGGTCGAAGTGCCGTGGGCGTTGATGTAGCTCACTTCGGACTTCGCGATACCGGCTTCGGACAAGGCACGGTTGAGGCAGAGCGCGAGGCCCTTCCCTTCCTGGTCCTGGCCCGTGATGTGGTAGGCATCGCAGGTGGCGCCGTAACCGGCGAGTTCGCAATAGATGCGGGCACCGCGGGCTTGCGCATGCTCGAGGGACTCGATGACGAGGACGCCGGCGCCTTCGCCCATGACGAAACCATCGCGGAGCTTATCGAACGGACGCGACGCCTTTTCGGGCGTGTCGTTGAAGTCGGTCGACATGGCCTTCATGTTGCAGAAACCGGCATAACCCAGGCGGGTGATGGCCGCTTCCGAACCACCGGAAAGCATGATGTCGGCGTGACCGTCACGGATGTGGCGCATGGCTTCGCCGAGGGCGTGGGAACCCGAAGCGCAAGCGGAGACGACCCCGTAATTGACGGACTTGGCCTTGAACTCGATGGCCACGACGCCGGAGGCGATGTTGGCGATCAAGGAAGGAATCGTGAAAGGCGAAACGCGGCTCGGGCCACGCTCGATGAGTACCCGGGCTTGGTTCTCGATGGTTTCCATCCCGCCGATACCGGAACCGATGATCACGCCAAAGCGTTCGGCATCGAGCTTGGTCGTATCGACCTTGGCGTCTTCGATGGCCATGCGGGAAGCGGCGACGGCGTACTGCGTGTAGCGGTCGTTACGCTTGGCCTCCTTCGGGTCCATGAACTTACCGGCGTCGAAATCGCGGATTTCCGCGCCGACCTTGGACGGGAAGTCCGTCGGGTCAAAACGGGTGATACGGGAGATCCCGGAACGGCCCTTGATCAGGGCGTCCCAGAAACTCGCCGTGTCCGGACCGAGAGCCGACAGGCAACCGATGCCGGTGACGACTACTCTGCGGGGCTGGCTAGCGGTGCTCACAGGTACGGGCTAAAAATAACCCGTGGGAAATTACTTGGTGGCGTTGGCCTTGATGAACTCGATGGCGTCGCCCACGGTCTTCATGGAGGCGGCCTTGTCTTCCGGGATCGAGGCGATGCCGAACTCGTCTTCAAAAGCCATGATGATCTCGACCAGGTCGAGGGAGTCGGCCTTGAGGTCGGTCTGGAAACCGGCGGCAGCGGTGACCTGCTCAGGGTTCACGCTGAGCTGCTTGACGATGATGTCGGTGACGCGTTTTTCGATGTTTTCAGGCATGGTAAAGTGGTGATTAGGAGTGGGTTCTGGGTGTCAGATGGCCATGCCTCCGTCAACCGAAAACACCTGACCGGTGATGTACCCCCCCTCTTCCGAGGCAAGGAAATCGACCATAGCGGCGATATCGGTGACCGAGCCAAAACGACCCAGCGGGATGACCCCGAGGATCTTCTGCTTAATTTCGTCGGAAAGCTCCCCCGTCATGTCGGTGGTGATGAAGCCCGGAGCGACGGCATTGGCCGTGATGCTGCGGCCCGCCAGCTCGCGGGCGAGGGTCATCGTCAAGCCATGGAGACCGGCCTTGGCGGCCGCGTAGTTGGCCTGCCCGGCGTTACCCTGCACGCCCGTGACGGACGAGATGCTGATGATGCGCCCCCAGCGCTTCTTGGTCATCGGACGGACGAGGCCCTTCGTCCAATAGAAGGCAGAGGAAAGGTTCGTGGAGATGACGTCGTTCCAGTCCTGCTCGGACATCGCCATGACGAGCTTGTCACGGGTGATCCCGGCGTTGTTGACGAGGATCTCGACGGCGCCGAACTCGGCGTTGATCTGCTCGCAGGCCTTGGCGACCGCGGCGGCGTCGGAGACGTCGACCTGGAAAGCCTTGGCCTTCCAACCCTTGGCGAGGATGTCGTTGGCCACGGCGACGCAGGTCTCGGATTTCGAGACGCAGAGCACGGTGTGGCCATGCGAGGCGAGGCGTTCGGCGATGGCCTTACCGATACCGCGACCGGCACCGGTGACCAAAGCTACCCGAGGATTATGCGTCAGTTGCATCGCCATGGATGTGCAGGTAAAACGCCTGCGAGGCAAGTGGCGAAAACAGGTCCAGGCCCCGTTTCTTGGCGGAAACGGGGTGGAAAGACCGCAACGCAGGTTCAGTAAACGTCGCGCTGGTAGCGGCCGTCCTTCTTGAACTGCTTGACCCAATCCACCGCGGCTTCGGGCGTCAGCCCACCCTGCTCCGCGACGATGGCATGCAAGGCGGCATCGACATCCTTGGCCATGCGCTTGGCATCACCGCAGACATAGAAATAGGCACCCGCCTGGAGCCACTGCCAGAGTTCGGCGGCGTTTTCACGCATCCGATCCTGGACATAGATCTTGGCCGCTTGGTCGCGGGAGAAGGCGAGGTCAAGGCGCGTGAGCACGCCGGACTGCAGGTAAGCCGCCCATTCGTCGGCATAGAGGAAATCGCTGTCCTTACGCTGGTCGCCGAAGAAGAGCCAATTCTTGCCCTTGGCCCCGCGGGTGGCGCGGTCCATGACGAAACTACGGAACGGCGCGACGCCGGTGCCCGGGCCGACCATGATGACGGGGACGTTGTCATCGGCCGGTAGGCCGAAATGGGAATCCGCCACGAACACGGGGACGTCGGGCTCATTCAGGCGGGCCCGTTCGGAAAGGTAAGACGAGCAGACGCCCTCGCGCTGGCGGCCATTGGTTTCATAGCGCACGACGGCGACCGTCAGGTGGATTTCATCCGGATACCTCGAGGGGGCCGAGGAAATCGAATACAGGCGCGGCATCAGCTTGCGCAGGAGCTCGATGAACTCCTGGGCGCCGAGCTTGGCGGAAGGATGCTCCTCGAAGAGGTCGAGGAACTCGCGCTGCTCCATCCAAGCCTTCTTCTTCTCCGGATCGGTTTCGGCGATCGCGGCGGCCAAACGGGCCTTCTCGCCGGCGTCGGTCGCGCGGTCATGCAGGAGCTGCGCGAACTTATAGGTCGGTCCGTTCAGGGACAGCCGCTTGGACAGCGCGAAGCCGAGCGCGACCGGGGTCGGGTCCTTGGGAATGGTGACCTGCTCGTCGCCGGTGAAGCCAGCGGCTTTCAGCACCGCCGCGACGGTCTGCGGGTTGTTGGTCGGGTACACCCCGAGGGAATCACCGCACTTGTAGGTCAGGCCGCTGCCTACCATGGAAACCGAAAAGTGCTGCGTATCCTTTTGGCTCGAGGCGGCGCTGAGGCGGCGCCGGTCAACGAGGCGAGCCGGGAACGGGTTGTTCTTGTCGTAAGGAGCGGACATGGCGAAGCGGCAGGATGCAACCAACCCCACCCGGCCAACAATCCTAAAAACGCCGGAGGGCTACTTCCAAATCTTCACCCAGTCGACTTCCACGTCATCCGGCAACTTGGCCGGCAGGAGATCCTTACGTTCAAAATCCGAAACCCAATGGCCCAGGAAAAGATACATCGGTTCCTTCACTTCGGGCTTATCGAGTTTGTGGACGAGCTTGCCGTTGAAATACCAGGCATATTGCCGATCGGTCCAAAGGAAGCCGTAGGTGCAGAATGCTTTCGAAACCTGGCCGGGCTTGTGGTTGAGGTCGGTCTTGATCGGGCGCAGTTCACGCACGCCCTTGGAGTCGCCGATCTTCGCCCAGGGGATGAGCTTGTCTTCTCCGAAGCATTCGAAAAGCAGCGCCGCCGCGGGCGGCTCGCTGGCGGCCTTATTGCGGACCACGAAGGCGCCATGATGGCCCTTGGTCGCGGGGAAACGGATCGAAGCCTCGAAGTACCCCTGCTGTTGCGTGAACTTCTCCCGGGTGCTCAGGCCGCTACCCTGCCAGCCATCGGGGCGCTCGCGCATGGAAATGACCAGCTTGCCATCCTTGATGGAGATGACCTGCCGATCGCCCTCGTACGTCCATTTGGTCTCGTCGATCGCGGGGTCCTTGAACTCGTCTGACCAGACCAACTTCATGGCCGAGGACGGTGGGTTCGCCCACAGGGCGACCGTCGTCAGGCAAAGGGCGAAAAAGGACTTCATAAGGATTATCGGTAGACCTTGACCCAGTCGATCTGCAGGGCCTCGGGTGGATTGGCGGGATCGGGGAAGGATTTGATGATGCCGCCCTCGGGGGTGTGGTGGATGAATTCCACGTACATCGGGGTCATCGGGTTGGCCTTGATGTCCTGCCGATGGACCTGCTTCCCGTTCACGTACCACGCAAAATACTTCGGGGTCCAATGAATGCCGTAGGTTTGGAACTTCCGGTAGGATGCGCCACCGTCGAAGTTGATGTCATGCTTCAGGGGCCGGAGCATGCGGATACCGCCGCTATCGGCGACCTGCGTGGTGGGCGCGATCTTGTCATCACCCCAGCCTTCGAAGAAAATCCGCGCGGACGGGGGTTCATCGAGGCTCTTGTTCCGCACCTCGAAACGGGCGGCGCGACCGCCGGTCTGGAGCATCCGGATCGACGCCTCGAAATACCCCTGAGCCTGCGAGAACTTGTTGGCGGTGCTGATCCCGGTGCTCTGCCAATAGGTCGACTCCTTGCCCGGCAACATGGCCAGGACCAGTTTGCCATCCTTGATGCTGACGGAACCCGCGTTACGGTTATGGATATTCCACTTGGTCTCATCGATCGCCGGACCATCGAAATTCTCCGTCCAGACCAATTTCATGCCGCCATTGGGCGCGGCCCAGACGGACGAAGCCAAGCAAGCCAGCAAGACAGGGAGGAGACGCATGGGGTTAGCGGGCACCCCCTTAAAGAAGGCTATTTCCCCCAGATTGCAAGCGGGTTGGCCGGCTTAATTCTCGAAAATCATGTCGATTTCCTTGCGGGAAAGCGGACGACAATCCCCGGAAGGCATCCGCCGCAGGACCAAGCTGCCGATCTGGAAACGACGGAGGACCTTCACGTGAAAACCGAAGATCTCGAACAAGCGGCGGATTTCGCGCTTACGGCCTTGGTCGAGATGCACCTCCAACTGGGTGGGGACATCCGGATTGCGGATGACCTTCTTGAACTTCAGGCGCTCCCCTTCCTCCACGGCGCCCTTGAGCAGGCGCGGGGTGAGCTTCGGGTCGTAGTCTCGATTCAGGTGAACCTCATAGCGCTTCACGACGCCCCCGGATGGGTGCATCACCTTGTTCGCCAAGGCACCATCGTTGGTGAGCAGCAGCAGCCCCTCGGAATCCTTATCCAAACGACCTACGCAAAAAAGGCGGAGCGGCGCGTATTCGGGCGGAACCATCTCGAAGACCGTATGGCCGCCGTGGGAGTCGTCGTTCGTGCAGAGGAAGCCCTTCGGCTTGTTCATCATCAGCACGACCGTCCGGGCGAGCGGCTTGATCTCGCGACCTTGGCAACGCACGACATCGACCGCCGGATCCACCGGTTGGCCGGTGGCGGCGACCTTACCGTTGATCAGGACTTGTCCGTCCGCCACCAGGCGTTCCGCATCCCGACGGGAGCAGAGCCCCGCCTGGGCGAGGAACTTATGGATGCGCATGGGACCTTCGGACACGGACAGACGACTAGACCCTTCCGGGGGCGGAGGGCGAGACAATCAATGCAGGGGCGAACGATAACTTTTCTCGCCCTCCCCGCCCACAGCCCCCAAATAGGAACCATGCGCCTCATCGACGGCAACGCCACCGCCCAGCAAGTCCTCGCCGAAGTCAAGGCCCGCGTGGACAAACTCGCCCCGCTCGTACCCCATGTCGCCTTCGTGCGCGTGGGTGACGACCCCGCTTCCGTTTCCTACGTCACCAAGAAGCAGAAGACCGCCGCCGAGGTCGGCATGCGCGCCAGCCTGCAGCTCTTCCCCGAAACGGTCACCAAGGAAGCCTTGTTCGCTCACCTGGATCAACTGAACGCCGACCCTTCGGTGCACGGCATCCTGATCCAAGCCCCGTTGCCCAAGCACCTGCCGGAAACCGAAGTCTTCAACCGCGTGTCGCCCGATAAGGACGTCGACGGCTTCGGCACGCAGAGCATCGGTCGGCTCGTGCAGGAACTCCCGGGCGCCTTTGCGGCCTGCACTCCAGCGGGCGTCATCGAGCTCCTCCGTCGCTCCGGCGTGGAAACGGCGGGCAAGCACGCCGTCGTGGTGGGCCGTTCGCTCATCGTCGGCAAACCGGCGGCGGTCCTCCTCCTCGCGAAGGGCTGCGACTGCACGGTCACCATCGCCCACTCGCGCACCAAGGACCTGGCGGCCATCGTTCGCCAAGCCGACATCGTCGTGGCGGCCATCGGCAAGCCCCGCTTCATCACCGCGGATATGGTCAAGCCCGGCGCCGTGGTCATCGACGTCGGCATCAACCGCGTCCCCGACGCCACGAAGAAGACCGGCTACCGCATCGTCGGAGACGTCGATTTCGATGCGGTGTCCCCGCTCTGCGCGGCCATCACGCCGGTCCCCGGCGGCGTTGGTCCGATGACCGTGGCCATGCTGATGAAGAATACCCTCGACGCCTGCGAACGCGCTCAAGCCCGTGGCTGAGGTCAAGCCACCCCCCCTGACCCTACCGCCGGCTGGCTTTTGGTGGCGCTCGTTGGCTTTCCTCGCGGACTTCATCCCGCTCATCCTCCTGGGACTCTTCCTCGCCGGGCATCTCGCCGGGGATGAGCTCCAGACGGCGCGGGCCAAGAGCGACCAGTACCAGGAACGCTTGTTCAACCTCTACGAGCAGGCCTTGACCAAGCCTTCCGCGCGGGCCCAAAGCACGTTGATGAATGCGATCCTGCACCCCGCCGAGGAGGACATCCAAGCCACCGTCGACTGGCACGTCTTCCAAGGCGAAGTCTGCTTCTTCGTGATGCTGCTCGGCCTCTTCCTCCAGGAGTGGCTTTGGCGCGGCCAGACGTTGGGCAAGCGCATCTTCAACCTCCGTACGGTCGACCACGCCACGCAAGCGACGCCCACGTTCATGGCCTGCCTGCTGCGCTCGTTCTGGAAAGCGGCGTTCGTGACGCTCTACAATCCGATTACCCTCGTCATCGGTCTCATCAATTTCCACGTGCCGCTCTTCCGCTACGACCGCCGCAGCTGGCACGACATGCTCTCCCGGACTTACGTCACGGACGCCAGAAAGAGCCTGCCGCCCAAGGCGTGACTTGGTTTGCAGGCTTCCTAATCGCGGTCGTTGTTTTGCTAATGCGCACCACGGCGGCATCCTGACCACGGATTGATAGATTGCTTTCAGGTAGTCGCAGCAAGGGCCGCGGCCACCTGCTGGTTTACCTTAGAATGATTCAAGACCCACGCTTATGGGCGGAATTAGGTGATTCGGGACGCCCGGAAACGCCGCGCCGAAGGGATGCGCTTTGATTGCGTCTGGCCGCGTGGTAATCTGCAGGTGTCAGCCGATTACCTTGGAAGCGCTCACCCTCACCATCTTCTTCTCGTCCCTCCTGACGCTCCTGGCGCTTGGCGCCTACGTCTGGGACTGGTCGAGCCGCCGCACCGACGGTCATGACCGCGACGCCCTGCGCCCGCTCGACGACGACCTCCCGCCGTCCGTCTGAGGCCCTTTCGCAACCCTTTCACCATGCAAGCCGAAGCCCATACCACCATCACCTATAACGACCGGATCGTTCGCTGGTTCGTCTTGGCCTCCATCATCTGGGGGGCCGTGGCGCTGCTGGTCGGCGTCTTCATCGCCCTCCAGCTGGCCTTTCCGATCCTGAACCTCGACCTCCCCTGGACGAGCTTCGGCCGTCTTCGCCCGCTGCACACGAACGCGGCGATCTTTGCCTTCGTCGGCAACATGGTCTTCGCGGGCATCTACTATTCCTCGCAGCGCCTCCTGAAGACGCGCCTCGCCTGCGAAACCTTGGCCAACCTGCACTTCTTCGGCTGGCAGCTCATCATCGTGCTCGCGGCCATCACCCTGCCCCTCGGCCTGACCCGCGGCAAGGAATACGCCGAACTCATCTGGCCGATCAACCTACTGGTGGCGGTCGTCTGGCTCATCTTCGCCACGGTCTTCTTCATGACCCTGCGCGCCCGGCGCGAGCGCAGCCTCTACGTCGCCATCTGGTTCTACATCGCGACCATCGTCACCGTCACCCTGCTCTACGTCGTCAACCACCTCTCGCTCCCGACGAGCTTGCTGCATAGCTACCCGATCTTCGGCGGCGTGCAGGACGCCCTCGTCCAATGGTGGTATGGCCATAACGCGGTCGCGTTCTTCCTGACGACCCCGGTGCTCGGGATCATGTACTACTTCATCCCCAAGGCGGCGGGTCGGCCGGTCTACAGCTACCGCCTCTCCATCATCCACTTCTGGTCACTCATCTTCCTCTATATCTGGGCCGGCCCGCACCATCTCCTGAACACGTCGCTGCCCAACTGGCTCCAAGGCCTGGGCATGATCTTCTCGCTCATGCTCTGGGCACCCTCGTGGGGCGGCATGCTGAATGGCCTGCTCACCCTCCGCGGCGCGTGGGATAAGCTCCGGACCGACCCCGTCATCAAGTTCATGGCGGCCAGCCTGACGTTCTACGGCATGGCGACCTTCGAAGGCCCGCTCCTCTCCATCAAGGCCGTCAACGCCCTCGGGCACTACACCGACTGGATCATCGGCCACGTTCATGGCGGCACCCTCGGCTGGAACGGCTTCATGGCGGCGGGCATGTTCTACTGGCTCGTCCCGCGCCTCTGGAACACCAAGCTCTACAGCGACCGTCTCGCCAACCTGCACTTCTGGGTCGGCATGATCGGCATCCTCTTCTACGTCGCTTCGATGTGGGTGGCCGGCATCGGCCAAGGCCTGTCGCTGAACCAGCTCACGGCGGACGGCAGCGCCCCGGCCAATTCGTTCATCGAGACCCTCAAGAACATCCTGCCGATGTACTACCTGCGTGCCCTCGGCGGCGGGCTCTACCTCACCGGCTACGTCATCATGATCGTCAATCTAGCGCAGACGATCCGCCAAGGCGTCGCCACCGATGGCCGGGCCGAAGTCCGCGAGCCCAGCGTCGCCAGCCCGGGCCACGCCCCGGCCTTCGCCACCTTCCTCAACGCTCCCGTTCTTTATTCCTCGGGCATCATCTTCTTCTCCTGCCTGTGGATTCTCGGCCGCGACGCCTGGATGGTCGCGGGCTTGGTCGGCACGGTCGCCACGGTCATCGCCACCATCGCGCACTTTGAAATCAAAGGCTACACCTGGAAGCGCTGGCACGAGGACCTCCTCCATAACGCTTTGCCGTTCTCGCTCCTCACCGTCATCGCGGTCGCCATCGGCGGCGCCCTCCAGATCGTGCCGACGGTCATCCTCTACCGCGGCAACAGCAGCGGCGAGATGCTCGAAGGCCGCGTGCAGCGCCCCTACAGCCCGTTGGAGCTCATGGGCCGGGACATCTACGTCCGGGAAGGCTGCTACAACTGCCACTCGCAAATGATCCGGACGCTCAAGCCCGACGTCCTGCGCTATGGTGCCGGCCAAGGGTACTCCCGGCTCGGTGAATCCATCTACGATTATCCCTACCAGTGGGGCTCGCGCCGGATGGGGCCGGACCTGGCCCGCGAAGGCTTGGTTCGGCCCGACTTGGCTTGGCATTACCGCCACCTCCTGAACCCCCGCGAACTCGAACCCGACTCCATCATGCCCAGCTACGTCTGGTTGAAGCACGATGACGCCAACCGCGGTGCGCTGTTCGGTCGGATCACCGCACTCCGCACCCTCGGCGTCCCCTATAAGCCCGAGGCCTCCACGCCGGCCGCCATCAACGCCCGTTACGAGGCGGAGGCAGGCGAGATCGTGCAGCAGCTCGCCGCCAAAGGCATCACCGCCCGCAAAGACGAGGAGATGGTGGCCCTCCTGGCCTACCTGAAGTGCCTCGGTCTCAACGTCGAAAAGACCCCCACCCCTCAACGCTAACTCCACCATGTTCCGCCGCATCATCTGGGAAGAATTCATGCAGGACGCACAGGTTGTCGCGCTCTACCTGCTGGCACTCGGCATCGCGCTCCTCATCGGGCGCCTCCTGATCACGCCCAAGGCCGAGACCGAGCGTCTGGCGAACCTGCCGCTCAACGACGAGTAACCCCACGACCATCACGCCCATGACCTCCCCCGAATCCAGCGACGACAAGCCGGTCTTGATGCCGCACAGCTACGATGGCATCCAGGAGTTTGACCAAAGCCTGCCCAATTGGTGGCTCTTCACGCTCTTCGGTTCCATCGTCTTCGCCGCCCTATACTGGGCGTACTACTTCCACTCCGGGGTCGCCGTCGATGACCACACGGCCCTGGATGCGGACCTGAGCGTCCTCGAGGCCAAGCAACTGGCCGCAGTCAAAGACCTGAATGACGAGACGCTCTGGAAGATGAGCCGCAACGCGCTGACGGTCACCGAAGGGCAAGCGGTCTACACGTCGCTCTGCATCACCTGCCATGGCCCCACGCTGGCCGGCGTGAAAGGCATCGGCTTCCGCCTGAACGATGCCGACTGGGTCCACGGCAATACGCCGACGGCGATCTACCGCAACATCAGCGAAGGCATCGTCTTCGACGGGAAACCGACGGGGATGGCCCCACAAAAGGCGCTCGGGACCGCGAAGATCGCCGCCGTCACGGCCTTCCTGCTTTCGACCCAGGAGCCCGGCAAGCTCGCCGTCATCCCGCGCTCCGAAGAACCTTCGCAAAAATAACCCGTGGCCCACGTTCCCCAACGCGACAGCGTCACCACCATCGCACCGGATGGTTCCCGACGCTTCCTCCAACCCGCGGACGTCGGCGGGCAGTGGGTGCGCGCCCGCCGGGCCTTCGGCTGGCTGCTGATCGCGCTGTTCGCGGCGATGCCGTGGATCGACATCAACGGCAACCCGGCCGTCTTCCTCGACATCGAGCAACGGCACTTCCACCTCTTCGGCGCCACCCTCGGCCTCGATGACTTCTGGCTGCTGTTCTTCGCCATCTCGGGCCTTGGTTTCACCGTCTACGCCGTGACGGCGATGTTTGGGCGCATCTGGTGCGGCTGGGCCTGCCCCCAGACGGTCTACATGGAACACCTCTTCCGCTGGGTGGATCGCTGGATCGAAGGCGACCACCACCAACGCACCCGGCTGGATGGCCTGCCCTTCAACGACCCGGAGAAATTGCGCAAGCGCGGCTTCCGCTTCCTCGTCTACATCGCGCTCTGCTGGTTGGTCGCGCACATTTTCCTCGCCTACTTCGTCTCGATCCCCGGCCTCTACCCGCTGATCACCGGCGCGCCCACGGCCCACCCCACGGCGTTCATCGGCATGGCCGCCATGACGGGCGTTCTGCTCTTCAACTTCTGGTGGTTCCGCGAACAGCTCTGCCTCGCCATCTGTCCCTACGGCCGCCTGCAGTCGGCCCTCATCGACGACAATTCCGTGATCGTGGGTTACGACGCCCGCCGGGGCGAACCGCGGGGCAAGGCCGTGGCCGGCATTACGACGGGCGATTGCATCGACTGCCGCCGTTGCGTCCAGGTCTGCCCGACCGGCATCGACATCCGCCAAGGCCTGCAAATGGAATGCATCGCCTGCACCTCGTGCATGGATGCCTGCGACGACATCATGACGAAACTCAAGCGACCCGTCGGCCTCGTGCGCTACGCTTCGCTCAACGAATTGAACGGCGGGCAAACGCAGTATTGGCGTCCACGCACGATCCTCTATGCCGCGCTGCTCGGCATCGGCGCCGTGGTCGCGGCCTTCTCCTTGAGCCAAATCCAGAAAGCGGGCTTCAAGCTGACCCGCCAACCGGGCGTCGAACTCTACACCGACAGCCCGGGCGCCGTGACCAACTTCTTCCGCGCGAAGATCCTCAACAAGCAAGGGCGGGAAGTCCGCTTCTTCATCGAAACGGAGTTCAGCCCCGTACCCATCACCATCCTGAATCAAAGCGCCGGCTTGGTCGTACCGCCCGAAGGCGAGGTCACCTTCCCGCTCGTGATCATGGTCGACCGCGCGCACTACACCGGGGAATTCAATCTGACGGTTCGACTCCGGAGCGAAGACGGAAAAACGCGGCTCAAGCAGAAGCTCCACTTCCTCGGCCCCGACTCCACGGCACCCCAACCGCCCACGCGATGAAAGGCCTTTGGCAACGCCACCCGTGGCTTCCCTTGGCCCTCTTGATGGTGGGCTTCATGTTGGCTTGGCTGGCCTGGCTGCTCACGGCCCTTCGCCACGCCCCCGAAACGGTTCCCACCGCGACCCCGTCCACCGTGCTCCATGCTCCCGCCCGTTGAGACAGGCTTTGCCGCGTTCCTCGCTGGCCTCGCGGTTTCCCCGCACTGCGGAGCCATGTGCGCGCCGCTGACTTGCGCCCTCGGTCCGTGGAAAGGCACCGAGTCCCAACGCTTGGGCTTCACGACGGGTTACCATCTGGCGCGGATCTTCATCTACACCGCCTGCGGCGCCATCAGCGGCCTGCTCGGGGCGCGCTTCGCCCGCCTCCTCGACGCAAACCTCCTCGCGATCCTACCTTGGGCGATGGTTGGATTTCTCCTGCTCCTCGCCTTCGGGGTCGATCGGGGCTTTCCCATCCCCCACTTCCTGCGGGGACTCCAAGCCCGGTGGATGCGGTTCAGCCATCAACTGCCGCCCTTCACCTCGGGCCTGGCGCTCGGCAGCCTCACCCCGCTGCTGCCGTGTGGCCCCCTGCATGCGTTGCTGGGCTTGGCGTTGATCAGCGCGAACCCCCTGCACGGCGCGGAGATCGGTCTCGGCTTCGCGTTGGGGACCTTGCCCTTGCTGTGGGCGGCGCAGATGGGCTACCAGCGTCTGGCCTTCAGCCTCGGCTCCGCGCGCGCCATCCGCTTACGCCGCGGTCTCTCCGGCCTCGCGGCCCTGATCATCGCCGCCAAACTCCTCTGGTTCCCCTCCCCGTCCGGTGTCTGCTTCTGAACCCATCGCCGCCTGCCGACACTGCGGCTCCGCGATCCTCGATCGCCGCGCCCCGGCAGGCTTCTGCTGCCAAGGCTGCGCCCAGGTGCATGGACTCATCTTGAGTTGCGGGCTCGCCCGTTATTACGAACTCCGCACCGAGGCGATCGCGCCCGTCGACGCGACCATCTTACGCGGTGGCGATTTCACGTGGCTCCGCGCGGCCCAGTCCCTGGCGGACAGCGCAGGGTCGCGCTCCATCCGCGTCGGCCTGCGGGGAGTCTCCTGCATCGGTTGCGTCTGGCTCATCGAAAAGACCCTCGGCGATGAGCCGGGCCTGGTGGCCGCGCGGGTCAACGCCCACCAAGGGGCCGTCACGATAGAATGGAATGCCGGGGCCGACCTCGCCGCGGCCGCCGAAAAACTCTGCGCCTTCGGCTACCTCATCGTCCCCGAGGGGCCAGCCGGGCAAGCGGTCGACGACGGGCTCAGCTTGCGGATCGGCCTGTGCGGCGCGTTCGCGATGAACGCGATGCTGAACGCGATTCCCGGCTACATGGGCCTCCGATCGGATGAGGCCTACGCCGGCGTTTTCCGCCTCCTCTCCGCGGGGTGCGCGACGTTGTCTTTGTTGGTCGGCGGCACCTTCTTCCTGACGCGAGCGCTGGCGTCCCTGAAACATCGCCAACTCCACATGGACCTGCCGATTTCCCTCGGCCTCCTGGCCGCCTACTTCGCGTCCTTCGTCGGCTGGGCATGGGGCCTCCCGACCTTGGAGTACTGGGACTTCGTCAGTCTATTCACGTTCCTGATGCTGGTCGGACGGTGGACCCAAGAACGCGCCATTGAAACCAACCGTCGGCGACTGCCGGCCACGTCGCCACAGCTGCGCACGGTACCGGTCTATGCCGACGAACACAGCGTGACGCCGACGCGCCAAGCGCCGGTGGCCGAGCTCAAGGCAGGAGAAATCTACGGCGTTCCCGCCGGCCAGGTCGCCCCGGTCTGTGGACGTCTACTGAACACCGCCGCGGAACTCAGCCTCGTTTGGA
>CALQIY020000023.1 GCA_943330755.2 Opitutus sp. GAS368
ACGACCATATTGGGGAGACAACCGAGATAGGCGATGTCGAAGGAGCCCGCATGGGTCGGCCCATCGGCGCCCACCAGCCCCGCGCGATCCATGGCGAAACGCACGGGTAGGTTCTGCAAGGCGACATCATGCACGATCTGATCGAAGGCGCGCTGCAGGAAGGTGGAGTAGATGGCGCAGACCGGACGGAGATCGCGGGCGGCCAAACCGGCGGCGAAGAGGGCCGCGTGTTCCTCGGCGATGCCGACGTCGTGATACTGACCCGGCAACGCCTGCTTGAGCTGGTTGAGCCCCGTACCGGACGGCATCGCGGCGGTGATGCCGACAACCTTGGCATCGGCCTTGGCCTCACGGACCAACAAAGCGCCGAAGACATCCTGCCACGCCTTTGGCGCGCCGGGCTTACCAGTAGCCAAGCTGTCGCCGGTCTCCGGATCGAAGGCGCCGGTGCCATGGAACTTCTCCGGATTCTGGAGCGCGGCGCCCAGGCCCCGGCCTTTTTCGGTACGGACGTGGAGGAGCACGGGGCCTTTGGCGTCCTTGCAGAAACGCAGGTACTTCTCGAGCGTCGGCAGGTCGTGTCCATCGATGGGCCCGATGTAACGGATGCCATACTGCTCGAAGAGCGAGGAATTACGCGTGTACCAATTCTTGACGTGCCGCTTGAAGCTGCGCCCGAAATCGAGGAGCTTCGTGCCGATACGCGTGCGGCCCAGCAGACGCTTCAGCCCTTGCTGCGATTGATTGTACTGCCGCGTGACGATCAGCTTATTGAGGATCTCCGCGATCGCCCCGACATTGCGGTCGATTGACCACTCATTGTCGTTCAGGATGACGACGAGCCGCTTGGTCGAGTTGGCGGCGTTGTTGAGCGCCTCCATCGTGACGCCGCAAGTGAGGGCTGCATCCCCGATGAGCGCGACCACGTGCGCGTCTTCGCCGAGACGGTCGCGGGCATTGGCGAGGCCCACGGCGGCAGAGAGCGCCGTCCCCGCATGGCCGGCGCCGAAGACGTCGTGCAGGCTCTCTTCCCGGTTCAGGAAGCCCGACAGGCCCCCCGTGGTGCGGATGCCGTCGAAGTCCGCGCCGTTGCGGCCCGTCAGCAACTTGTGCACGTAACCTTGGTGCGCGACGTCGAAGACGAACTTATCCTGGGGCGTGTTGAAGACGCGGTGGAGGGCGATGGACAACTCCACCACGCCGAGATTGGGGCCGACGTGGCCGCCGTTCTTGGCCGTGACGGCGATGAGCCGTTCGCGGATCTCCTGCGCGAGCAGCGGCAACTGGGCCGGCGCCAACGCCTGCACGTCCTGCGGGCCGCGGATTTGAGCAAGTAACGCCATCGCTTAGCCCTGCTCGGAGTCGGCCGACTTCTTGCCCAACTGCTCGATGCGCAGTTCAGCGGCCTGCAAGCTGGACTGACAGGACTTCAACAGCCGCATGCCTTCCTCGTACTTGGCGACCAATTCATCGAGCGAGACCGTGCCGGACTCCAGCGAGTCGACGAGCTTCTCGAGCTTCGCCATCTCGACTTCAAAGGACTCCTTGCCGGAGGCAGGGCTGGTTTTCTTATCCGCGCTCATGGGCGATGACTGTCGGCCGAGATACCGCGTCCCTCAAGCGGATTGTGCAGGAATCAAAACGGCAGACGGTCGCGCAGGGTGGCCTCATCCAGCCCTTGGAAAGCCACCACCTTCGAAGGCGAAGCTTGCCCGGACACGACCGAGACGGCGGCCACCGGGAGGCCGACCTTCGCCGCCAACAAAGCCACGACCTCGCGGTTGGCCTTACCGCCCTCGGGGGGTGCGGCGACGCGGACCTTCAAGGCCGCACCGAGGCGACCGACGATCTCGGTGCGGGACGCCCCGGGGACGACCTTCACCTTGAGCCGGGCCGCGGTGGCGCTCACAGCACTGCCGTCAAGCCAGCCACCGTCTTCGCGTCGAGCTTACGCACCAAGGCGACCGCCAGATCCACGCAAGCCTTCAGGTCGGCCACGTCGATGACCGCGTTATGCGTGTGGATGTAGCGCGCCGGAACGCCCAAGACGATGACGGGAACGCCCAACTCGTTCGCCTGGAAAGAGCGTGCGTCCGTACCGCCCGTGCGGCGCACCGCGAGCTGGCAAGGAATCCCGCGTTCGGCGGCGACCTGGAGCGTCAGATCCACCAAGCGGGGATTCATGATCGCCGTGGGATCGAACGCCCGCACCTGGACGCCCGCGCCGAGCGAGCCTTGCGACTCCGCGGGATTCATGCCCGGAACATCGTCGGCGGGCGGGCCTTCGAGCACGATGACGACGTCCGGCTTGGCCAAACGGGCGGCGACCGTCGCGCCACGGCAACCCACTTCTTCCTGGACCGTCGCGAGGGCGAGATACTGGTTCGGCGTGGGCTTCGCCTGCAGCTGATGCGTGGCCAACGTCAGGGCCGTCATGCCGACGCGGTTATCGAAGGCCTTGGCGGCGTACAGCCCGGGTTCGGCCAGCGGCGTGAACGGGCCATCCGGAGCGACCGGGTCCCCCGGACGGATCCCTAACTGCAGGACGGCTTCGCGGGACCGGGCGCCGATATCGACGTAGGCCTTATCCACGGTCGCCGCTTGGGCGCCCCCTTGGTGGGGCGGCAACGCGACCACGATGCCGATGAATTCACGCTGCGCGGCGCGGGCCCACACGCGGAGCCGCTGAGCGGAAATGACGCCATCCGGCCAACCCCCGATGGGCACCAAGCGCAGGAAGCCGCTCGGCGTGATCTCCTGCACGAGGAAACCGATCTCATCCATGTGGGCCGTGAGCACCACGCGTGGCCCCTTCGCGTCCTTGGCGGGCGCGGCGAGGACGCCCCCGAGGCCATCGGCGCTCAAGGTGCGGCCGCGCATCTCGCGGACGAAGATGGCGCGGACGGCGTCTTCATGGCCGGAGATGCCGTGGGCTTGGGTATACTCCTCGAGGAGCGAAAGCGACTTGTCGGCGGGCATGGCGGAGAAAAGAGATCAGCGATTGGGACGGGTCAAGAGGCGCGGACGCAAGCCGGACTTCGCGACGGCGTCGAGGGCGGCGATGGCGGCGCCCGTCAAGGAACGCTCGTCGGCGACGATCAGCACTTCCGTGCCGGGCGCCGTCAGGGCCTTCGCGGCCAAGGCCTGGTCGAGGGCGACGCGGGTGATGGGCTGGCCTTCGAGGAAAAGCTTTCCTTCCCGATCCACGGCCACGACCAAGCTGGCCGCCGCCGTGCTCGCGCCGCCCGCATCCGCCGCCGGGGGCACGATGGCCAACGTCCGGGTTTCCTCGAAGCGCCCGGCCAAGAGCAGGAAGAACACCAACACGACCATCACGTCGATCAACGGAATCACATTGATGTCGGCGCGCCGACGACGGGGAACGACCAGACTCATCGCGGATTCTTTTCCAAGCCTTCGACGAGCACGTCGAGCCGCGAAGACAGCACTTCGACCCGACGACCCAGCCAGTTGGCGCCGAGGAGCGCCGGGATGGCGATGCACAAGCCGATCATCGTGGTGCTCAACGCCAAACCGACCCCGCGCGTGAGCGTCTGCGAATCCGGCAGACCTTGTGCGGGGAAAAGCGTCGCCAGCCCGGTGACCGTACCGAGCAGACCGAGGAGCGGAGCCGCCGCGACAATGCTATCGATCAGGAAGAAACCGCGCTGCAGGCGGACCAGTTCGGCCCGGGCATAGGCCTTGAGCACTTCCCCCGTGGCCCCCTCTTTCCAGCGCAAAACCAAGCGGCCCGCAGCAGAATCGGCGGACTCCGAGTTCAGTTCCTTGGCCCGACCCTCGCGGACGAGCTTGAGCACGGCGTCGGGAGCGACTTTGCCGGGCATCAACGCCAAGGCGCGCTCCAGCACGAGAAAAACCACCAAAACGGAGCAAACTCCAAGTGGCCAGATGAAGATGCCGGCGCCTTCCAAAAGGGTGTTCACGGAGACAGGCTGAACCCTCCCCTCCATTCGGCAAGCCCGCTCTGGCTGAAGCGGCATTTAAAGAGCGAAATCCTTCATTTACAGCCCTATATCAATCATTTAATACCTATCGTGGGTTAAAAAATACCTCATAGGCCAACCCCCTATCTTTTGACAAAGCCTAGCCCTCATTCACTTTAAATGAATACCCCATTTCGATGCGCCACACCCGCAAAGGTTTCTCCCTAGTCCTATCCCTCACCATCATGGCCGGCATGGTCATGCTCGTCATCGTGCTGGCCGCCTTCCTGCAGGTCGAAAGCAAGCTCGCCGTCGCCCATAACGGCTACATGCGGGCCCGCTTCAACGCGCTAGTCGCCGCGAAGATCGCCATCGGCCAGCTGCAGCAACTCGCTGGCCCCGACCAGCGCGTGACCATGCGCGCCGACCTCTATGCGGACGACTCCGCGACCCCGGGTCCGGTCGATGCCCCGACCATCGCGAATACGCTCAACCCTTCCGCGCCGGTCGGGCGCAAACTCTCGCACCAAAAGCGCTACTGGACCGGCGTCTGGGCCACCGGCGGCATCAACAGCAGCAAAGTCCGCGACTGGAACGTCATGGACCCGCACAGCTCGCGTCTCTTCCTGGGCTGGCTGACCTCTCCGGGCGTGATCAGCACCACGGACCCCGAAGTCGCCGATGCCGCCAAGCTTCCCAACTACCTGGCCAACCGAAATTTCTTCGACGCCGCCGGCAAGGTGCTCAATCCCGCGACCTCCGAAGGTCAGCGGCTGATCGATGACCTTGCGAACCCGATTGCCGGCACACCGGACGGCGTGCTGATCCCGCTGGTCGGCCGTGGTTCCGTCCAGTTGCCCGCCAACGTCAATCGCTTCGGCCTCGAGTATTCCGGGCAAATCGACGCCCTCCCCGTCCCGCTGCCGGGCGCGACCACCACCGGCGGTATTTCCACCGGCATCAACGGCCGGTACGCATTCTGGGTCGGCGACGAAGGCCTCAAGGCGAAGGCGAACCTGCCCGATGCCTATGCCGTGACCACGACCGGGGCGAGTTTCACCACCGTCACCGACTGGGATGCCGGTTTCCGCGCGTCCGCCGCGCAGCGCAGCGCCATCGAAGCGATCAAGCCAGCCGACAAGACCGACCTCACCGGCGCCACCCTCTTGCCGACGGCCTTCACCTTCGACCTGTGGCGCAATGCGGACATCACCGCGGCGAGCAAGTGGGACGCCCTCCTGATGCGCTCCGTCAAGGATCGCAACGCGCTCACGCTCTGGGCCAACAAAGTCGGGAACACCGCCGCGGGCGACGCGATGATCGCCGCCAGCAAGACGCTGTGGCATGACGTGACGCCGTGGTCCTTCTCGACCCTGACCGACACCTATAACGGCGGGATCAAGATGGACCTCTCGACGGCCTTTGAAATTCCTTACGCCGACTACCGCGCCCTCGAAACCTACGCCGGCCAAAAGAACGCGACCATCACGACGGACCCGAAGCTCCGCCGGCACTCGCTCTTCCACGGTGCCGCCGGCCCGACCGACCTCGATTTCAATCGCCCCAACATGCTCGACTTCATGGGCTCCACGAGCGACCTCCTGAAGTCGGCCCCGCGCTCCCCCGAATGGGCCCCGCGCTTCATGCAGGGCACCCTGGGCGCCAGCTACACGACGCTCAAGAACCTCAACGGAGGGGAGACGCCCGAACGCCTGGGCTTCGTCTACGAGATCCCGCTCCGCAGCAATTTCTTCGGCGGGTCCGTCCCGCGCCCATCGGCCTTCTCAGGCCTCGGCGCCACCGATGTGGACAACCTCAACAACCGCATCATCCGCGGCCCCACCTGGGACCTCTATCGGAACTACTACCGCATGTACAAGCGCGAGCTCGAGGCCGCCGGCGCTCAGAACAAGATTCGCGGACAGGACGCCGTGGCCGACGGCGCCACGGTCATGGCCCGCGGCATCGAACCGCTCTCCTACGCGGCGGGCGACCGCGGCACGCCGGTGGCCAAGCAAGGCACGGCGACCTTCCCGGTCAGCCCCCCGGGCTTCTTCGGCGCTTACCCCGGCAATGGCTCGACCGACGACTACCACTACCGCAACAACTACAGTTCGGATGTGGGTCCGCCTTACCGCGCCGAAGGTGGTTCGATGAACCCCACGACGCAATCGACGGCCGGCATCGGCACGCCGACGGGACGCACCGGCTCCGAGCCCAGCGATTCCTTGTTTGACTCTCCCCGCATCGCCACGACGAGCCTCTGGCCGACGTCGATGAAGGTCGCCCCGAGCATCATCCGCTTCTCCCTGATGTACTCGGTGGTCTGGAACGACGACATGCTCGGGATCGCCGTCGACCCGCTCATCACCGTCCACAATCCGTACGACTGCGCCCTCGAGTTCGAAGGCATCGCGATGCTGATGAATGCCTACTCGCTGTCCCACCTGTTCGAGTTCTACGCCGGCAACCAGATCATCGGCGACGTCTTCCCCGGCACGAGCTTCGAAGAGGGCCGCGAATTCTCCTTCCGGGCCGTCACCGGCACCGGCAACGGCACCTCGCCCAGCAACATCTTCCGCCTCGAGCCCGGCGAAGTCCGCGTCCTCAGCTCGACGAAGGGACCGCTGCGCAAGTTCGACACCAACGGCAACAACCAGGTGCCCGGCGACTTCGTCTACGAAGAACAAAGCCGCATGTTCTTCCCCATCGACGCGTACGCCGGTCTCCGCAACTCCGCGGGCGCCGCGATCGCCGCCACGAGCAACGCCACCCTCCAAGCCGTGCAGACGGCGCTGCCGGGCTGGGATGGCACCATCCCCTCGCTCAACACGATCGCCGCGCAACGCGGCCTCTCGCTCAACGTCCGCGTCCGCAATGAAGGCGGCGTGGCCTTGGGCGGAAACATGTTCCTCAACAACAGCATCCGCGGCGGCGGTCACGTCGTCGATGGCGGCTACCAAAACTGGAATTTCTACCTGCTCAACGAGTTCAGCCACAGCAACCAACAGTTGAGTTGGGGCCGCCGCTGGTTCGGCACCACCGACGACACCCGCCAAGCCGGTGGCCAAGGCGCGGTCCGGGGCGTCGAAATGGTGAACGAACCGCTTTTGCTCAACCTCCGTTGCATGACCACGGGCTGGCCGATGTACGGCAACGCCAACAATGGCTACACCGTGAACAGCGACCCTGAATTCGGCGCCCAGCAAGGCTTCGGCAGCCAGTGGTCACGCTCGCTCCAACTGGCGCCGGTCACCATCCTGCGTTTCGCGGGCCAGAACCAAGCGGCCTGGTCGAACCAAGGCACCGCCGTCGACAAGCAGAAGTTCTTCATCTTGGACATGTTGGCGCGCGGGGCCAAGGAGACCTACGCGGGCAACAATTGGTATCCGCAGAGCAGCGCCTATGTCCCCAGCGGCGACTTCGACCGCATGAAGACCCCCGACGAGATGCGTTCCGCCCCGATGTCGCCGTACGTCTTCAGCACGCGCGCCTCGCAGGCCTTCATGTTCGCCTACGACGGCAAGACGCATGCCCCCGCCAATTGGATCATGAGCCAACGCGCCGTCGACCAACTCGGCGTCAACAAACTGTACGACATCGACAACTCCGGCCGCAACCGGGGCTACTGGGGCAAGAGCGTCCTCGTCGGCCAAGGCGGCAACACCAACGTGGTGCTCTTCCCGATCCCGCGCCGGCCGCTGCTGTCGCTCGCCCAGCTCGGCGACGCCGCGTCGGCGCAGACGAGCACGGAAGCGGATCTCACCGTGGGCGCTTCCTTCGCCCACCCGGGTATCAAGAGCCTCACCCAGGTCTGCGACTGGCCCGGCACCAAGGGTGGCGGGGAAGAGGCCGTCATCGAGCATGGTTACGTCGCCAAAGCCATGGGGTCGGGCATCGTCCGCCATAACGCGAACGTCCGGACGGATGACGCCTTCGCCGCGAACCTCGCGCTCTGGGACAGCTATTTCTTCAGCGGCCTGAACGCCCAGGTGGCTTCCTACAGCGAAACCGCCTCCAATTGGCCGAGCGGCCCCAACCTGCCGATCGACCCGAAGGTGAAGGCCGAACAAGCCATCGCCCTGAACGCCAACGGCGTGACCGACCTCACGAAGATCGCCGGCATCAAGGACGCCCTCGACAAAGGCGCCAATCCGCTCGCCAACAAGCGCGTGGCCTACACGCCGGCGACGGGCGGCCAACCGTTTGCCTTCCCGCACCCGGGCTACATCCCGACGAACGCCCTCTACGACGGCGGCTTCAACGTCAACTCGACCTCCAAGGCCGCCTGGAAGGCCGTCCTCGGCTCGTTGCGCGGCCAGAAGATTCCGGACGCCTCGGGCGTCTCCACGGGCACCGCGCTCACCCGCTTCGCCCGGGCCTTCGGGAACAACGACGGGGCGAACTCGCCTTGGACGGCTTACCGCGAACTCACCGACGCCGAAGTCGACACGCTCGCCGGCGCCGTCGTCAAGGAAGTCCGCAAGCGGGGCCCGTTCATGTCGCTGTCCGACTTCATCAACCGCCGGCTCATCGCCTCGGACAGCTTCGGCCTGAAGGGCGCGCTGCAGGCGGCGATCGACTCGACGAACATCAACGACCAAGCCATCAGCAATGCCGGGGGCACGTTCGCGGCCGTCCCCGGGGCGCCCTTGTCGAATCCTTACCTGCCGCTGCCCGCGCAGGACCGCTTCCCGACCCTCCGCTCCCAGAGCAAGAGCGGCAGCAACGCCACCGCGACCGCGGGCTTGGGCGCCCCGGGCATCGTCACGCAAAAGGACGTCCTCAACTCCATCGGGCCCAACCTGACGGCTCGCTCCGACACCTTCGTGGTGCGCGCCTACGGCGAAGCCCTCGACACCGCGGGCAACCCCATCGGCAAGGCCTGGATCGAAGTCGTCGTCCAACGCTCGACGGAGTTCGTGGGCCCCGCCTGGGTCGAACCCAACCGTCGCAAGCAGAACTACCGCAACAACAACGGTTCGCCGACGTCCGAGTACGACACCAAGCCGATCGTCGACCAATTCGAACGCAACCCGCTCGCGACCGGAGCGACCCAGACCGGCAACATCAACCGTCTCTTCGGCCGCCGCTTCAAGGCCACGTCCACGCGCTGGCTGACCGCGAACGAAATCTAATCCCATGTCTTGGCTTCGTCTCTGTTTCGCCCTGCTCTGCCTCGGCGCCCTCCCCTTACCTGCGGCCGACACGCCCAAGGTGGAATCCCGCCACTGCGCGCTGCGCTTCGCTTGGTGGAACTTTCCGCGCAAGGTACCCGAACTCGCCCTCCAGATGGGCCGCGACCGCATCCCCGTCTCCCCCAACCCGATGTCGCTCAGCAACCCGATCGACTACCGGGGCGACGTGAACGCCGTGCTGCTGAAGAAGGTGACCACCGGCGAGACCGAGAAGGACGGCAAGCCCAAGTTCGCCTGGGTCCCGTACGCGACCATCGCGCTCAGCCCCACCGACACCGACATGGGGGTGCTGCTGATCCCGAACGAGGCCGACGACTCGTGCATCACCCGGACTTTCGACTTTGGGCTCGAAGCATTTCCCTACGGGACGCTCAAGCTGGTGAACTTCTCCCGCGCGCGGATCGCCTGCTCGCTCGACGGCGCCGTCTTCATGACGGAGCCCGGCCAAACCGGCCAGTGCCCCAAGAAGTTCGAGGAGCGCACGACGGCTTCGATCGCCGTGGCGGCGCTCGAAGCCGACGGCCAACAGCGCGTCCTCTATTCGACCAAGGTCATCCTCAACAAAACCTTCCGGACCCTCTTCTTCATCGTCGAGAAGAACGGGGCCGAGGACGAGCGCTACCAGAGCCAGTGCATCCTCGACGTGAACCCTTACCCGAACGGGGCACCGCCGCCTCCCGTGGCTCCCGCCAGCAACGGGAAGGCACCGGCCAAGGCGTCCAAATAATACAAAATTAGGTTTATATGACGGCCTTCACGCAATAGCGTGGAGGCCGTTTTTATTACCGATTGTATCAAGCGGGTGACCGTCTAATTTCACCCCATGCCCCCCACGCACAAGCGAGGTTTTTCGCTCGTCCTCTCGCTCACCATCATGGCGGCCATGGTGATGCTGGTCATCGTGCTCGCCGCGTTCCTCCAGGTCGAAGGCCGGCTCGCCAGCACCCATTCGGCCTATCTCCGCGCCCGCATGAACGCAACCGTCGCGGGCCGGCTCGCCATCGCCCAGCTGCAAACGCTGGCCGGACACGACCAGCGCGTCACCGCGCGACTCGACCTCCTCGACGGCACCAAGCCGGGCACCGCCCTGAATACTTACCTGCAGAGCAAATCCTCCACCACCGTCACCGAAGATAAACGCGCGTGGACCGGCGTCTGGGCCACCGGTGGCGCCGATCAATCGAAAGTCCGCGACTGGCTCGTCACGGATCCCGACAAGCGCTTGTTCCTCGGTTATCTAGTCTCGGCCGATCCGAGCACGGGCTTGGCCGTGGCGAACATGTCCCCGAACCGGCTGCTCAAGACCAGCGAAGCCGGCCCGATGGACCAGTTGCTCCGCAGCGCGGCGACGGCGAGCAGCGCCACGGTGCGGACCGTCCCCCTCCTCGCGTACGGCACGATCGCCCGCGACGCCAAGGTCGATAACCGCGTGAAGATCCCGCCGCTCCCCTTGCCCGGAGTCGAAGCGAACGACGTCCCCCTCGGCAGCTACGCCTGGTGGACGGGCGACGAAAGCATCAAGGCCAAGGTCAACCTGACGGAAACCTACACCGCCACGCCGAGCCCGTGGGATAAGGGCTACCTCTACAGCGCGGCCCGGCGCACCGGTCAGGAAACACTCGGCGGCAGCACGTCCCTCGCTTGGCCCAGCTTCAAGCTCTGGTCCGATGCCGATGTCGCCTCCGTCGGCGGGTCCAAGCTTTCCTATGTGAGTTCGGGCAACGACCTGGGCGCATGGGCCGCCGGCGTCACGGCCAATGCCGCGAACGGCACGCTCGCCGCCGACACGGTCGCCAAGTACTACGGCGACATCACCCTGCGCTCCTACGGGGTGCTGTCGGACACCTATAACGGCGGCCTGCGGACCGACCTTTCGATCGCGTTCGAGCTGCCGCATGAGGACTTCAAGCTCCTCCGGGAGTTCCATGACAGCCCCGGCGCCCCGGGCGACCGCAACATCATCAACCTAGCGGGCGCCTTCGGCTTCTCCGCCTCGAATACGCCGTCGTTCGCCGAGTGGGGCGATTCGGGCAACAAACTGGGGTTCGTCTTCGAAGCCCCGATCCCGAACAGCACGAGTGGTCCCTCCGCCGTGCCGCCGGCCGCGGGCACCAACCAAGCGCTCATCGATCAAGGTCCGCGCTCGGTCCCGGCCACCGCCACCTTCGCCAACGGCTCCAAGGACTACAGCGGAGACGATTGGGCGGTGCGTGGGCCGACCTGGTTGCTGATGCGCAACTTCTACCGCCTCTATAAGCGTGAGCTCGAAACCACCGGCGCGCGCGGCCAGCCGGCCAGCGCCGCCGATGCGTGGTTCGCCCGCACCGCCGAACCGTTCACCTACAGTTCGGGCGTCACCGGCTGGAGTTGCGTCGGCGACCCCTCGGGCCCGGCCTACCTCGGCGAGAAATACAATGCCGGCATCCTCCACCGCAAGGCCCGCATGCTCAACTACGGCGGCGGCAACTGGGTCCGCACCACCTACCAGCCACACCAGTTCTCCAAGGTGTGGTGGTCGACCGCAGGCGGGCAGTTCCCGCAGCCGACCGCGATGAAGCTCGCGCCCACCATCCTCCGGCACACCCAGCGCTGGGGCGTGATCTACAACCAAGACACCCTCGGGGTGACCTTTGACCCGATCATCACGTTGCACAACCCCTACAACGTGGCGCTCGAGTTCACCGGGTTCGGCGCCTACTTCAACAAATACTACCCGCTGGCGCTCAGCTTCTCGCGCATCAACCCCACCACCGGCGGCGAAGAGGCTCTCAACCTCACCGGCGTGAACACCAACGGGCTGTCCTTCACCAATGGCGTGTTCTACCCGCAGACGAACGGCTTCAACCGCTCCTTTGCCATCCGCTGGGTCGCCAACGAAGGGGCCACCCTGCGCATGAATCCCGGGGAAGTGGTGGTGATCGGTTGCGAAGGCTCGACGAATACGGGTCTCTCCAACAACGGCGCGTCCATCATCCGCTCCGGCCGCAGCTACGACCCCGACAAGGCCCGCCACTACTATCGCATCCTGGGCGACGGCGGCAGCGTCGCGACCGCCACGGGTGGCTACCCCATCATCAGCCGAATGTACGCGGCGTGGGTGCCGACCTCGGGTTCCAACGCCAACGGCAACGACGCGTCGGGCGGCTACTGGGATGGCCTCTTCATCAACTACAACCTGATGCACTACAAGCGGGACAATGGCTCCGCGACCTACCCGCTTACGAAAATCTGGGGCGGCGAAAACTACGCCGAGTGCGATGGCTCCGACGAAGGCCTCATCAACCGCACGGGGTTCTTCACTTGTTTCTACCCCGATGCCCTCACCGCCCGCAAGGTCTTGGCGCAAAAAACGATCACGCGGACCGGCGAAGCCTCCAACGCCCCCTACATCGAACGCACGTTCGTCGGGGTGATGGACCTGCGCTGGCGCTCGCCCATGGACTCGCGGACGGTCGACAACCTTTCGTCGGGTGACGGCCGTGGAGTCGGGGCGGGGACTGGCTCCCCGCTGGTGGCGGACATGCGCTACGATGCGACGGACCCGCGCGACTGGGACGCCGACTCCTTGCAGACGCCCCCGATGATCCTGAGCTTCTATCAGGACCCGGGGTCCTTCACCCCGGTCGACATGACTTCGACCAACAAGGGCTACTACGGCAACAGCTACAAGCTCAACGAAGGCCGCACGGAAACCGTCCTGTTCGAGGTGCCGCAGCGCCCGATGCTCTCGCTGACCGGCCTGGGCCACGTGCAGTTCGGCACCTACGCGACGCAACCGGCCTACACCGTCGGCAACAGCTTCCCCCACATCGGCCTGCCGAGCACGACGATGACGCTCTATTGGCCGAACTCGTGCGTCAGCCCGATTTCCCGCGTCGACAACGGTACGGCCGACTTCGGCACGGACAACGGCAACACGTCGACCATCCGCACGGACAGCGCCTTCTTGGCCAACCTCGCCCTGTGGGACCGCTACTTCTTCTCCGGCGCCAACGCCGCGATGCCGAACGTCGCCCGCAACACGTTCTCGGGGGGCGTCTCCACGCGCAACCCCGACCCCACCGTCGTCACGGCCGGCAACCAAAAGCCGAGCCTCGCCGATGTCTGGGACGAACTGGCCATCGGCAACAAGCCACTCGCCAACAAGCGCCTCGTCTGGGGTCGCTTCAGCGACAGCCGCAGCGACACCGAACTGAAGAATGACTTCTACCGGAAACCCAGTTCGACCCCACGCCCCGCGGGCGAACTTCCCTCCCGCCCGGAACGCGTCGCGAAACAGTTCCTCTACGAGGGAGCTTTCAACGTCAACTCCACCTCCAAGGAAGCGTGGCGCCTGATGCTCACCTCGCTCCGCGGCGTCGACGCCTCCGGCAACTCGGTGTTCAGCCGCTTCGGCATCCCGCCCAACACCACCGACACCCAAGGCGCGGGCTCCTATTGGGGCTTGAAGTTCCACAGCCTCACCGACGCCGAGATCGACAAGCTGGCCGACAACATCGTCGTCGAGGTCCGCCGCCGCGGCCCGTTCATGAGCATCGCGGACTTCGTCAACCGTCGCCTCACCAACCAAGCCACCGGCCTCAAAGGGCCGCTGCAGGCGGCCATCGATGCTTCGGGCCTGAACGACTACGCGGTCGCCTCGGGCAAGATGAAGGAAGGCTTCAACACGAAATCCACCGTACCTGGAGGGCGCTTCCCACAGGCGAAGGCTTTCGATCCCGCGGCCTACTCCAAGTCCTCGAACACCCAGGGAGCGGGCGGCTTCCCCGCGCAGGCGGGGTCGCATTCGCACCTCCTGCAGATGCAGTTGCTCAATGCGATCGGACCGTCCTTGACCGTCCGTGGCGACACGTTCGTGGTCCGTGCCTACGGGGAAAGCCTGAACGCCAACGGCGAAGTCGCCGGCAAGGCGTGGGTCGAGCTGACCGTCCAACGCATGCCCGAACTCTTGATCCCGGACGACAAGGAGCCGACCGTGGCCGTCGGCGCGCTGCCCGCGGGCAGCAGCATCACCGTGCCGACCGGCGGCGGTTCCGGCGGCGACAACACGGGTGGCGGGGGTGGGTTTGGCGGCTATCGCCACCCCACGTTCACCAACTACGCGACCTCCCCGATCATGGAACGCTGGGCGCGGAACAAGGACGCCAGCCGCGTGAACAACCTGCTCGGCCGACGCTTCAAGATCACTTCCGTCCGCTGGCTGCGCGACTCCGACATCTGACCGCATGCGCCTTTTCCTCTTCTTCGTCACCGCGCTTGCCCTGAGCGCCGCCCCGGAACCGCCGCCCGAGCGGAAATGCACGTTGCGACTCGCTTGGTGGGCCAACCCGGCGGAGCGCGTCGAACTGGCCATCGTGCAGGGCAAGGAGATCGTCCCCGTCGTCGCGCTGGAAATGAACCTCGACCTCTCCAAGGACTACCGCGGGGCCGCCCAGCTGACGATCGTCCGCAAGAAAGGCGTGAACGAAAAAATCGCGGCCTTCGACCCGGACAAACTGTACGCACAACCAACCACCCCCAAGCCTGACCCCAAGGCCAAACCCGAACCGGCCAAGAAGGAAAAGGCCGACGAGTGGGCCGCCTTTGCGACCGTGGCCTTGCCCGACTCGCCCGATGTCGGCGTTTTGCTGCTGATGGCCCCGGATGGCTCGTGCGCTGGCCGGGCCTTTGATTACGAAACGGGCCGCTTCCCCTTCGGCTCCATCCGCATCGTGAACCTTTCGGCCATGACGCTGGCGGGCGAAATCGACACCAAAGGTTTCCGCTTGGCTCCAGGGAGTTCCGACCTACTCCCCGTCGTTTTCCGCGAACGTCAGACGAGCCACATCAAACTGGCGGCCTTGCTGCCTAACGATGGCTTTGAGCCCATCCTCGGCACCAAGATCGCCGGGCGACCCAACCGTCGCTCCTTGGTCTTCGTCCTGCAAACCGGCGTCTCGACGGAGGGCCGTCCGCTCTTCGAGAGCCGCAGCATCGAAAGCGTGGAGACCGTCGCGCCCGCGCCCCCCGCTTCACCCGCGGGGAAACCCGTGGTTAAATGAGGTGGCTCTGGCTTAGCCTCTGGGCGCTGCCGCAGCTCTGGGCGGCGGAAACCGCCGCGCCGACGCCTGAACCCGAGGGCCAAGGCTCTTGGGTCATCCAAGCCTGCTGGGCGGGCACCCCGGGCGGAAAAGTCCACCTCGTCACGCAGCCGAGCCAGCAAGCGATTCCGTTGCAGGCGCAGGCCGGCGCCATCATCGCCAACGCCATCGTCCCACCCTGCGAGTCGGTGGAGCTGTGGGTGGCGAACGTCCCGCAAGCCAAGCGGGTGGCGGTCTTCCCGGTACCGAAGTCGGGCCGGCGCTTCATCCTCGTCATGCAAGGCGAACACCCCGCCGCCATGCGCGCTTGGCTCGTGCCCGCCGACCTTGAGGTCTTCCCTTGGGGCTCCGCCTGTCTGTTGAACCTATCGGATAAACGCCTTCGTTGCCGGCTGAACGACCAAGCGGGGGAAGTCGACCCTGGGAAATCCGGCGTGCTGCCCTTCATCGCGACGGAGCGCACCAGCGCGCATCTCACGTTGGATTACCTGGAAGGACGGAAGTGGCTGCCGGATTGCTCGACCAAGACCATCCTCACGCCCGCGCGGCGCTTCATCATGGTCGTGGGTCCAGGACTAGCGGACCAAGGCCCCTTGCCGAAGGAAACGGTCGTGGAAACGAACCCCGCTCCGCTTACAGCGCCGACGCCGCCGCCGCATCCGCCAGCCAAGTGACCTTGTGCGCGAGGGCGCGTAAGACTTGGCCAGGGTAGCGGGCCGGCTCGAACTCACCCGCGCACACGCTGAGCAAGGCCGCCGCCTTGGACTGACCATTGACGAGCACGACCACGGAGCCGCATTGGGCCAAGCCGGCTTCGGTGATCGTCAGGCGCCACCCACGGCCCGGCCACTCGGTCGCGACGAAGCGCGGGAGTCCCGGAGCCCCAATAAGCGGGCACTGCGGCCAGAGGGAGGCGATGTGGCTGTCATCCCCCAAGCCGAGCACGCAAAGGTCGTAGGCCCGATTGGGCTGGGCCTGCCAGGCGGCCTCATAAGCGGCGGCGGCGGCGGCGGGAGCCAACTCCACGGGCCAAGGCTGCCGACGCGCGGCGGGCACCCCGAGCGGATCGAGGAGTCCACGCGCGGCATGGCCGAAGTTGGAGTCGTCGGACCCCAGGGGGACGCAGCGCTCATCGCTCACATGCCAAGTCACCCGCGCCAAGGCCTGCGGCGTCAACGCACCGGTGGCTGACGCCCAAGCATAGAAAGCCTTGGGGGTGGAACCGCCGCTGAGGGCCACGGTCGCCGGACCGCGGGCGGCCAAGGCGTTGATGCGGCGGGCGAGCTCGACGAAGGACTCGTCACGCGTGCGCACGAGGACTTCGCCGGCAGAAGTCAGCAGGGAGGAAGACATGCGACGAGGGAAGACGTTGGCCCGAAAAAGGCAACCTTGGCGACCAGGCCAAACAAAAGGGGCGGCCACTTGGCCGCCCCGAGGGACCACGATGTCAGCCGGCCTTACTGGCAGGCCTCGCAGGTGCCGCCGTTCATCATCGCCTCGATGGAGCAGGCGTTCTTCTCGGCTTCCGTGAAGACCTTCTTCTCCGGGGCGGGTTCGGCCTTGGCCTTCACTTCGACGGTGGCCTTCTCGATGTTCGAGGCGCCCAACGTGCGGAGATAGTAGGTCGTCTTGAGGCCGGTGCGCCAAGCGTACTGGTACATGTGCGAGAGGGCCTTGAGTTCGGCGCGCGGAAGGAAGAGGTTGAGCGACTGGGCTTGGTCGATCCACTTCTGGCGGCGGGCGGCGGCGTCGATGAGCCACTTGTAGTCGATGATGAAGGCCGTCATGTACTTGTCCTTGAGGACCTGCGGGATCTCGGGGATCTCCTTGAGCTCGCCGTCGAAGTACTTGAGCTGTTCGACCATCTTCTGGTTCCAGAGGCCCAACTTCTTCAGGTCACGCACCAGGCTGCTGTTGAGCTCGATGAAGTCACCCGACAGGTTGCTCTTCGCGAAGAGGTTCTTGTAGGTCGGCTCGATGCACGGGGAGCTGCCCACGATGTTGGAGATCGTCGCCGTCGGCGCGATGGCGAGGACGTTGGAATTCCGCATGCCCTGCTTGGCGATCTTGGCGCGGATCGGCGCCCAATCCAGCAGGCCGCCGCGCTTGACTTCGATCTTCTCGCCGCGCTCGGCCTCGAGGAGGTCGACGGTATCCTGCGGGAGCAGGCCGCGATCCCACTTGGAGCCCTTGTAGGTGCTGTACGCACCACGTTCGGCGGCGAGATCCGAGGAGGCGCCGTAGGCGTAGAAGGCCACGGCTTCCATGATCTCGTCGTTGAACTCGACGGCCGCCTCGGACGCGAAGGATACGTTGCGGCGATAGAGACAATCCTGGAGCCCCATGACGCCGAGGCCGACGGGGCGGTGGCGAAGGTTGGAGACTTCGGCGGCCTTGGTCGGGTAGAAGTTGATGTCGATGACGTTGTCGAGGGCGCGGACGGCCACGTGGACCGTCTCGGCGAGCTTGGCATGGTCGATGTTGCCCGCGGCGTCGAGGTGCGCATCGAGGACGACGGAGCCCAGGTTGCAGACCGCGGTCTCGTCGGCGCTCGTGTTGAGCGTGATTTCGGTGCAAAGGTTGGACGAGTGGATGACGCCCACGTGATCCTGCGGCGAACGGACGTTGCACGGATCCTTGAAGGTCATCCACGGATGGCCCGTCTCGAAGATCATGTTGAGCATCTTCTTCCACAGTTCGACGGCCGGAACCGTCTTGCCGAAGATCTTCCCTTCCTTGGCCTTCTGCTCGTAGGCGACGTAGCGACGCTCGAAATCGGCGCCGAAAGTCTCGTGCAGGTCCGACACCTCGTTGGACATGAAGAGCGTCCAGTTCTGGCGGTCGCGGAGGCGCTTCATGAACAGGTCGGGGATCCAGTTCGCCGTGTTCATGTCGTGGGTCCGGCGGCGGTCGTCGCCGGTGTTGCGGCGGAGTTCGAGGAAATCCTCCACGTCGTTATGCCACGTCTCGAGGTAGGCGCAGCCGGAGCCGCGGCGCTTGCCGCCCTGGTTGACGGCCACGAGTTGGTCGTTGTGCAGCTTGAGGAAGGGCATGACACCCTGCGATTCGCCGTTGGTGCCCTTGATGTGCGAGCCCGTGCCGCGGACGGCCGTCCAGGAACCGCCGAGACCGCCGGCCCACTTGGAGAGGAAGGCGTTCTCCGCGATGCCGCGGATCATGATCGACTCGATGGTGTCGTCCACCTTGTAGAGGTAACAGGAGGACAACTGGCTGTGCAGCGTGCCGGCATTGAAGAGCGTCGGGGTCGAGCTGCAGAAGCGGCGGGACTTGTAGAGCGCGTGGAGGCGGATGGCCCAGTCTTCGCGGTTCTTCTCTTCGCGCAGGAAGAGGCCCATGGCGACGCGCATCCAGAAGAACTGCGGGGTCTCGAGGCGGCGGTGCGTGCGGGCCGTCTTGTCGATGATCAGATAACGGTCGTAGAGCGTCTGCACGCCGAGGAACTCGAAGTCCATGTCGGCCATCGGGTCGAGGGCGTCCGCGAGCTTGGCGAGGTCGTAGCGACGGAGGTCGGGCGAGAGGCGGCCGATCTCGATGCCGCGCTCGATGTACGCGGAGAACTTGGCGCGGTGGAATTCACGGAGCTTGGCGACGCCGTCGCGCATAATGCTCCAACCGAGGACTTCCTCGTAGATGTAGGACAGCGCGATGCGGGCGGCGAAGAGCGCGAAATCGGCGTCGCGCTCGATGAGCGTCTTGGCGTTGAGCTCGACCGTCTTGCGGAGGTCGGCTTCGCTGACTTCGTTGAAGAGGCCGCGGCGGAGCTCGGCTTCGATGGTTTCGACGGGCATGTCGATCTCGAGGCCGGTCAGGGCGTAGGAGATGCGCTTGCGGAGGTCTTCGCCATTCCAGAGGAAGGTGGAGCCATCGGGGTTCTTGACGAGCAGGAGGGAGTCCTGGTGGTCATCGACGGGCACCGCGGCGGCGGCTTCCTGCTCGCGCTGCTTGGTGCGCATCGCGCGGTAGAGAATGTAGGCTTCGGCGACCTTGTAGTGGCCTTGGCGCATCAACTCGGTCTGGACGATGTCCTGGACCTCCTCGATGCCGATGATGTTCTGCCCGCCTTGGGCGACCGTGCGGGTCACCGCGGCGGCGACGCGTTCGGCGGGGGCGGAGTCGAGGCCGAGGGAGAGGAACGATTTGCGGACCGCGATGTCGATCTTGTCCTGGTTCCAAGGCACGACTTGGTGGTTGCGGCGCATCAAGCGCGTCGTGACGACGGGGACGTCCACGCCCCGGGCGGCATCGGAGGAGAAGACGAGGCTCTTGGCGACGTCGTGGCGGTTGTTGTTGATGAGCGCGCGCTCGATGATGGGGATGAGCTGGGCTTCGCTGATCTGGCCGCCGTTCTGGCTGGCCAGCTGGGCGACGAGCTGGGTCACTTCCCCGGCGACGGCGGCGACGAAGGCGCGGTTCTGCTCGGTGAAGATTTCCGTGACTTGACGGGAAAGGAGCAGGTCGGTCAGCGCATTGCCGATGATGTCGGCGAAGCGGGCGGCCTCGGTGCTGGGGCCGGCGGAACCGGCGGCGGCGGCCGGGAGGGACTCCCGCCAATTAAAGCGGGGCTTGGCGTTCGCCGGGGTGCGGACGGCGTTTTTGAGGGCGATGTCTTCGCGGAAGAAAGGGAGTTCGGGATTCATGAGACGGAAAGGAGGAGCGGAGGAGTGGAGAAAAGATGAGGGCGGTCGCTGCGGGCGTGGGCCCGCGGCGGATTAAATCAAAACGGAGTGTATCGGGGTAGTAAGAACAGGAAGCATGCCAAGACAGACGCGCAAGGGGGGTACGCCTGTTTTTGGCGAGAAATCGGCTTAGAGCTCGTCGTCGCTGACGGTTTCCAGGTTGGCCGACTTCTGGTATTCGGTGACGCGACCTTCGAAGAAGTTTTGCTCCTTCTTCAGGTCCATCATCTCGGACAACCACGGGAAAGGATTGACGGGGTCGACCGTGAGCGGCTCGAGGCCGCAATTGCGCAGCCGGCGGTCGGCGATGAAGTCGATGTACTGCTCGAACTCCTTGGAGGAGAGGCCGAGGCCGTTGATCGGGAGGCAATCGCGGATGAAGTCCTTCTCCAGCGCCACGGCGGTGGCCATGAGCTGACGGAGTTCCTCGCGGAAGGCGGGCGTCCAGATGTCGGGGTTCTCCTTCACCAGCTCGAGCAGCAGGCGGCAGAAGAGGTCGATGTGGTTGGACTCGTCGCGCAGCGTGTACTTGAACATGTTGCCGATGCCCGGGAACTTGTTTTGGCGGGCCAAGGAAAGCACCATCCCGAAGAGGCCGTAGAACTGCGTGCCTTCCATGCACTGGCCGAAGAGGAACATGTTGTGGGCCAAGGCCTGCTTGTCCTCGAGCTTCGTGAGGTCGAGCTTGCGGCGGAGGGCGCGGGAATTGTTGACGACGAAGGCCGCCTTCTTGGCGATCGTCGGGATGTCTTCGAACATCGCTTCGCACTCGTGCGGGTTGATGCCCAACGAGGAGATCATGTACACCAGGGAGTCGGCGTGGATGTTCTCCTCATGCGCGTGGCGACCGAGCACGAGCTTGAGCTCGGGGGCGGTCACGACCTCGCGGACGACGTGGATGATGTTGTCGCCCACGATGCCCTCGGCGGCGGAGAAATAACCGATGGCCATCTTGATGATCCAGCGGTCGATGTCGGTGATGTTGCCGTTGGTGTCGCGCCACTGCTGGCAGTCTTCCTGCATCGGGATCTCTTCCGGCTCCCAATGGTTGGCCTTCATCGTCTTGTAGAGGTCGTAGGCCCACTGGTACTTCAACGGGAGGATGTTGAAGAACATGGTCTGGCGACCGTTGATGACCTTCTTGCTGTTGAAGGCCTCTTCGGCCTTCGTTTTATCGAGGATGAAGGTTTTTTTGCCTACGGTAATTGTAATAGTTTCCATGGAGGAGAGGGGGAGAGAAAGGGCTTGTTTAGAGGCCAAGGATGGCCGCTAGAAAATCGGTATAGATGGGAAATAATACTAGATGTAGGGGGTGCAAATGAAAACCGACACTAAATGTAGTGTTCGTTCACAACCCACTGAGGTTTCGCAACTTGGGGAAGTAACTTTATTCACAATCGTCGTTTTTGACGAAATTTTGATGAAGAAAGCCCTTAGGAACACCTAGGGGAGGAAAACTGACCGCGGCCGGGGCGCAAACGTCAGTTGTTCGTGTTGCTCACGCTGTTCACCCCACCCGCGGGGTTGCTCCAGGGCGGCCGCTCCTCCAGCCTGCCCGGATGCAACCAGGCCTGCCGGATAAAAACCCTGAAAAGCCCGTCCGCCCCACCCTCTTGGCCTCCTGCTGGACGCCGGAAGCGCTCGCGGAACGCGGTGTCCGGGGCGCCCTGAAGACCTGGTGGCGCGTCCTGGTCACCTGCTGGCATGGCACGCTCAGCAATCGCCTGCCGCAACAATCGGCGGCGTTGACTTATTACACGTTGATGTCCGTCGGCCCGATCCTCGCGCTCGCCCTCACGGTTTCTGGATACATCCTCACGCGCTCGGGCAACCAAGGAGACAATCCCGCGAAACAAGCCATCGTCGCCGGCATCGAATACGTGGTGCCGCAAGTGGCCGCGAAGACGCCGGCGCCGAACGGCAACGGCGGCAACGCACCCGCCGGAACGAGCAGCCCCAAGCAACTCCGCGACATCAACGTCGAGCTCGACGCGTTCGTCGATCGCCTCCTCGCGAATGCCGCGAATGGTCAAGCGGGCGTGGTCGGATTGGCCCTCATCCTCGTGCTCGCGGTACTCATGCTCAGCCGCGTGGAAGATGCGCTCAACGGCATCTGGGGCGTGCGCTACGGCCGCAGTTGGCGCGACCGTTTTGCGAACTACCTCCTCTTCCTCGTCCTGTTCTTCCTGATCGGCGCCACGACGGTCACGATGCTTTCGATGGCGGCGATCGCCAAGATGTTCGGCGACAGCACCAACTGGCTCGGGGACTGGCTCATCCGGCTGCCTTGGGGCGAAGAGTTGATCGGTTTCATCGCCGGCAACGGCCCCTTCTTCGTCTCCCTCGGTTTGCTGGCACTGGCGTTCGCGATCTTCAATCGGATGATGCCGAACGTGCGCGTGCGCTGGAGCGCGGCGCTCCTCGGCGGCGCCACGGTCGCGTTCCTCATCACCGCCAACCATCATCTCGCCGCGGTTTACGTCGGCAAAGTCGCGCAGTTCCAGGACCTCTACGGGGAACTCAGCATCATCTTGGTGCTCATGTTCGGCACCTACCTTTCCTGGCTCTTCGTCCTGATCGGCGGGCAAGTCGCCTACGCCTACCAGCACCGCCGGGCGCTCGCCCGCCACAAGGCCTGGGAAAGCCTCAGCCATCGGGCTCGCCGGACCCTCGCCTTCGTATGTGCGGCGGAGACCCTCCGCCGGTATCGCGGGGGGCAAGCCGGCCCCAGAGCCGAAGACATCGCGGAAATCGCCCATATTCCGGCGACGGTGGCCGACGGCTGCCTCCAAATGCTGCGGGAGGCTGGCCTCCTCGCCATGGAAAGCCGCACGGAAGGCCACCGCCCCGCCCGCCCGCTGGAGTCCATGACGGTGGGACAGCTCTGGGGGGTGGTTGACCTTCATTCGGACAATAATGCAGGCGAACCGGACCTACGGAGCGATCCCGCGGCCCGAGAACTCTCCCTGATCGAGCAAACCCTGATGCAAACGCCCGCGTCGCAAGTCACGCTCGGCGAACTGGCGGCGCGTTCCTAAACGGATTCAGCCTGCAGCAACGGCCCGCGGCCCGCAGCGCGGACGTATCGGCAAAGCGACAAGCGCAGTTTACCCATGACCAGAAGTCCTGGGCGGAGGCGCCAGCACCCGCCTAAGGCGAGCAGGCGCAAGACAAGCCCCCAAGGAAGGTGGCTCGGTCGTTGGCGACCAAGGTGGCCAAGCCAGCCCGAACATCTCCGGGCGCGGGGAGGCATCCATCGGCCGGAGATTGAATAAGATTGCCCGCAGCGCCAGCAAGGGAAGCAAGGCAACCCGCGGCCGCCCGGCCTGCCCACGCCGTCGCGAGGCTCATGAACCGCCTGAAACAAGCTGGGCATGAACCTCGGTGGGCGGGGTGTCCCGACGGACCCCCGGAAATAAGAGGACCCCGGCCACCTTGCGGTGACCGGGGTCCGTAAACCTGGCGACGACCTACTCTCGCACAGCAGCGTGGCTGCACTACCATCGGCGGCTACATTCTTAACTTTCGTGTTCGGGATGGGAAC
>CALQIY020000024.1 GCA_943330755.2 Opitutus sp. GAS368
ATTGTTGTTGTTGTTCTTGGTCTTTGAGGTGGTCGGCTTGACCTTTTCGGTCTTCTTGACCTCGGGCTTATCCGACTTGTCGCTCATGTCCTTGTCGGGAGCTTCGGCCTTTTCCTTGGCCTCAGCGGCGGCTTTGCTGGCGGCCTTCAATTCACCGAAGGTCTTCCAGAAGGTCGCCTCTTCGATTTCGCCTTCCTTGAGGATGTATTCGACGTTGGTGATCTGGACGCCCTTGAGGCCGTCGAGCATCGAAACGGAGAGGTTGCGCAGCAGCGACTTGGTGTCGGTGGGGGTGGCCTCCTTGGCGAAGGGGTCTTCTTCCGGCTCCTGTTCGCGCCTCTTCTTTTCCATCGCCTCGTCCTTCGAGGGCTTCAGGAGCAGTTCGCGTTCGGCCCAGACCTTTGGGGAATTTTTCTTCGTCCATTCCTGGTCGAGGTCATCCCACTTGTAGGTGAGGACGGAGTCTTTCCCCGGGACCTGCACGGTGATCGTATCCTCATCCTGGGTGATGTATTCGAACGTCACGATGTTGCCGTTCTTGCGCAACTGGACCGGCTCGGCGGTCAGCACGGTGGCGGCGAGGAGCAGGAGGAGGGTCAGGGGCTTCACGGGTGGGGGGCTTATCAATAATACTGTCAGGTACCCGGACGGGGGCAAATAAAGAAGGAGGCCACCCCCTTGGGGTGGCCTCCTTCTTCAAGGGGGGGGCTAGGCCTTACTTGCTGCCCTTGGCCTGGAACTTGGGGAAGAGGTACTCGGCGCAGGAGTCGAGGGAGGCCAACTGGACGTAGTCGGCCTCGGGCACTTCAATCCCGTGCTTCTTGCGGAGTTCCATGACGATGTCCAAGAAGTCCATCGAGTCGAGGGACAGCTGGTCGCGGAGGCGAACCTCTGGCTTAACGGCAGAGAGGTCCTCGTCGGGCGCGATGTCGGCGATGATGTCGAGTACGACCTGCTTGATGTCTTCCTTGGTCATTGTGCGTGGGGTTCTGTTTCAACCGCCCTTGGCCGTTCAGGCAACCCCATATTTCTTCACAATGAGGGCGGAATTGATGCCAAGCATGCCGAAAGAGTTGTTCAGGATGGCCTCCAGACGGGGTGCCTGGACTGCCTGATTGATGACCAGACCCGGCATGGCGCACTCGGGGTCTAGTTCGTCGATATTGATGGTCGGGTGGACCCAGCCGTCCTCAAAAGAGGGCAAATTGCCCGCTAATTCGAGGGCGCCGGCGGCCCCCATGCAGTGCCCGATGAAGCTCTTGGTATTATTGATATGGGTTTCCGGGCAGTCCGTGAAGACCTCCCGTAGGGCGGTGCACTCTTGGATGTCACCCAGGGCCGTGGCCGTGGCGTGGGTGGACACGATGTGGATGTCCTGGGGGCGCATCCCCGCCCGCTTGAGGGCGAGGCGGACGCACTCGGCCTGCCGCTCGGGGTTGGGGAGCACGGCATCCGTGGCGTCGGAATTGATGCACCAGCCGGCGATCTCCGCGATAATCCGGGCGCCACGCTTCTGGGCGTCCTCCAGACGCTCCAGGACGTAGATCGCGCCGCCTTCGGAGATCACGATGCCGTTACGGTTCTTGTCGAAGGGGCGGGAGGCCTTGGTGGGGTCCTCGTGGGCGCCTAAGGCGCCTTGGTTCTTGAAGCCTGCGAAGATGCCGAAGGTGTGGATCGACTCCGAGACGCCGCCGGCGAAGGCCACATCGACCTCGCCCAGCTGGAGCATCTGCGCGGCTTGGATGAGGCCGGCATTGCCGGCAGCGCAGGCCGCGCCGATGGTGTAATGGGGCCCCGTGATGCCCATGTTCATCGTCACTTCACCGGCCGGGTTGTTGGCCACCGTGCGCGGGTTATGGTGGTGCGTCCAGTACTTCGTGTCGTTGCCGAATTGGGAAATATTATGGATTTCGTTCTCGGTCTCGACGTTGCCGTGTTCGGTGATGCCGAGGTAAACGCCGACGCGGGATTTCTCGACGGTCTCCCAGTTCAGCCCGGAATCCCCGAGGGCCTCGCGGGCGCAGTAGATGGAAATCGACCCGACCCGCGTGCCGTTCCGGATTTCCTTCCGCTTCTGCCACTTGGTGGCATCGAAGTCGCAGACCCCGGCGGGGTGGCGTCCCATGTGGCGGACATCGATTTCGGCGATGCGTGCCTTGCCGGCCAGGAGGTTGGCACGGAACTCCGGGAGGGAATTCCCGTTGGGGGCGGTTAGGCCAATCCCAGTGATGACGATGCGGGTCTTGGAGGACATCTGGCTACGACTCCATCAAGTGCTGCCGAGCCATGAAGTCAAACCCGCCCCCGCTTGCCCTTGCCAACGGTGGTTCCCTCGTTTTGCTGGTATTTCGATGTCCAACCCGCTCAAGTGCTCTGTCTGCGATGCCGTCGCGACCGTCCACCTGACCCAAATCGTCCAGGGTAAGGTGACGAAGGTGGATTTCTGCGAGGCCTGTGCCGCCAAGGGTGGGGCGGGGGATGCGGCGGTCTTCAAGCTCGCGGACGCGGTCAACGCGCTGACGCCGGCGGCGGCCATCACCTGCCCGGATTGTGGGTTCACCGACGTCGAGTTCCGCCGCCGCGGTCGCTTGGGCTGCCCGTCGTGCTGGAAAGTGTTCGGCGTCGCCCTCGGCGGCCTCCTGACCAAGGTCCAGCATGAGACGCAGCACGTCGGTCGGGCTCCCGCCGGAACGCTTCCGCTGGGGCAACTCCGCCATCGCCTCCTCGCCGCGCAGCAGGAGATGACCGCCGCCATCGCCGCGGAAGATTACGAGACCGCCGCGAAGCTGCGCGACGAGGTCGCCCGGATCGCCGCCCAACTCGACACCCTTTAAATCCATGTCCGTCCAGGAAATCCTCGCCGATGAGAATGAGCTCACGCACCTGCTGGGCGCCCAGCAGGCCGTGGTCCTCAGTACCCGCGTGCGTCTCGCCCGCAATCTCGAGGGGTTCCCCTTTCCGGGGTGGGCCAAGCCCGCGCACCGCAAAGAGATCGCCGAGCGTTGCATCGAGGCCCTGACGAAGCTGCCGCGCTTCCGGAAGTCGCACGTCTTCAAGATGGGCGACTTGCCCGACCTCGACCGGGCCGTGCTGGTCGAACGCCACCTCGTGTCCAAGGAGCTGGCCTCGGGCAAGAGCGGCGCGGCCGTCATCAGCCGCGACCAGACCTGCTCGGTCATGGTGAACGAAGAGGACCACCTCCGCATCCAGGTCGTCAAGGCCGGCTGGCACCTGCGCGGCACCTGGAATATCGCCGAACAACTCGACGACGCCATCGGCGCCTCGCTCGGCCTCGCTTTCTCGGATGAACTCGGCTTCCTGACGGCTTGCCCGACGAACGTCGGCACCGGCCTGCGCGCCTCGGCCATGGTGCACCTGCCCGGGCTCTGCCTCGCGGGGCACATGGAGAAGGTCACGCGCGCGCTCAGCCAAGATGGGTTGGCGGTCCGCGGTTGGCTCGGCGAAGGCACGGAAGCGGCCGGCAACGTCTTCCAGATCTCGAATCAGCAGACGCTGGGCCTGTCCGAGGACGCCATCCTGCGGCACCTCGGCGGTTGGGTGAAGACGCTGGTCGAACAGGAATGGAACGCGCGCCGCAAGTTGGCGCAGGAGGAAGGGGAACGCTTCGTGGACCGCCTCGCGCGCTCGCTCGGTCTGCTCCGTCATGCCCGCCTCCTGACGAGCGCGGAATCGATGAACATGCTTTCGCACCTCCGCCTGGCTTGCGACATGGGTTGCTTGCCCGAAGAGCGTCGCCATGTCGTCGATCGCCTCATGATCGAAGGCCAGCCCGCCCACGTACAGGCCCGCCAAGGCACGGAACTCGATAGCGATGGCCGCGATAGCCGCCGCGCCACCGCCGTGCGCGAAGCGCTCCGCGATTTCCCGGAAGTCGGCGCGCCGACGGCTTAGGCCCGCCGCGGCTTACTCGTCGGAATCCGCGGGCGTCGCCGGCTTATCCTTGCGCGACATCTCGTCGAGCAGGGCCTGGACGCGCGCGACGCCGCCGGTGACGTCATCCTCGGCGAGGATGAGTTCGGGGGCGTTCTTCATCTGCAAGACACCGCTGACCGCGGCGCGGAGCTCGCGGCGGATGCGTTTAAGGAAGGCACGGGCGGCCTTCTTTTCCGGGTCGCCGCCCGAGACCGCGTAGCCCACCCGCACTTGGCGGAGGTCGGGCGACACGGTCGCGCGGGTGATGGTGATCAACGCCGACTCGGTGATCCAATTGCGCCGGAGCGCGACGGATACCTCGCGCTGGATCAATTCGGCTACCCGGAGCTGGCGCTGCGACATGGCTTAGAGGCTCGGGCGGACCTGGAGCATCTCGACGACTTCGATGATGTCGCCGGGCTGGTACTCATCGTAGCCACCCAGCTTGATGCCGCACTCGAAGCCGGCCTTGACCTCGGACGCGTCGTCCTTGAAGCGACGCAGCGTCTCGACGGGGCCTTGGTGGATGATCTGGCCCTTGCGGACGAGACGGGCCTTGGCTTGGCGACGGACGAGGCCTTCGGTGACCATGCAACCGGCCACCTTGTGTTCCTTGCCCAGCGGGAAGACCGCGCGGACCTCGGCGCCGCCGAGCTTGTTCTCGCGGACTTCGGGGTCGAGCAGCTCCGACATGGCTTCCTTCACCAGGGTGATGAGCTCGTAGATGATGTCGTGCGTCACGATGCGGACGCCCGTGCGCTTGAGGTGGGCTTGGACGCCGTTCTCGATCTTGGTGTCGAAGCCGACGATGATGGACTTGGCCGCTTCGGCCAACTGGACGTCGCTCTGCGTGATCGGGCCCACGGAGCCACCGACGATGTCGAGGCGGACCTTGGTCGACTTGATTTCGCGGAGGCAACCTTCGAGGGCTTCGAGCGTGCCGTTGACGTCGGCCTTGAGCAGGACGCGGAGGATCTTCTCCTTGTCCTGGGCGAGGGCGGCCATGAGGCGTTCGAGATCCGTCATGCCCGGGCGGGCACCGGTGTTCGGGGCCTGCTGCTGGGCTTCGGCGGCCTTGCGGCCGGCGAGGGCGGCTTCTTCGGCCTGCTCGCGGGCTTCGCGGTCGTTCTTGACCGTCTGGAACTTCGTGCCGGGAGCGGGGACCGCGTCCCAGCCGAGGACGAGGGCAGGGGTGCCCGGGGAGGAATTCTGGAGGCGGCCACCGCGTTCATCCATGAGCGCGCGGACCTTGCACCACGTTTCGCCGCAGACGAAGGAATCGCCGGGCTTGAGGGTGCCCTTCTGGACGATGACGGTCGCGGTTGGTCCACGGCCGGTCTCCATCTGGGATTCGATGACGACGCCTTGGGCGGCGCACTTCGGGTTGGCCTTGAGGTCGAGGATTTCGGCCTGCAGGAGGATCGACTCGAGGAGCTCGTTCATGCCCGTGCCCTTGAGCGCGGAAACCGGGTTCGTGATGGTTTCGCCACCCCAATCTTCCGGGGTGATGCCGCGTTGCTGCATCTGCTGCTTCACGCGATCGATGTTGGCGCCCTTGGCGTCGACCTTGTTCACGGCGCAGACGATGGCGCTGGCGTGCTTCTGGGCGAACTTGAGGGCCTCTTCGGTCTGCGGCATGAAGCCGTCGTCCGCCGCCACCACGAGGACGGCGATGTCGGTGACGGAGGCGCCGCGTTCGCGCATCTTGGCGAAGGCCGCGTGGCCAGGGGTGTCGAGGAAGGTGACGGTCCGTCCCTTGTACTCGGGCTTCTCGCCCTGGTACTTGACGGAGTAGGCGCCGATGTGCTGGGTGATGCCGCCGGCTTCGCCGGACACCACGTTGGTCTTGCGGAAGTAGTCGAGCAGGGTGGTTTTGCCGTGGTCGACGTGGCCGAGCACGCAGACGACGGGCGGCCGTTGCGCGAGCAGGGCGGGATCGTCGTCGGTGTTCTTTTCGACCTTCTTGACGGGCTGGGCGCCTTCGCCGCGGTGGCGGATTTCCAGGACGTACCCATGCTTCTCGGCGACCTTGCGAGCATCGGCTTCTTCAATGACCGAGGCGACGCTGACGACCTTGTTCAGCTCCATCAGGCTACCGATGACCTGGAAGGGCTTGAGGTTGAGGGCGATCGCGAAGTCGCGCACCACGATGGGCGGACGAACGGTGACGGCACCCTTGCTGCCTGGGGCGACTTGACCTGCCCCGCCGACGGTGCGCGTGACCACCGGTGCGGCGGGCGGACGGACGATGGGCGGGAGGGGGCTGGGACGGCTGGGGGCCGCGGGTGGCTGCGAAGGCGTGATGACAATCGGCGGCAGTTCGTTGCGCGGAGCGGCCGTCGGGGCCACGGGACGCGGCGGGACGACGGGGGCAGGGCCAGCGGTCGGGCGCGGCGGGACGACAGGTGCTGGGCGCGGCGGCAGGACGGCCGGGGGGACGTTGGGTTTGGCGGTGGCCGGCGCGGCAGTGGCAGCCGGGGCGACGGCGGGCGTGGGCTTGGCGGCTTCGACGGCGGGCTTGGCCGGCGCGACCGGGGCGACCGGAGCGGGGGCCGGCTCTTCCTTCTTCGGCAACTTATCCGCCGCGAACTTCATGAAGTCATCGCGGTAGAACTTGCTGAAATTGCTGGAAGCCGCGGGCTTCTTGCCTTCGGCGTAGACGAGCTCCTTGAAGTCCGGATGGGCCTCCACGAACTGATCCGCCAAGGCGAGCAATGCCTTGACCTCGAGGCCGAGTTCCTTGGCCACGTCGCTGTAACGCTGGGTGGTCGAGGCCTTCTTCGCTTCGGGTTTCTTCTTCTTCTCGGTCATGTGCAGGTGCTGGGTGGACGGTAGAGGGAGGGGGCGCGGAGACGAACTTAGGCCTGGCCAGCGGTCTTGGCTTTGGCGACGGCAGCGAGGACGGTGTTGAATTCGTCTTCGGTGATCGAGGTGCCGACCAAGTCGTCCGCGGTCACGTCGCTGAAGGCGGCGAGCTCGGCGATGCCGAGGCCCACGAACTTCGCGATGAGTTCAGGCGAAAGCTGGAGCAGGGCGGCGAGGCGCAGGGCCTTTTCGCCCAGCTGAGCGTCCACGCTTTCCGGCGCGCGCGTCGACTTCGTGATGTCGAGGCGCCAGCCCATGAGCTTGGAGGTGAGGCGGGCGTTGCGGCCCTTGGAGCCGATGGCGATGCGCATGTCATCCTCGTCGACTTCGAAGTGGATGAGGCGGTTGCGCTCGTCGACGTGCACGTTGCGGGGCTTGGCCGGGCGGATGGCTTCTTCAAGCAGCTGCAGGGGCTCCGGGCGCCAGCGGATGATGTCGATCTTCTCGCCGTTGAGTTCCTTGACGATGTTGCGGACGCGGGCGCCACGGGCACCGACGCAGGCGCCGACGGGGTCGACCTTGGGGTCGGAGGAGTCGACGGCGATCTTGGTGCGGTAGCCCGGATCGCGGGCCATGGCGGCGATTTTGACCGTTTTATCGGCGATTTCAGCGACTTCGAGCTCGAGGAGGCGGCGGACGAAATTCGGGTGGGCGCGGGAAAGGACGAATTCCCGGCCACGCTGGGTGTCTTCGCGGATTTCGAGGAGGAGGCAACGGATGCGGTCGCCCGTGCGGAAGATTTCGCCTTGGCAGCTTTCGGCGCGGGTGAGGACGGCTTCGGCCGAGCCGAGCTCGACGACGACGTTGCCGCGGTCGTTGCGGCGGACGGTGCCGGTGACGATGTCGCCGATCTTATCCTTATACTCCTTGAAGACCTGATCCTTCTCGATCTTGCGGAAGCGCTGGTTGAGGAGCTGCTTGGTGCTCATGGCCGCGATGCGACCGAGGTCCGAGACGGCGATGGGGCGGCGGACTTCCTCGCCGATCTTGGCGTCGGCCTTCAGGGCAGTCGCGGCGACCGGGTTGATTTCCTTGAGGGGGTCGGACGGGGAGTCGCTGACGATGTAGACCGCGAAGGCGTCCAGCTTGCCGGTGGCGGGGTCGGCGATGACCTCGATGTTCTGGCCGGCGAGGACGGACTTTTCGACCGAAGACTTGATGGCTTCGGCGATGAGCGCACAGGCTTCATCCTTGGGGATATTCTTCTCCTTTTCGAGGTACTGCAGGTAGGGCTTAATGTCTACGCTCATGGGTATACGGGTGGTGTGGTGAGGAAATGGGCGACAAAAAAGGCGGGTCCGGCTGGACCCACCTTATGGAAAGGTGACTAGGTCTTCGGGTATGCCCGCCCCGCGAGGGCCTGTCAAGGCGGGACGCCTCGGCGGCCGGGGTGGGTTCCGCTTGCCCCCGGGGGGTCTTCGGTAAACCTCTTGCCCCATGGCCGACGAAAAGGTGATTTTTACCATGACGGGGGTGACCAAGCACTTCGAGAAGAAGCCGATCTTCCGTGATATCTCCCTCTCCTACTTCTTCGGCGCCAAAATCGGCGTCCTCGGTCTGAACGGTTCCGGTAAGTCGACCTTGCTCAAGATCATGGCCGGTGAGGACCAGGAATTCGATGGCGAGATCAGCGCGGTCCCTGGGTACACCTTGGGCTACCTCGCCCAGGAGCCCCGCCTGGATGAAAGCAAGACGGTCGCCGAATGCGTCAAGGAAGCGGTCTCCGAGATGAAGGCGCTGCTGGAGGAGTACGACGATACGTTCGTCAAGGTCTCCGAAACCGATGATGCGAAGGAACAGGAGAAGATCCTGGCCCGCCAAGGCGAGATCCAGTCCATCCTCGATGCCCGGGGCGGCTGGGACTTGGACGCCCGCATCGAGATGGCCCTCGAGGCCTTGCGCTGCCCCGCGCCGGATGCGGTCGTGGCGACCTTATCCGGCGGCGAAAAGCGTCGCGTGGCCCTATGCCGCCTTTTGTTGATGGAGCCGGACATCCTCCTGCTCGACGAACCGACCAACCACCTCGATGCCGACACGGTGGCCTGGCTCGAGCGTCACCTGCAGAACTACAAGGGTACGGTCATCGCGATCACGCACGACCGTTACTTCCTCGACAACGTGGCGGGCTGGATCCTCGAGCTCGACCGCGGCCGCGGGGTGCCCTGGAAAGGCAACTACTCTTCGTGGCTCGAACAAAAACAGAAGCGCATCGAGGCCGAGGAAAAACAGACGATCGCCCGCTCCCGCTCGATGGAACGCGAACGCGAATGGGCCGGTTCCTCGCCCAAGGCGCGCGTCGCCAAGAACAAGGCCCGCTTGCGTGCCTATGAGCAGATGCTTTCGCAGGATCAGGCGCAGACGGAGAGCAAGGCGGAGATCTGGATTCCGCCCGGCCCGCGTCTCGGGGGCGCCGTCATCGAGGCCAAGGGTTTGATGAAGGCCTATGGCGACCGCATCCTGATGGAGGACGTCAACTTCTCGCTGCCCGCCGGCGGCATCGTCGGCATCATCGGGCCGAACGGCGCGGGCAAGACGACGCTCTTCCGCATGATCACCGGTCAGGAGAAGCCTGATAAGGGCACGTTGACGTTGGGTGAGACCGTCAAGATCGCGCACGTCGATCAGTCGCGCGATTCCTTGCCGGCGGACAAGGCCCTCTGGGAAGCGATCTCCGACGGCCAGGACATGGTGCACCTCGGCAAGGTCATCGTCCCCGCCCGCGCCTACGCGGCCCGCTTCGGTTTCACGGGCGACGTGCAACAGCGCAAGGTCGGGTTGATGTCGGGGGGCGAACGCAACCGCATCCACCTCGCGCGTTTGATCAAGGCCGGCGCCAACGTGCTGCTCCTCGACGAACCGACCAACGACCTCGACGTGAACACCATCCGCGCGTTGGAAGACGCCTTGGAGTCTTTCGCCGGTTGCGCCGTGGTGATCTCGCACGACCGTTGGTTCCTCGACCGCGTGGCGACGCATATCTTGGCCTTCGAAGATGACGGCAAGCTCGTCTGGCACGAGGGCAACTACGGCGACTACCTCGAAGCCCGCCGTCGCCGTCTCGGTGAGGACTCCGATACGCCGCGGCGTCCGAAGTACCGCCGGCTTACGCGTTGAGGCGTTGGCTCCGCGCCAAGCGCGGACGCCAAGCGGGCAGGGTGCTCGTCAGTTCCGCGAACTCCGCGTCCGTGAGGCGCCACGTCCAGTTGCCCTGCGGGTTGCCGGGGGTATTGAAACGGGCGGTCGAGCCCAGCCCGAGCAGGTCTTGGACGGGCAGGATGGCGCAGACTGCCGCCGTGCGCAGCACGGCGTCGATCAACGCCGTCGGCATGTCCTCCACGGCCCCGAGGAGTTCCTGCAGGTTGGCTTGTTCTTCCGGCGTGGCGCTCGCGAGCCAACCCCGCAGGGTGTCATTGTCGTGCGTGCCCGTATAGACGACGCGGTCGGCGGTCACGTTGTCCGGATGGTGAGGGTTGTCGGCGGATCCGCCGAAGCCGAACTGCAGGACCGCCATGCCGGGCAGACCGGACGCTTTTCGGAGAACATCGACGCCCGGGGAGAGCAAGCCAAGGTCTTCGGCGACCAACGGCAAGTCACCCATGGCGAGCGTGAAGGCCAAGCCCGGACCGTCGTGCCACGTGCCACCACGGGCGTTGGGTGCGTCGGCCGGCACGCTCCAGTAGTCGCACAGGCCGCGGAAGTGATCGATGCGGACGGCATCGAAAAGCTGGAGGTCGTGCGCGACGCGGGCCCGCCACCAGGCGAAGCCCTCGGCCGCGTGCGCGGGCCAGTCGTAGAGCGGATTGCCCCAGAGTTGGCCATCTTCGGCGAAGTAATCCGGCGGCACGCCCGCCACCGCCGTGGGTCGGCCATGGGCATCGAGCTGGAAGAGTTGCGGGTGGGCGCGAACGTCGCAGCCGTCGGCCGAGACGTAGATGGGTTCGTCGCCCATGAGGCGGATGCCGTGCCGCTCGGCGTGGGCCCGCAAGGCCTGCCATTGTTCGGCGAAGAGGAACTGCAGCGCCGCGGCTTCGGCGCAGAGGATCGCGTCGGCTGCCGACGCGGTCCAACGGGCTGGCGCCGTGAAACCGTTTTGTTCGCGGAGGGCGGAGAAATGACACCAAGCCGGCAACCAGGCGGCCTGGTCGGTTTGGAATTTCAGGAAGCGTGCGTCGTGGGCGAGCGCCACGGCCGCGCGGCCGCCGGCTCGCTTGAGGAGGGGGCGGAGTTCATGCCAGAGGCGTCCGTAATTCGTCTGTTGGTCCGCGCCGCGGTGGATGCCCGCGACTTCCGCCGCCGTGAGGTAACCGCGCCGCTCCAAGTCACCGAGATCCAGCAGGTAGGGGTTGCCGGCGAAGATGGAGAGCGCTTGGTAAGGCGAGTCGCCGTAGCCGGTCGGACCAAGCGGACAGACCTGCCACCAGGTGAAACCGCCCGCCGCCAGCGCTTCGATGAAGCGGTGGGCTTCCGCGCCGAGCGTCCCGATGGGTCCCGGGCCCGGTAGGGCGGTCGGGTGCAACAGCACGCCGGCGGACCGTTGCGGAAAGGCGCGGCAACGGAAGGCGTTAGGCGCTGCGGGCATCTTCAGCGGTATTCCACGTAGTGCTTGGTCCGGAGTTCGGCCAACCACTTCTCAACCGCTTCCTTGATCGCCTGGGAGCGGACGCGCTCCTCGACCAGCGCGCGAACCTTGGGGTCTTCCAGGGTGTCGGTGCCCGCCGTCTTGAAGCCTTCGCGCTTCAGGATGAACCAGAGGGCCGGGCTACCCGGAATGTCAAACTGCAGGGCTTCCGAAATCTCGCCGTCCTTCATGCGGCTCACCACGCCGACCACGCGTTCGTTGATGTCTTCGAGCGGTTTCCAGCCGGTGTCGCCGCCTTGCTTGGCGAAGTCGTCGGTGCTGATCGCTTCGGCCACCTCGGCGAAACCCGGAGCCGCCGCCTTGATCGTCGTCTTGTAACGCGTCGCGGTCGCGGGGAGTTTCGCCGGGTCGCGGAGGGCGGCCGCCCAGGCTTCGGCGCGGGCCTTGCCCTCGGCGAGGGTTTCGCTGGCGCCTTGCATCAAGGTGATCTGGCGGAGCTGGACGCTTTCCTTGCGGACGAACTCCGACCGATGGGCGTCGTAATAGGCCTGGAGTTTGCCGGGGCCAACTTCCAAGGCCGTGCGGCGGACTTGTCCGATCATGTATTCGAAGATGATGCGGTCCTCGATGAACTTGCGGTAGGAAAGCGGCGTGTGACCCGTGGCTCGGAGGGAAGCGACGAATCGGTTGCGGTCGCCGTTGAAATCGCGGCGGATGGTTTCCTCGATATCGCCGTCGATGTAGGAGGCGGGTACCTTCCCGACGCTGGTCTTGAACTCAGCGATGGCCAATTGGCGGTCGGTGATCTGCTTGAGCGCTTCTTCGGCGTAGGTCGCGATGATCTGGTTGAATTCCGCATCGCTCTTGCCGCGACCGATTTCCTCCACGAAAGGGGCGAGCTGTCGGCGCAGGTCCGAAAGCGTGATGGGCTGGCCGTTGGCGTTGCCCGCGATACGGTCGGCGTTGAGTTCGGACCAGCGCTGGGCGGCCGTGGCTTCGGCTGGGGTCTTTTTCGGGAGCGCCTGGGCCGGCGCAAAGGTGACCGCGCCGAGGAGGAGGCAGGAAATTGAAAGAGCGTTCATGAACCAGGAGGTGCGGACAGCCGTGACAGGAAGCCACGGATTTCCGTGAGTTTCCGCAGGGGGTCCTTGACGGTCAAGCGGGGAAACCGATTTCCGACCAAGATGGGCTCCGGTGGCCGTCCGGGGCTGATTTGGAGGCAGCGCAGGGTGGTCCCATCGGTGGAAATGGCGGTGATGCCCTTGGCTTCCCCCAAGCAGCGGATCTCGGCGAGTTGGAGGAAGGCTGCCGCTTCGGGCGGTAGGCGGCCGTAGCGGTCGGTGAGGTTGGCGCGCAGTTCGGCGACCTCGTCGGCATCGGTGGCGAGCGCGACCTTGCGGAAAGCTTCGATCCGCAGGCGGGTTTCCGGGATCCAGTCCGACGGCAACGTCGCGGTGAGCAACGGGCCCTCGCCGGCGCTGGAATTGCTCTGCTCGACGCCGAGGGTGGCTTGGGTGTGGTCGATGAAATCCAGGTTCAACTCGCACCGGTCGACGCCCGCGCCGCGGTCTCCGCGGAGTTTGGCGACGCTCCGACGGAGCAATTGACAGTACAGGTCGAACCCGACGTTGGCGACGTGGCCGCTTTGCGCCGCGCCGAGGATGTTGCCCGCCCCGCGCAATTCCAGGTCGCGCATGGCGATGCGGAAGCCCGCGCCCAACTGGTTGTATTGGCGGATGGCCGAGAGGCGCCGATGGGCCGTACCGACCAAGGCCGCGTGCCGGTGCAGGAAAAGGTAGGCGTAGGCTTGGCGATTGAAGCGTCCGACGCGTCCCCGGAGCTGGTAGAGCTGGGCGAGGCCGAAGCGATCGGCCCCTTCGATGATCAGCGTGTTGCAGTTGGGGATGTCGAGGCCGGTCTCGATGATCGTGGTGCAGACGAGGATGTCGTATTCGCCCGCGACGAACGCCGACATCGTCTCCTCGAGTTCGCCCGCGCCCATCTGGCCGTGGCCGACGATGATGCGCGCCTTGGGCACGAGCGCGGCGAGCCGTTCGGCGACCGCGCGGATCGTTTCCACGCGGTTGTGCAGGTAGAAGACTTGGCCGCCGCGGGCTAGCTCGGCCTTCACCGCATCGCGGACCAGTTTTTCATCGTAGCTGCGGACGACGGTGCGGATGGGGAGGCGTTCGCGGGGCGGCGTCTCGATGACGCTCAGGTCGCGGGCCCCCACCAGCGCGAGGTACAGCGTCCGGGGGATCGGCGTGGCGCTCATGGCCAGCACGTCGACCTCCGTCCGCATCTCCTTGAGGCGTTCCTTGTGCCGGACGCCGAAGCGATGTTCCTCGTCGATGATGACGAGGCCCAGTTTGCCGAAGGATGTGCCGTCGGAGAGCAGGGCGTGGGTGCCGACGACGACGTCGACCGTGCCCGCCGCGGCGCGGGCGCGCACGTTGGCCTTCTGCTTGGCGGTGCGGAAGCCGCTGAGGAGCTCGACGGAGATGGGCCACCGCGCGAGGCGTTCCCGGAAGCTTTCGTAGTGCTGTTGCGCGAGCACGGTGGTGGGCGCGAGGATCGCGACCTGGCGGCCGCCCAGGACGCATTTGAAGGCGGCCCGGAGGGCGACCTCGGTTTTGCCGAAGCCCACGTCGCCGCTGACGAGTCGATCCATGGGCGCGGCCCGTTCCATGTCCGCTTTCACGTCCGCGATCGCGCGGGTCTGGTCCGGAGTCTCGCGGTGCGGGAAGGAACGCTCGAACTCGCCCATCCAAGCATGGTCGGCGTCCTTCGGGTGGGCGATGCCGGGCTTGGTCGAGCGCGCGGCCTGCATCGCGAGCAACTGCGCCGCGAGGTCGGCGGTGGCTTTTTCGGCGGCCTTCCGCGAGCGCTCCCACCCGCCGCCCCCGAGTTTGGAAAGCTTGGGCGTGGCGCGGCCGATGCCGATGTAGCGCGAGAGCAGGTGCGACTCCCGGACGGGGAGGTGCAGCATCGACTTCTCGGCGAATTCCAAACCGATGAAGTCTTCGGTGCGGCCGTTGTGTTCGTGGGCCTTGATGCCGCGGAAGAGGCAAATGCCTTGGGTGACGTGCACCAAAGCGTCGCCGTCGGCGAGTTCGCCGAAGTCGAGCGCCCGCCCGATGGCGGCCCGGACCGCGGTGCGGCGGCGGGGCAGGGAGGCCAGCGGCCGCTTGCGCCGCCCGAAGAGTTCGCGTTCCGTAAGCAGGACCAGTCCGTCCTTGAGCAAGCCCGCCAGTTTCCCCGGCGCGAGCAAGAGCCCGCCGCCGAAGCGTCCCGCGCAGACGCGGGGCTTGAAGCCACGGATGGCGGCGGCTTTGACTTCGGTGTTCAGTCGGTCGACCGACCCGTCCGTATCGCCGGCGAGCAGGCAGGGTCGGCCGTCCTTCGCCAGGGCCGCGGCGGCGCGGAGCAGGGCGGGGCGGTGTTCGGTGCCCTCGGTCGCCGAGCCGATGAGCAATGATTCCGCGGGCTGGCTTTCAAGCGCCTGCGCCGCATAGCCCGCGGGGGCATCATCCGTTTCTTCCAGGATGAGCTGAGGCAGTTGGGTCGTGTGCAGTTCGGCGCAGAGGACATCTTCGTGCGAGCGGTCGACCGAAACGATCAGGACGTCGGCCGGGAGGTGCCGGAAGAAGGGGGCCTCGGCGACGCGACCGGAATCATCGCGCGGGGCGCAAATCACCAGCCCCTCGACTTCCCCTTCGCTCCGTTGCGTCGCAGGGTCGAACGGCCGGAGGGACTCGACCTTGTCGCCGAACAGGTCGATGCGCACGGGCATCTGCGCGTTCAGCGGGTAGACGTCGAGGATGCCGCCGCGCAGGGCGTATTCCCCGGGCTGTTCACAAAGGGCTTCGTGGTCGTAGCCGAACTCGCCGGCGAGGCGTTGCGCAAAGGCCCGGAGCTCGAGCGTATCGCCTTTGCGGATGACCATCTCCGCCCGGGCAGCCGCTTCCGGGGCGGGGGCTCGGCGGGCCAAGGATCCTGGGGTGCAGGCGATGAGCAAGGGCCGTTGGGGGTCGTGCTTCCCGTGCCGCAGCAGGGAGAGCACGCCGAGCAGGTCGCAATCGGCTTCAAAGGCCGGCACCGCGGCATCGGCTTCGGTCAAGGTTCGGGCGATGGGCTGCGCGCCGTTCAGCAACGTCAGGAGTTGCGCCGTCTCTTCCGCCAGCGTTTCGGCCGCGCCGAGGTTGGAGGCCAGCAGGACGATGACGCCGTGGGTGGCGCCTTCCGAACAGGCCACGGGCGCCCAAGCGTGCGCGGGCACGCCGGTCAGGGCACGGCGTGTCTGAACGGACATCCCGCTATCCAGCGGGGACGTACGCATTGGTCAAACGCACAAGGATGAAAAGGGCGGCTTTCAGCTGATCAACAGCAGGCGCGGCGAGCCGGGGTGGTTCTCGGGGGCCCGATGGATACACGGCGGAACGGGGCTGCCGGGCCACTGCGTCGCGATCCGCCAAAGGGAAAACGTTCCGAACGCGTAGGGCTGAGCGGTCGGCGCCGGGGCGTAATGGAGGTCGTAGGATTGCTCGGATAGGAACTCGGCGAAGCCGGCGTCGTCGGTTCCGCCGTATTCCTGCAGCAGCGCCGCGCGGATCCCGGGTTGGTCCACCTTGCGGAGGGCTTCCTCGTTGGCGAGGCCTTCGCTGCAGGCGCCGTGGTAGGTGCACAGCCAGGTGTCGACCTCGATGGGGGCCGTATCGACGTGGAACGACAGCACGTCGGTCGGCACGATGCCGGCGTCCGGTCCGCGGACGCAGTCGTAGATGCAGTTCAGCGAAGGCGCGAGGTCATGGGCCCGCAGCAAGGCTTGGTCGGCGAGTAGCGCCGCGGCCGCGAGCTGTCCGGCGGGGCTGAGGTCGAGGGCCTGGAGGCGGTCATCGTCGATGGTCACGATGCCGTTCCCTGCGCCCAACGCGGCGATGACCTCGGCGTAGTCGCCTGGCAACGCGCGCTCCCAGCAGAGGGCGTTGACGTCGCCGGCGAAGCGCGTTTCGCGGAGCTCCGCGAAGCTCCGCACCGGACGGACGCGTTGCGTGGCTTTGGCCATCCAGCTCAGCGGAAGAGCTGTTGGCTGAACCAATAGAGCGCGTTGCGCCAGTGCGTCGCGTCGTGTCCGTTGCCGTCCACGTGCCAGACGTGCGGCACCTCCTTTTCCTTGAGGTAGGCGTGCATGCCTTGGCTGATGCTCAGCAGGCCATCGCGATTGCCGCAGGAAACCCAAAGGAGCTTCAGTTGCTTTTTCGCGGCCGCCGGGTCGGGGAGCAGGGTGGCGGGTGGCTTCGTGTTGGGGGCCGCGGAGAAGCCGCCGACCCAAGCGAACGTATCGAGGTGAGTCAGGCCGAAGTTGAAGGTCTGGCCGCCGCCCATGGAGAGGCCGGCGAGGGCGCGTTGCTCGCGTTTGGCGTCGACCCCGTAATTCTTTTCGATGGTCGGAATCACGTCGTCGAGGAGGTCGCGCTCGAAATTGGCGAAGGCGGGCGCGGCGGCATAGATGTCGCCGGTGGCCCGGTCGTCCTTGCGGGCGCGGCCGTTCGGCAGGACCACGATCATCGGTTTGGCTTTGCCGGCCGCGATGAGGTTGTCCAAGAGCACGTCGACTTTGGCGAAGCGCTGCCACTCGTTCTCATCGCCGCCGATGCCGTGCAGCAGGTAGAGGACGGGATAGGACTTTTCCTTGGTGTAGCCGGGGGGCGTGTAGACCTTGAGCCGACGGGTGGTGCCCACGGTTTTGGACGCGTACTCGATCGTTTCGAGTTTGCCGTGGGGGATATCTTCCTGCCGCTGAAAGATGCTTGCCGGTGGTTCTCCGTAGGCGGGCTTGTCATCCGGACCGAGCACGATGGGGCGACCCTTGCCGGTTTTGGCGGGCGCCGGTTGTGCGGCGGGTGCGGTAGGCTTGGTTTCTTCAGCCGCGCCCGCCGGACGGGTGATGAGGCCAAAAGACAGCAGACCGAGCAGGAGGGCGGGGCGCATGGGGAGGTGAGGTCAGCATCCACCTGCCCGTCCGCCAGTCAACCTTCGTGGCTTACTTCAGGCCGAACCGCTTGCTGAATTCCTTGGCCAGCGCCTCGTAGGCGACCGCCCCCGGGGAGTGCGCATCGTACTGGAAGATCGTCTGACCGTGGCTCGGGCACTCCGACAAGCGGATGGTGCGCGGAATCATGGTTTCCATGACCAGGGCGGGGAAGTGGGTCTTCACTTCTTCGACCACCTGGCGGGAGAGCTTCGTGCGGACGTCGTACATCGTCATGACGATGCCGCCGAGCGCCAGTTTTTCCGTGGCGCCGGCCGCCTTGAGTTGGTCGACCACGCCGACGATCTGGCCGAGGCCTTCCATCGCGAGGTATTCGGTCTGCAGCGTGACGAAGAGGAAGTCCGACGCGCTGAGCGCGTTCATCGAGAGCATGCCGAGGGCCGGCGGGCAATCGATGAGGATGGCGCCGTAGGTCTTGGCTTCGATGATGGGGGCGAGGCTGGCGCGGAGACGACCGAGGTAGTTCTCGGCTTGCGCGAGTTCGGACTCCACGGCGGCGAGGTCGACCTCGGAGGGGATGAGGTCGAGTTTTTCGGTGGAGGTCGCCACGATCATGTCGGCGACCTTGGCTTCGCCGTGCAGGACCTTGTAGAGGGATTTGCCTTCGGTCTTCTCGATGCCGAGCGCGCTGGTCGCGTTCGCCTGCGCGTCGAGGTCGATGAGCAGGGTGCGGATGCCCAGGCGGGCGAGGCCGGCCGCGAGGTTCACGGCGGTGGTCGTCTTGCCGACGCCGCCCTTTTGGTTCGCGATGGAGAAGACCTTGGTCACCTTAGACGTTCTCGATGGGACGTTCGACTTCGGTGGGGGCGTCGTAATCCACGCCGGCGAGGCCGAAGCCGAAGTTCTTGAGGAAGTCCGTCTGGTAGCCGGCGAAGTCGCCGTATTGATCCAAGGTCTCGGTGGTCACGAGGGGCCAGATGTCGAACACGGCCTTCTGGATTTCGGGCCGCATCTCCCAGTCGTCGATGCGGACGCGGCCATGGTCGTCGAAGTCGAGGGCGTTGCCGTTGTACATCTGCTTCTCGAAGAGGCGCTGGATCTGCTCGATGCAGCCTTCGTGGTTACCCTTGGCCTTCATGATCTTGAAGAGCAGGGAAACGTAGAGCGGGACGACGGGGATCGCCGAGCTGGCCTGGGTCACGACGGCCTTGTTGACGGAGACGAAGGCGCGACCGCGGTGCAGCTTCATGAGGTCGTCGATCTTGCGCCCCGCGCGTTCGAGGTCTTCCTTCGCCTTGCCGATGGTGCCGTCCTTGTAGATGGGCCAGGTCACCTGCGGTCCGATGTAGGAGTAGGCGACCGTCTGGCAGCCTTCCTTGAGGACGCCGGCGCCATCGAGCGCGTTCATCCAGAGTTCCCAGTCTTCGCCCCCCATGACCTTGACGGTGTGGGCGATTTCTTCGGCGTTGGCGGTGTCGAGGGTGACGTCGTTCACGACCTTGCGGTCCGTGTCGAGGTTCTTGGCATGGAAGGGCGCACCGGTCGGCTTGAGGGTGGACTTGTACGTGACGCCGTCCGGAGCCGTGCGGCGCGGGGAGGCGAGGGAGTAGACGATGAGGTCGACCTTGCCGCCGGGCATCTTGGACTTGATGGCCTCGATGACCTGGGCCTTGAGCTCAGCGGAAAAGGCATCGCCGTTCAGCGAGAGGGCGGTGAGGCCGGCCTTCTTGGCTTCGGCATGGAATCCCGTCGTGTTGTACCAGCCAGGGCTGCCGGGCTTGTCGCCTTCGCCGTTGCGCTCAAAGAAGACGCCGAGGGTGGCGGCACCGGAGCCAAAGGCCGCGGCGATGCGCGACGAGAGCCCGTAGCCCGTGGAGGCGCCGATGACCAAGACGGACTTCGGGCCATCCTTGAGGGCCGGGCGGGACTTCACATGGGCGATCTGTTCACGGACATGAGCCGCGCAGCCTTCCGGGTGGGAAGTGATGCAGATGAAGCCACGCACGCGGGGTTTCAGGACTTGAAGGGACATGGGGATACCTTTGGAGGGGGAGGGATTGAATTCAATCCTGGAAGTGGAAGCCCAAGGCGGTCGTCGGGTGATAGTGGTTGGCGGTTAGCGGTTGGGCGCACGAAGGTGGGGTGCTGGCGGGGTCCGCCGGCGGGGATATTCGCTAGCCGCATGCTGGGTAATCGATGGAAGTGCCATCGGCATGTTTATCCCGATGGTTATCCGTCTATGCATCTTCCAGGGAATCCCAAGGTGGTTGGTTATCGCGATCTCTCGGCATGGAGGTCCGCCAAAGACCTTGCGGTCGAAGTCTATCGAGCGGTCAATGTTGCTGCCGTGCGGACAGACTTTGCGCTTGTTGATCAAGTTCGTCGTGCAGCGATTTCCGTTCCGTCTAACATTGCCGAAGGCGCCGGCCGAGGGACGAATCAGGACGCCTTAAGGTTTCTGTATATTGCAAGAGGTTCGCTTGGCGAACTTCGCACGCAACTCGAGGTAATCCAAGAGGTCGGCCTGATCGACGGGCGTCTCTGCGAGTCTCTTTTGGGGCGAGCCGAGGAGGTCGGCCGGCTCTTGGGTGGGTTGATCCGTTTTCGGGCCTCACGTCGCGATGGTGCCGCGGGGCCGGCGGGCTCATCCGGGCCAGCCGCTCCGTCATTCCGCCCGACGGAGGTGGTCGACGGCGCTTAAGTGCCAAGAGTGGTTCATAACCCTTGCTTGTGGGGTCTCGTTGCGGATTGTTGCTTCCCTCGCTGTCCAACCGCTAACCGCCGCCACCTTTACCATGTTCAGTACCCGTCTTGCCTTTGCCGATGTTCCGAACGCCCTCAGCAAGGCAAAGGCGAAAAGGCTCTCGGCCAATCTGCCGCTCCTCGATATGTCGGATGCGAATCCCGCCACCGCGGGTTTTGGTTGGTCGGTCGCCGAGCTCGGTTCCTTCATGCGCAAGGAAGGCCTCCAGCGCCAGGAGCCGGATCCGCGCGGCCTCGCCGCGACCCGCGCGGCCATCGCCGATTATTATTCGGCCCGCGGTGTCCGGGTCTCCGCCGACCGACTTTTTCTGTCCGCGAGTACGAGCGAAGGGTATAGCTGGCTCTTCAAGTTGCTCTGCAATCCCGGCGACGAGGTGCTCGTCCCTGAACCCGCGTATCCATTGCTCGAAGTCCTCGCGGCTTTGGAAGGCGTCACGTTGCGTCCGTATAAGTTGACGCAGTTGGCGGGCGAGTGGGTCATTGACCCTGGGCAGCTCAAGGCGGGCGGCCGGACGAAGGCCATCGTCTGCATCAATCCTTCCAATCCGACGGGCGCCTTCGTGGGTCGCCGCGACCGCGACCTACTCCGCAACTTCGCGCTCAAGCACAGCCTTGGCATCATCTGTGACGAGGTCTTCCTAGATTACCCGGCCGAGGGCGTGGTCTCTCCGGGCACGTGGGTCGATGAAACCCAGGTGGCCCTTTATGTCCTGAGCGGACTCTCCAAGGTTGCGGTCGCCCCGCAGCTGAAGGCCGGATGGATCGTCGTCGCTGGCCCCGCCAACCATGCCACCGAGTCTTGCCGCCGTTTGGAGCATATTGCCGACGCCTTCCTTTCGGTGAGCACGGGGGCGCAGTTGGCCTTGCCTGACCTCATCCGCCGGGCTGAACCCCTCCGCGCCTCCCTCCGAGCCCGGGTGGCCCAAAATGAGGCTGCGCTGAAGGCCTGGGTGGTTGCTTCGGGCCATCCTTGTTCGGTGCTACCCCGTCCGGCAGGCTGGATGGGTATCTTGGCTCTGCCTCCTGGGGTTTCCGAGGAGCGGCTCCTCTTTAATGCCTTGGACGAAGGAATTTGGGCTCATCCCGGTTATTTCTATGGGATGCCCGCGACGACCGGGTACCTGATTTTGAGCCTTTTGCTCGATCCAGCCCAGTTTTCCGAGGGTCTTCGGGGGTTGGACCGCGCAATGCGCAGAAGTTAGTCTCCCCCACTTACCGCTTGCCAATCGCCTCACCACCCCTTTGCTCCGACCTTCCTAAGGAGCTCGAACTACTATGTCCCGTATCTGCAGCGTCACCGGCAAGCGCCCCGTCAAGGGCCGCCGAATCATTCACCGCGGTCAGTCCAAGAAGAGCGGCGGTATCGGCTTCCAGCTCGTGAAGCAGACCAAGCGCGTTTTCCGTCCGAACGTCCAGCGCATCCGCGTTCTCCAGCCTAACGGCTCGATCAAGCGCCAGTGGGTCTCGGTCAAGGCCCTCAAGGCCGGCCTCGTCACCAAGGCCTAAGTCCGACTTCCCGTTCGCAAAAGAACCCGCCATTTGGCGGGTTCTTTCGTTTGGTAGGCTGCACGCCTCCCGGCTAGCCAAGCTTAGGCGTTTCGGCCGTATTTCTCCCAAAGGACGCAGACCCAGCAGGCAGCGGCGATGACGATCGCGAGGAAGACGGCCGCGCTACCCATGTCCTTGGCACGCTTGGCCAAGGGGTGACGTTCGAGGGAAATGTGGTCCGTATTGGCCTCGATCGCCGAGTTGATGAGTTCCACGATCAGGATGAGCTGGAGGACGGAGAACAGCAGGGCGCGTTCAAGGAAACTGACCGGGACGAACCAAGCCGCAATGGAGAGGGGGACGATGACGTAGAGCTCTTGTTTGAAGGCTTCTTCGTGCCGGGCCGCGGCTTTGAGGCCATCCCAAGTATACCCGAGGGCCTTGAAAACCCGCGAGATACCCCCCTTGGATTTCATCTGTTCGCCGTAATTTTCAGGGTCTGCCATAGAGATGGGGCTCTTTATTGCCCCTAAAATGGGGGAGGGCAAAGGCATTTTTGGACCCTTTTGAAAACGCTTGCCAGAGGGGGGTGCTGCCCTAGGTTTCGTGGTTCCCTGTGCGGGAACCCACCATGCGCGACGACTACCTGCAAGATGCCCGAAAGATCATTCCTGATGCCAACATTCTCATCAATGTTGTCTCCAAGCGTGTGAA
>CALQIY020000025.1 GCA_943330755.2 Opitutus sp. GAS368
GGAAAATTACGCGAAGGCCGTCGAGGAACAGGTCCTGGAAATCGACGTCATCGGCAAGCAGTGGTGGTTCCGCTTCGAATACCCGCAGCTCGGCCTGACCAGCGATGCCAAGCACACCGTCCCGAACGAAATCGTCATCCCCAAGGGGAAGGCCGTCCGCATCAACCTGCGCTCCGAAGACGTCATCCACTCGTTCTGGATCCCGAAGATCGCCGGTAAGGTCGACCTCATGCCGGGCCGCAAGAACATCATGTGGATCCAGGCCGACCAAGTTGGCCACTACTACGGCCAGTGCGCCGAATTCTGCGGTGATTCCCATGCCTACATGCTTTTCCGTTGCGAAGTCGTTGAGCCCGCCGCGTTCGACGCTTGGGTGAAGGCCCAGAAGGCGCCGGCCGCGGAGCCGACCCCGGGTTCGAAGGCCGCCAAGGGTAAGGAGATCTTCGCCGCCAAGACCTGCGCGATGTGCCACAACATCTCCGGCCAATTCGGCGCGGGCATGTTCGGTCCCGACCTCACGCACGTCGCCTCGCGCAAGTCGCTCGCCGGCGCTTGGCTCGATAACCGCGATCCGAAGGCCCAGCTCGCCCTCGAGAAGCAGGAGAAGAACACCGAAGCCTCGGTCCCGGTCGACCCCGTCACGCTCAAGGCCAACCTCATCAAGTGGATCGGTTCCTCCGGCACGTCGCATGGCGCGGACGGCAAGCCGACCAAGGACGTGAAGCCCGGCAATCGCATGCACTACTACGCGATGTTCAACGTCGCGGGCCTCAACGTCTCGAAGCAGCAGTTCACCGCCGAGGAACTCGACTGCCTCGCCGAATACCTCCTCACCCTGAAGTAACCCTTTCGACCCCTTACGCAGATGTCCCACGATTCGCACCACGCCCCCGTCGCCGACAAGATGGAGCTCGCGCCTGAGCGCAGCGACCTCGGCCTGTTCCGCCCCGACCGCACCCGCGGCTTGTTCGACTGGTTGACCACCGTCGACCACAAGAAGCTCGGCATCATGTACGGTGCCTTCGCGATGCTCTTCTTCCTCGTCGGTGGCGTCGAGGCCTTGGCCATCCGCACGCAGTTGGCCCGCCCGGACAACGACTTCGTCACGGCGCGCATGTACAACCAGCTGTTCACCATGCACGGCACCACGATGATCTTCCTCGGGGTCATGCCGCTCTCGGCCGCGTTCTTCAACTTCCTGGTTCCGCTGCAGATCGGGGCCCGCGACGTGGCCTTCCCCCGCTTGAACGCCTTCTCGCTCTGGACGTTCGTCGCCGGCGCCCTGGTGCTCAACGGCAGCTGGCTCTTCGAATTCGCGCACCTCGCCGGTTGGTTCGACAACTTCGCCTGGCACAAGGCCTTGGTCTATACCGACTTCGCCCCGGCCAACGGTTGGTTCAGCTACGCCCCGCTCTCGGGTACCTTCGGTCAGGCCAACGCCGCCCTGCAGGCGCCGCGCTTCACCGGCGTCGGCACCGACTTCTGGATCATCGGCATCCAGATCCTCGGCATCGCCTCGCTTGCGGCTTCCTTCAACTTCATCTGCACCATCGTGAACATGCGCGCCAAGGGCATGACCATGATGCGCCTCCCGGTGTTCACGTGGATGACGCTCGTCACCTCGATCCTCATCATCTTGGCCTTCCCGGCCATCACCGTCGCCCTGATCGAGCTCATGTTCGACCGCCAGTTCGGCGCGAACTTCTTCAACCCCTCCGCGGGTGGCCAGCCCGTCCTGTGGCAGCACCTCTTCTGGATCTTCGGTCACCCGGAAGTGTACATCCTCGTCCTCCCTGCGATGGGCATCGTCTCCGAAATCCTCCCGACCTTCACGGGCAAGGCCCTCTTCGGTTACCCGATCATCGTGTTCTCGGGCGCGGTCATCGGCTTCCTCGGCTTCGCCGTCTGGAGCCACCACATGTTCACCACGGGTCTGGGTCCGATCCCGACCGCCGCGTTCTCGCTCCTCACCATGGCCATCGCCGTGCCGACGGGCGTGAAGATCTTCAATTGGCTCGGCACCATCTGGGGCGGGCGCATCCGCTTCACCCCGCCGATGGTCCTCGCCCTCGGGTTCATCTGGATGTTCATGTGCGGCGGTTTCTCCGGCGTCATGCACTCGGCCGCCCCGGCGGACGCCCAGCAGCAGGACAGCTACTTCGTCATCGCGCACTTCCACTACGTGCTCCTCGGCGGCGTGCTCCTCGGCCTGATGGCCGGCCTGTACTTCTGGTTCCCGAAGATCTTCGGCCGCATGCCCAACGCAGGCATCGCTTACCTCGCCACGGGCATGGTCATCCTCGGCTTCAACCTCGCCTTCGGCCCGATGCACTACCTCGGCCTCGCGGGCCAGCCGCGCCGCACCCACACCTACCATGCCGGCAACGGCTGGGAGACCTGGAACTACGTCGCCACCATCGGCGCCTTCATCCTCGGCCTCGGCGTCTTCCTCGCCTTCGTGAACCTGGTCTACACCGCCTTCAAGGGCGTCAAGTGCGCCAGCGATCCTTGGAACGGCCGCACGCTCGAGTGGTCCCTGCCTTCCCCGGTGCCGGAATACAATTTCGCCCGCAGCCCGATCATCGCCACCCGTGACGTGTTCTTCGAGCACAAGCATGGCGTGCATCGCTTGGCCTACGAAAACGATGGCGGCGAAGCCGGCGTCCACATGCCGAGCCAGTCTTGGTTCCCGCTCCTCGCGGGCTTCGGCTTCCTGATCATCGGCTTCGGCATGCCGATGATGGCGATGGGCGTACCGCATGCCGGTTGGGTCGTGATCGCCGGCCTCGGCGTCATGTTCATGGGCATCTGGCTCTGGGCCCTCGAAGGTCCGGGCGGCTACATGCTCAAGACCCCGTCCGATCCGCACGGCGCCGCCGCGCAGGCCAAGGCTGAATCCTCGGCCTACTGATCACCTCCCCCGCCACTTCCAATCTTTAGCACCATGTCTCAAGCCGCCGACGCGACCCACGCGCACGCTCCCACCTCCACGGGGATCGACCACAAGAAACTCATCATGTGGCTGTTCCTTGCTTCGGACTGCATGTTCTTCGGGACGCTGATCTCGACGCACCTGCTCTACCGCAAGCTCTACCCGACGGGCTTCACCGACGCCGAAGGCCACCAGCAGTTCATCCAGAAGCTCTTCAACATCGAGCTGACGTCCTTCTCGACGTTCATCCTGCTGATGTCGTCCTTCCTGATGGCGCTCGCGGTATCCGCCATGCACAAGGGGCAGCTGAAGTCCTTCCGCCGCAACGTGCTGGGCGTGATCTTCTTCGGCCTCATCTTCCTCGGCTGCCAGGTCTACGAGTTCACCCACTTCTACCACCAAGGCCTGACGATCCAGAACAGCGTGCTGGGTTCGACCTTCTACGTCCTGACCGGGACGCACGGCACCCACGTCGCCATCGGCATCCTCTGGCTCGTCCTGCTCTACTTCTACAGCTTCACCGGCAAGCTCACCGGTCACATGGCCGGCCTGGACGTCGAAATCGCGGGCCTCTACTGGCACTTCGTCGACATCGTCTGGATCGTCATCTTCACCGTCGTCTACCTCGTCGAGTACCTCGGGCCCAGCGGCTTCTGGGGCACCGGTCTGCCGCTCGCCAAATAATCTTCCAGCCCTCCTTACGCCATGTCCGAAGCCGTCGCCCACGACCCTGACTTCCTCGCCGAAGAAGTCCGCCGTTACCACCACTTCATCACGCTGGCCCTCTGGCTGGCCGCCATCACCGGCGCGGAGATCGTCCTGATCTTCCTGCCCGTGCCGATGCCGGTCATCCTCACGGCGCTTTCGCTGATGTCCGCCATCAAGTTCTTCGCGGTCATCCTGTGGTTCATGCACCTGATCTACGACCACAAGCTCCTGTTCTGGATCTTCATGTGCGGCATGGCGCTCGCGTTCGCCACCTACGCGGCGGTGCTGGCCTTGTTCTCCGTCGACCGCATCGATACGAAGTGGTTTAGCTAAACCCGGCTGATGCGCCGGCTGAGGCTCTTCCTGTTGGCTTGCCTGTGCATCGGTGCAGGGTGCCGGCGGGAGGAGCCTCCTGCTTTTCAGGGGTTGTCGCAGGCGGCCTATGTATGGCGCCAGGGTTGGGATGCCGCCGCCGTGGCTTCCTTGGCTCCGGCGGAACTGCCGACCGAGGTGGGGGCGCTCATCGTGCTGGTCGGCGAATGTGGACTCGGCCAGCCACCGCGGGCCGTCCGCCCGCCATGGCCGCAGCTGCTCGCCACGGGCCGGCCGGTTTCTTTGGCGGTCCGCATCGGCACCGGCTCCGCGCTCGGGGGGGCGGCGGAGCCTAACCTGCAGCCGGGCTTTGCGCTCTTGCACGAAGGACTCGCCGCCGCCCGGGCAGCGGGGCTCACGGTCACCCAGGTGCAGGTCGACTTCGACTGTCCCGTGCGGTTGTTATCCGCTTACGCCGAGCGCCTGCAGGGGTTCAAGCAGTCGGCCCCCGACTTGGCCGTGACGATCACGGTCTTGCCCTCATGGCTGTCGGCCCCTGGCGCCGGGCCTCTTCTGAAGTCGGTGGATGGTTTCACGTTGCAGGTCCATGCCACCCAGCGGCCGAACGCCAAAGAACCCGCGCGGTTGGTCTCCGCGAGGGAGGCGATCCGTTGGATCGCGCAGGCCGAGGACCTGGGCCGCCGTCCCTTCCGCGTCGCCTTGCCGACCTATGCGTATGTGGCGTGCTATGCACGCGCGGGGACCTTCTTGGGCGTGCGGGCCGAAAGCCGCGAACTGCCTGCGGGGACGGCCTTCACGCAACTCATGCCCGCCGAGACCTCGGAAGTCGCCGAGGTCTTGGCGGTGCTGAAGTCCGGCCGCTATCCGCTGGTCCGCGGAGTGGATTGGTTCCGGTTGCCGTTCCCCGGGGATCGCCAGAACTGGACCCGCGCCGGCCTCGGCCAGATGGTGCGGGGCGAGGCGCTCGCGGCCCGCTGTCGCGTGGAGTTGCGGGCGCAAGGGGCCTTGACGGATCTCACCGTTTATAATCCGACCGAGCAGCCGCTCGCCTTGCCGCCGGTGCAGGTCCGTTGGACCGGTGCCGCTTGGGTCGGGGCCGATGCCGCGCTGGGCTGGGAGGTCGCGCCGGCGGCCGGCAACGCGGTGCGCTTCACCGTCGATCCGCGGGCGGGGTTTCTTGCCCCGGGCGAGCGCCGGGTCCTGGGTTGGCTGCGGCTGACGCAGCCGGCGGAAACCCTGACCGCGGAAATCGGCGGCGAACAACTTTCCCGATAAAAGGTTTTCCCGCTTCCCGGGCTTTCGTTAGAAAGGGTGGGTGCATCGTTGGCGCCCATTGAGTTTATTCCTTCTCGCCATGACAGGCGCCGTGATGGTCTGGGCCTGTTACGGTCCGTGGGGCGAAACGAGCGCCTTGGAAGTCGGTGATGCGGCCTTGAAGCGCCCGCTCGAATCCAATTGGTCGCAAGACTTGACCGCCTTGCTCGGCCCGCCGCCGGCGGCCTTGCCCATCGCGCAGACGGAGCAGGTGCTCGCCGCGGTGGTCGCGCTGCTCGACCAGGAACTCGCGCGGCAACAGCATCCCCGGCGCGAAGAATTGGTCAGGATGGCCGCCTTGCACCTCTCGCTGCTGACGGCGGATGAGCACGGGTTGATCTACAAGGACAAGCAGGGGCGTTGGGGTTTCCGTTACGCGCTGCGCGAACGCGGCTTGCCCGACGACCTGCCGCCGGGCGCCACCGCGGTGCTCCGTCCGGTCAAGCTGGTCACCCCCGATGCCCTGCCCAAGCTCCTGCGCGACTTGCCCGAGGAATTCCGCTTCTACATCCGGTCGCTCTCGTTGGCCCGCACCGATGCGTTGGCGCTCTGTGAAGCCTTGCTGGCGCTCCCGCCCGCGCAACGCCGCAACCTCTCCGCCCTGGCGGCCTACCGGCAGGCCCGCCTGCGCATGGCGCTGGCGGATGAGCTCGACGACGAAGGCGCGGAAGCGCTCGTGCCGGCGGTCCGCCACGACCTCGGGCAGGTCAAGGAATTGGTCGCCGCCGGCCACCCGGCGATCGCGCATCTGGACCTCGCGGCGGAGGGCTGGCTGGCGCGGACCTACCTGTACGGCTCGTCGTTGGAGTCCGCATACGACCCCGAGGACCCGGCGGTCGACCCCGCCCGGGCCTTGCAGGCTTACGTGGAGCTTTACCGCCGGGGGGATGCGACGGCCCGCGATTCGATCGAGCACGTCCTGCGGGCGGTCCTTGCTTCGGGCGAGCTGGCGCCGCTGACCAAGGATCCCTTGCACCGCAAGTTGACGACGGCTTACCTGTGTTCCGCCCGCCAGTTGGCGCAGGACGGTCTCGGTGGTTTTGCGGCCGAGCTCAACGCCGACATCACGGCGTGGCTCCAGGCCTTGCGGTCGGCGCAGGTGGATTTCAAGGAAGACGCGGTTCGCCTCGCCGCCCTCCAGTATCGCTTGGGCCAGTGGGACGCGTGCGCGGTGACGTTGCAGTCGGCTCCCGCCAACGATGCGACGGCGCAACTGCTCGCGGCCCGCTTGCGCGTGCGGTCGGGCGACCAACTCGGAGCCACCCGGTTGCTCCGCCCTTTGGCGGCCAAGCGGTTACCCGCGCCCACCCGCGGCACCCAGCCCCAAGATGAGTTCATGGGCCCGCCCCACTTCTCCTACCATGGCATCGACTACAGCTACGAGTCCGTGGACCTGGGGGTGCCCGATTACACCAGCAAGGCGTTCATGTATAGTGAGTATGACACGTACACCTTCGACTTCGGTCAGGCGGCGGGCGCGGTCAGCCGCGGGCGGGTCGAACTCGCGATCTTGGAATTGCACTTCGGGCACTACGTGCCGGCGATGAACCTTTTTTATAACGAAGGCATGTTGGAGGACGGCGACTATGTCGCCGAGTGCGTCTTGACCACCGACGAACTCAAGGGGGCCGTCGATCGTTCCTGGAAGGTCACGCCCGGCTCGTCCAAACTTGGGGGCGTACATAACTATGGAATGACGACCTCGGAGCATGTCCGGACGCTCTTGGGCCGCCGTCTGTTCCGGGATGGCCGGTGGGCGGAGGCCGTGCCGTACCTGCCGGAGGAGCATCAGAAGACGTTGCGCGCGTTCATGGCGCAGATGCGCATCGCCCAAGATCCCCAGCAGTCTCGCCGAGCCCGGGCCGACGCCTATTGGAAGGCCGCGCTCAATGTGCATGCCCACGGTGAAGATTACCTCTTCTGCGAACTCGGCCTGGAGTGGACCGCGTCCCTGGAAGCGCACTGGTATGACCCCCGGGGCCTGCCGGCTCAGCGCATCCGCCCGATCCTCGATGAGCCCGAGAATCTTTGGGCACCCCCGACGGAGGATGAGGTCAAGCGGGCTGAAGCGTGGGCGGCCAAGCACCTGGTCCCCGAAGGGCGCGTCTATCGGGATGCGCAGTATGAAGCGCACCGGCTCTGCTTGGAGGCGGTGAAGCACCTGCCGGACGACGACCTCGCGGGCGCGCAGATACTCCACTTCGCCGGCAGCCTCCTTAAGTACCGTGACCCGCCCGCCGCCCAGGCGGCTTACCGGCAGCTCGCCACCCGGTTCCGGGGTACGACCCTCGGGGCGGAGGCGCGCCGCAAACATTGGTTCGCCCGGTTTGCGGTCGAGCCGGATCCGGATTGGGTGTTGAAGCTCAGCAAACTCAAATGAACGTCCCGCTCCACTGGCATACCGAGCCGCTCCTGCTCCTCCTCGTGGTCGGCGTTTCTTGGGCGTATGCGCTGGCCTGCGGTCCGCTGCGGGCCCGCTGTGTGCCGGGCTTGCAGGCCTACCCGCGTGGTTACGCCATCTGCTTCCATTTGGGCGTGGCGGTCGCCTACATCGCGGTGGGCTCCCCCCTCGACCAGATCGGCGAAGCCTTCCTCTTTTCCGCGCACATGCTGCAGCACATGCTGCTCATCTACATCGCGGCCCCGCTCATCGTCCTCGGCCTCCCGCCGGAACTGACGGACCCCTTCCTGGAGGCCCGCCCGCGGTTGCTCAAGTTTGCCCGCTTCTTGGTCCACCCGCTGGTGGCCGGGTTGATCTTCAACTTCAACTTCTCGGTTTGGCACTTCCCGGAACTGTATGAAGCCGCCTTGCGCGACCGGACCCTCCACATCATCGAACACTGGTCGATGTTCCTCCCGGCCCTCCTCATGGTCTGGCCCCTCGTCTCCCGCTCCCGCATCCTGCCGCGCATCAGTTTCGGGGGCGCCATGATTTATTGCTTCATGTTGATGATCGCCGACCTTCCGCTCTGGGCGGTGCTCATCTTCGGCGAGCATCCCATCTACGAAACCTATCGCTTGGCCCCGCGGATCAGCTCGCTGTCCGCCAGCTCGGATATGATCCTCGGCGCGGCCATCATGAAGGGCTTCAACGAGGTCTTCGCCTTGGTCAACATGGCCTTGGCGTTCTTCCTCTGGTACAAGCGCGACCGCTGAGGGCTCAGTGCTTGGAGGCGCGGCGGAGCAGGACGACCGCCACGGTGACGACGACGAGGTTGGGCAGCCAGACCAGCAGGTCGGGGCGGTAGGCCGGGTTCTTGACCCACGCCGCCGCCGAACTCAGGATATAGTAGCTCAACGCCACGGCCAGGGCGACGGCGGCGTTGACGAACGTTTCGGAGCGTCCGACGCGCACGGCCAAGGGCACGGCGAGCAGGGCCAGCGAGAAGATGGAGAACGCGGAAGCCAGATGCGACATGAGCTGCGTGCGTGGCATCATCCGGCTCTCGGCGAGTTGGGCGGGCGTGGCGTTCGGCGGCACCTGCCAGCCCTTGTCCATGAGCGCGATCAATTCCGATGTCGTGTGCCACCGCAGCTTCCTATCGTAGCCGCTGCCGTCCTTGAAGACGCCGCTGACCGGGAATTCCAGCGGGGCCTGCCCGGCTTCCTTGGTCACGGAGGGGAATTTGAAACCATCGTCGCCCGGGCGGCGCGTGTCGACCTGGGCGGAGATCGCGACCAGACGCAGCACCGCGGAACCGTCGGGCTTATCGACCTTCGTCAGCCGGCCTTCGGCGGTATGGATGGTCTCGAAAAGCCGACCTTCGGCGTCGAGGCGCCAGATCCAGAGGTCGCGGAGCACGGGTCCATTGCGTTCGCGCGCTTGGATGATCAGGCCCTTGAACTGGCGGTTGATTTCCCCGGGCGTGATGAGGCTGGCCGGATTGTCCTTCACCGAGCCCATCAGGACGCGGCGGTATTCATCGTTGGAGCGCGTGGCGACCTCGAGGTTGATCCAAGCGGCGGCGAGCGCCAACCCGGCGGCCAGGAAGAGGGCCGGGGCGGCGATGCGGAGCAGGCTCAAGCCGCCCGCCTTCATGGCCGTCAGCTCGTGTTGCGCGCCCATCCGTCCGAAGGCCATGAGCACGCCCGTGAGCATGCCCAGCGGAAGGACATACGGGATGAGTCCCGGCAAGAGCAGTCCCACCAGTTCCAATCCCTCGAATGCGGTGACGCGTCCGGCGGCGATGGCGCTGGCGACTTGGCTGAGCACGTTGCCGGCCGCCATCACAAAGATGAACGCCCCCGTGGCCACGCCGCCGGCAACGGCGGTCTCGGTCAAGACATGGCGATCGAGGATGCGCACGGGTTCATCCAAACCCGCGACCCGAAATTGTCCAAGGACAAACCCTTAAGGGGCCTGCATCTGATCGAGGTTGGCCGGCAAGCCCCCGCCCCAGATGGGCTCAAGCTCGGTCGACTTTACCCAGCCCCCCTTGCCGTCGGCGGAGGTGACGAAGGTGTGGCCGTTTAACTTGCGACCCGTGCGGAGGACATCCCCTTCGGCGGTTCCGTTCAAGGCTTCGCCCAGGACCGTCGGGGTCAGCTTGACGGCGACCTCCGTGCGGCGCACCACCGCGCGACTGGCGAGGGTGTAGGCCCCGTAGAGTCCCGGGATGCTGAGGGCGAACAAGGTCGCGCTGGTGATGAGGACCCGTTGCGTCCAATCGCCCATCGCTTGACGGCGAAGCTTGGGCACGAGGACCGCCAAGAGCGTGCCCCAGAAGCCCAGCGCCCCGAGGATCAACCAGAGGTCGGCGCCGAGGAAGGCGGCGTAGTTCTCGGACCAAGTTTGCGTCGGACGATCCGTGCCGCCGGCACCTTGCGCGTGCTTGATCCCCGCCAAGGCGACGGGATTGCGCGGGCTCAAGAGCAAGGCGCGTTCCCAGCAGACCATCGCGCGTCCTTTATGTCCCAACTTCCACTCGGCGTTGCCGATGGCGGCGAGCAATTCGGCGGTGACGCCGTTCTGTTCGGCCTGGGCGCGCCAGGTTTGGAGGGCCTCGACGTAGTCGCCGCGTTCGTAGGCGGCTTCGCCCACGCCGGCCCGCAGGGGCGCGGTCACCCCCCAGAAGCAAAGCCCCAGCAGCGTCAGGAAACGGCTCATAGTTGTGCCTCCAAGGTATTGAGCATGGCCTGCAGTTGCGCGTCTTCGGCGATGGCTTGGGCGGCGTCTTTGGCGCCGTATTTCGCGCCATCCGCCGCGAGGAAGACGGCGGTCAAGAGGGTGAGGTTCGCCGAGGGCAAGGCGCGGAGGATGTCGCTTTGCGTCAGCGCCAGGGGTTCGGCCTGGAGGAGCGGCGCGGCCCCGGCGCGGAGGCCTTGGGTGATCGCGCGGGCGTAGGCGGCGTAGTCTTGGCGCCGTTGGGCTTCCTGGGCGGCGGTGCGGTATCGGCGGAGGGCGAGCCGCGCGCGGCGGCGGACCAAGATCTCGGGGTGGGCGGCGAAGTAACCGACCACGCTGATGACCAACGTGGCCAGCAGGAGGGCCACCAAGGCGGCGGAGTTGGAGAGCCAGAAGGGTTGGGAGGCGGCGAGGGGTTCGATCTTCGCGACCCCCTTCGCGCCCGCGGCCACGGTGGGCGTGAGCAGGCCGGTGATCGTCTTGGCCGCCGGGGTGCCGATCTTGGCCGAGGGGTCCATCGTGACCAGTTCGACCTTGGCGGGGGCGTTGCCGCTGACCTTCACCGCGACGGAGATGAACTCCACGGACTCGAACTTTTTGCTGTCCGGGTTGAAGGTCGCGAAGCGGACCGCCGGGGTCTTCTGGTCGCCCGGGAGGCGCGGAACCAGCGTGTAGATGAACGTCCGTCGACCTTCGCTGCGCCGCTGGCGGAGCTCCGAGGCCAAGGTGATGTCCCACGAATCCGTGCCGGGAATTTCGGGCGCCACGATCCGTTCCAAGTTGCCTTCGCCGACGAGCGTGAGCTTCAGCTTGATCGGCTCGCCGACTTCCGGGAAGCGGTTGGAGAGGTCGGGCGGGGTCGCTTCCAGTTTGCCGATGGAGCCGCCCCAGTCGGCGGGACGACCCGTTTCCGGGACGTGCTCAACGGAGAGTTTGCGGCGGAAGTTGAACGGCCGGTCACGGCCGGAGGTGCTGAGCGAGCTGATGCGGTCGCCGGTGTTCACGAGCATGATCCCGCTCAGGTTGAATTCCCCTTGGCCCGCCCGGATCGGCGTGAGTTCGAAGGTCTTCGTGAGGCCATGCCCGTCTTGCAGGGGCTGGGTGAAGGATGAGCCCTCCGTTTGGAAGTTGAAGCCCTCGGCCTCGCATTCCAGGCCGAACGTCCCCGTCACCGTCTCTTGTTCGCTGCCGCGCATGACCACGCTGCCGGCGATCTTTTCGCCGACATAGAAGGTGCGGTCGGGCAGGACGAGTTCGGCGCGGGCGCGGCCTTCCTTGCGGTAGCCGGTCTTGCTGCTGACGATCAAGGTGATGGCGGGCACCACCACCATCTGCGAGGGGAAGCGGGCATTGAAGGCCGGCAGCACGTAGGTGCCCTCTTCTTCGGGGGCGACGCCGGAGAAGTTGAGCGTGGCCTCCGTGGCGTTGGCGCGGAACACCTGCCCCGAAAAACGGAGGGCCATCCCGCGCGGCGGCTTGATCTCCTTGCCCACTTGGTTGGCGGGGCCGAGGACGTCATCGGACTCGATGCGCACCTGGAGGCGGAACGGCTGGCCCGGTCCGCAGACCGGCGGCGTGATCTCCCACGTGACGTGGTTTTCGGCGCGGACGAGGCTCGTCGCGACGCAGCAGGCGAGGATGGCGAGGAAGGCGCGCATCTCAGTAATCCTTCTTCTTCGCCTCGCTCGAAGGTTTGTTCCCGCCGGGGCCGTTGCCGGGTTTGTCGCTGGTCGGCATCTTGCGGCCGAACTCGCCCTTCAGGCTTTCCAGGGAGCTCCGGGCCTCCTGTTCGGTCATGCGCTTCTCTTCCCCTTCGCGGGGGTCGGTCTTGCCGCCTTTGCCGTTCTTGGGCTTCTGCATCCCTTCGGGGAGGAAATTCTCGTCGTCGTCGCCTTCGCCCTCGGCGTTCTGCGGGAGCTTGTCCGGCGGGATGCGCTTGGCGAGTTCCCGGATGACGTTGCGGAGTTCTTCCTGCTTCTTGCGTTGGTCGGCGATGGTTTCTTCGAGCGCGAGGGTTTCCTTCTTCAGGGCCCGCAGGAGTTCCTCGATGGCCTCGGCGTTCTGGAGCGAAGGCTGGTCTTGGCCGTCGAGTTCGTGGGCGCTGCGGAAATCGCCGACCGAGCGGACCCAGGTCGCGATGACCCCCGCGCGTTTCGCGACCATCGCTTCCTCCTTGGGGATGAGTTTCTTGACCGTGCGGTAGGTGCCGATGCCGCCCCCGAGCGCGGAGACCGCCGGGACGTAGTCGGGTTCCTTCCCCTCCGCTTTGGCCTTATCGATGATCTCGATCTGGTCCTGCATGTCCGAGATGTCCGCGTCGGAGGCCTCGAGGTAGGAGCGGGCGATGGAAAGTTCGGTGACATCCCCGACGGTCTTGCCGCCGAGGGCGACCTTGCCGCGGCCGAACCGGACATGGCCGAGGTTGTGCAGGGCGGGCAGGCGCAGCACATCGTCGTTGCGGGCCAAGGAGGCCTTGAGCGCTTCTTCCGCCCCGATCAGGTCGCCTTGCTGCAGGCGAAGCGTGCCGCGGTTGTGCAATTCGCGCGTATCCAGCAGGGCGAGTTCGTCGGGGGCCTTCTCGGCGGCGAAGGTCGTGGCGGCGATGAGGAGCAGGGGGAGGAGCGATTTCATCGGGAGGACGAGCGGCGGGTGGACAGGAGCGATTCGAGGACGATCAAGGCGAGGGCCAGCGAAAGGAACCACTCTTCGCGTGGGACGCCGCGGCGCGTGGTCCCGGTGCCATCGGTGCCGGCTTGGATCGCGAGGCGGAGGGCTTCCATGCCTTCGCCGGCTTGGCCGAGGCGCACGAAGCGACCGTTGGTGGTTTCCGCGACCTTGGTGAGGGTGGCTTCGTCCAGTCGGCTGCGGATCTCTTCGCCGCCGGCGTCCTTGAGGGTGTCGGGCGAGCCGAGCGCGCTGATCACGGTGATCGGACCGCCCGCGGGCGTGCCGACGCCGATGCTATGGACGACCAACCCTTCGCGGGCGAGTTTCTTGGCCGCATCCACGCCGCCGGCTTCGAGGTCTTCGCCGTCGGTGAGCATCAGGACCAGCTTGCGGTTGCGGTTCTTGGCGAAGGCCGCCTCGGCTTCTTCGAGCGCGCGGCCGATGTCCGTGCCCGGCACCTGGATGCTCGCCGTATCGGTTTCTTCCAGGGTCCGGAAGAACGCGTCGTAGTCGCGGGTCAAGGGGCACTGCAGGAAAGCTTGGCCCGAGAACGCCACCAGCCCGACGCTGCCGGTGCCTTTGCGCCGCACGAAGTTCGCGATGGAAGCCTTGGCGCGGGCGAGGCGGTTGGGGCGCATGTCCCCGACGAGCATGGACTTCGAGACGTCGAGCACGAAGACGACGTCTTCCGTGGTGGCGCGTTGTTCGGTGATTTCGACGCCCCACCGCGGGCCCGCCAAGGCGACGCCGATCAACGCGATGGCCGCGGTCACCGCGAGGTCCTTGCTGAGGCGCCGGGTGGTGGAGTAGCCGGCGGTGAGGCGGCTCAGGAGGCGTTCGGCGGCGAAAGCCGCCAAGCCCAGGCGGCGGCGATGCTCGGTCCAGCGCAGCCCCGCCAACCCCGCGAGCGCGACGCCGGCGGCGACGGCGAGGAGCCACGGGGTCTCGAAATGGAAGTCGGCGAAGTCCATGGATCAGGGCGCGCGTGGGCGGTAGAGGCCCAGGAGGAGTTCGGCGAGGAGCAAGGCGAAGGCCGCGACGATCCAAGCGTAGCGATGGCTCTCGTAAGTGACGCTCTCGCGGATCTTCACCTCGGTCCGTTCGAGGCGGTTGATCTCCTCGTACACCCGGGACAACTCGTCCTTGTCCAACGCCCGGAAGAAGCGGCCGTTGGTCAGCTTCGCCATCTTCTCCAGCATCTCGTAGTTGGCGGGGTTGATGGTCTGCATCGGGATCGTCTTGCCGAAGGGGTCGCGGATGAGCGTGCCGGTGCGGAGGTCGAACTGGGGCAGCACCGTGGGTTCGTTCTTCCCGAGGCCGACCGTATAGAGGCGGATGCCGAGCGCGGCGGCGAGTTCGGCCGACGGTACCGGCAGGATGGCCTTGCTCATGTTGTCGTCGCCGTCGGTGAGCAGGATGAGGACCTTGGAGTTCTTGCCCTTCAGGTTCTTCATGCGATCGAGCGCCATGGCCACCCCGTCGCCGATCGCCGTGCCCGCTTCGCGGATGATCCCGATGTGCATGCGGTCGACGCCTTTGCTGACCCAGTCCCGGTTGATGGTGATCGGGCTGAGGAGGTAGGGCTTGCCGGAGAAGACCACGGCGCCGATGCGGTCATCGGGTCGCTTCGAGATGAAATCCTGGATGACGCTGTGGCTCGCCTGCCAGCGGGTGACTTCTTCCCGCGGCGTGCTCATGTCCAACGCCATCATCGACCAGGATAGGTCGACCACGAGCATGATGTCCAAGCCTTCGGTTTCGCGTTCGATTTCCTTGCTGACGGTCCGGGGGCCCGCGATCGCGACGATGAGCGCCGCCACGGTGGCGAGGCGCAGGAAGAGGCGGAGGGAGCCGGCCGCTTCGCGGACCGGGGACGAGACGGCGCGCAACAGGCCGACATCGGGATACAGGAGGGCGGCCGCTTGGCCGGACTTGCCGCGCAGCCACGCATAGAGCGGCAGCAGCGCCAGGAAGAGCAGCACCCAGGGGTGTTCGAATTCGAAGCCAAGTTCGTTCATGGGCGGGGCGGGGCGGCGGCGAAGGCGCGGCGGGCGGTTTCGACGCGCTGCACGGCTTCACGCACCTGCGCGATGAGGATGTCCGGCGAGGCCGTGGCGCCCGCGAACTTCGCGAGGTCGGCGGTCCGCAAAGCGGTCAGCAGCAGGCTGCGGGCGGGCAGGTAAAGCGGCAGCCCTTCCAGGCGCGCGGCGAGTTCCTCCGTCGAGAGGCTCGCCGACAGTTGCGCATCCGTCGAGGCGAGGAAGTCGCGGAGGCCATGGGAGACCAAGGCGGCGGCGGCGGGTCCCGTCGTGCGGGCGGCTTGCTGCAAGGTTTGTTCGAGGAGCTGCTGGGCCGAGGTCAGCGCGGGGCGCTGGCGCCGGCGGCGGGCGAACTCGAGCAGCCCGAGGGCGACGATCAACGCGACGCCGAAGGCGACCACGCCCCAATAGGATTCCCACCAGCCGGGCGGAATGGTGGCGCGGGGGCCTTGCAGGACCAGCGGGGCTTCGTCGGTGGCGGCGAGGAAGATCATCGACGACGGCGGCGACGCTCGAAGAAGCGGCTGAGGGTGGGCGCCACCGCGGCCTCGGCGTCGAGGCGCACGACGTCGATGCCCGCGCGGCCGAGCGCGGCGCCCGTGGCGGCGAGGCGGGCTTGGGCGGCGGCGGTGAAGCGGGCGCGGAGGCTGGGCGAACTCGTGTCGACCTCGCGGATCTCGCCCGTTTCGGCGTCTTCCAACGCGACGATGCCGACGTCGGGCAGGACGTGTTCGCGTTCGTCGACGAGCTGCACGCACGCGGTGTCGTGGCGGGCGTTGAGTTCCCCCACGGCGGCGGCCATGGCGTCATCACCCTCGGGGCCGGCGAGGAAATCGGAAACCACGAACACCATGGCGCGGCGCTTGAGCGCCCGCGCGAGGCGGCGCATCGGCGTGGCGAACGCCGTCCGTTTGGCGAGCGGCGGGTGTTCCAGCACCTCGCGGATCAGGCGGAGCACATGGCGCCGGCCTTTCTTCGGCGGGACCCAGAGTTCTTCCCGGTCGGTGAAGAGCAGGAGCCCGACCTTGTCGCCGGCCTTGAGCGCGGAGACGGCGAGCGCGGCCGCGACTTCGGCGGCGCGTTCCCGCAAGGTCACGCGGCCGGAGCCGAAGCCCGCGGAGCCGGAGATGTCGACGGCCAGGACCATCGTGAGCTCACGCTCTTCGCGGTGGAGCCGGATGAAGGGCTTGCCCGTGCGGGCGGTGACGTTCCAGTCGAGCGCGCGGACGTCGTCGCCCGGGACGTATTCGCGGAGCTCTTCGAAGTCGGTGCCGCGGCCCTTGTAGCGCGACAGGTAGGCCCCGACCATCGCGTCGTTGACCATGCGCGTGGCCACGACCTCCACGCGCTGGGCGCGGCGGAGGGTGTCCTGGGCGGAAGTCGGGACGACGGGGTCCACGGGGCGCGGGCGGCGGGAGGATTAAGGGACCTTCACCGCATCGAGGACGCGGCGGACGATCGCATCGGCGTCGACGCCTTCGGCGTCCGCTTCATACGTGAGGATGAGGCGGTGGCGGAGCACGTCGGGCGCGATGTCCTTGATGTCCTGCGGCGTGACGTGGTCGCGCCCCTGCAGGAAGGCCCAGGCCTTGGCGGCGAGGGTGAGGTTGATGGTCGCGCGCGGGGAGGCGCCGAACTGGACGAGCTTCTTGAGGTCGGGGCCGCCTTCATGGTGTCCGCGGGTGGCGAGCACGAGGGAGACGATGTAGTCGCGCACCGGATCGGCGACGTGGATGGCGTCGACCGCCTGGCGGGCCGCGAGGATTTCCTGCTGCGAGATGACCGGGGTCACGTCGAGCTTCGGCTGCGTGGTGGCCATCGCATCGAGGATCTTGCGCTCTTCATCGCGGGTCGGATAACCGATGTTCAGCTTGAGCATGAAGCGGTCGACCTGGGCTTCGGGCAACGGGTAGGTGCCTTCCTGGTCGATCGGGTTCTGCGTCGCGAGGACGAGGAAGGGGGTCGGCAGGCGGTGCGTTTCGCCGCCGAGCGTCACTTGGCGCTCCTGCATCGCTTCGAGTAAGGCCGACTGCACCTTGGCGGGCGCGCGGTTGATTTCGTCGGCGAGGATGAAGTTGGCGAAGATCGGGCCCTTCTTGACGCTGTATTCGCCGGACTTCGGGTCGTAGATGAGCGTGCCGACGATGTCGGCGGGGAGGAGGTCGGGCGTGAACTGGATGCGCGCGAAGTTCGCCTGGACGGTCTGCGCGAGCGTGCGGACCGAGAGCGTCTTCGCGAGGCCGGGGACGCCTTCAAGGAGGACGTGGCCGTTGCCGAGGAGGCCGATGAGCAGACGGTCGACCAGGTATTGCTGGCCGACGACGACGCGGGCGACCTGTTCACGGAGTCGCGGCACCCAAGTGCCGGCGGCGTTGATGGTGTTGGACATGGGGGTGGGGTAAAAAAAGGTGGGGTGGCGCAAAAACCGCGCGCAGCGGTTCTCCGCTCACTTCTGACCTGTCAGCGTCCAGCGGACCCTGATTCGTCTACCTACTTAGCAAGAGCTTTGGGACTTCACAACCGCTGCTTTAATAAAGGCCGCAAAAAGAGGGTGGGGGCGGTTCGGCTTGGACTGGAACTCCGGATGGTACTGAACCCCGACCATGAAGGGGTGGTCTTTGACCTCCACGATCTCGACGAGGCCGCTCTGGGGGTTGGTTCCGCCGACGAGCAGGCCAGCCGCCTCCAGTTTTGAGCGATATGCGTCATTATACTCGAACCGGTGGCGGTGGCGCTCCTGGATGAGGTCCTGGCCGTAGGCCGCGCGGGATTTGCTCCCCGGGGTCAGGGCGCAGTCATATTGCCCGAGGCGCATGGTGCCGCCCTTGGTCACCACGTTCTTCTGCGACTCCATGAGATGGATGACCGGGTTCGTGGTCTGGGGGTTGAATTCGGTCGAGTGCGCATCCTTGAGGCCGAGGACGTGTCGGGCAAATTCAATGACGGTGATCTGCATGCCGAGGCAGAGGCCGTAGTAGGGGATCCGCCGTTCGCGCGCGAAGCGGGCGGCGATGACCTTGCCTTCGACGCCCCGGTTGCCGAAGCCGCCCGGGACCAGGATGCCGTCGAGGCCTTCGAGGGCGGCCGTGCCCTTGGTCTCGAGGTCTTCGGCGTCAATGCGGACGATCTCGACCGCCGTTTCGTTGGCGATGCCGCCGTGGACGATGGATTCGTAGACCGACTTGTACGCATCCTGCAGCTCGATGTATTTGCCGACGACGCCGACGCGCACGCGGTGCTTCGGTTCCAGCAGGCGGCGGACGATCTCGCGCCACGGCGCGATGTCGATCGGGTCGCACTTCAGGCCGAGACGCTTGACGACGACTTCGTCGATGCGCTGCTCGGCGAGCTGCAGCGGGAGCTCGTAGATGGAGTGCTCCACGTCGCGGCATTCGAAGACGGAATCGAGGCCGACGTTGCAATAGAGCGAGAGTTTCTGGCGGTTTTCCTCGCCGATCGGGCGGTCGGTGCGGCAGACCAGCAGGTCGGGTTGGATGCCGATCTCACGCAGTTTGGCGACGGATTGCTGCGAGGGTTTGGTCTTCAGTTCGCCGGCGGCCTTGATGAACGGCACGAGGGTGCAATGCAGGAACGCGACGTTCTCCCGGCCGGCGTCGTGCTGGAATTGGCGGAGCGCTTCGAGGAAGGGGAGGCCTTCGATGTCGCCGGTGGTGCCGCCGATTTCGGTGATGAGGACGTCGACGCCTTCACCGCCCTTGAGGATGCGGTCCTTGATCTCGTTGGTGATGTGCGGGATGACCTGCACGGTCTTGCCGAGGTAGTCGCCGCGACGCTCTTTCTGGATGACGGTTTCGTAGACCTGCCCGGAGCTCAGGCTGTTGAGCCGCGAGAGGACGCCGGAGGTGAAGCGCTCGTAGTGCCCGAGGTCGAGGTCGGTCTCGGCCCCGTCGTTGAGCACGTAGACTTCGCCGTGCTGATAGGGGCTCATGGTGCCCGGATCGACGTTGAGGTAAGGGTCGAACTTCTGGATGCGGACCTTCAAGCCACGGCATTCGAGGAGGGCGCCCAGCGCGGCGGCGGTGAGGCCTTTGCCGAGGGAGGAGATGACCCCTCCGGTGACGAAAATGTACTTCATGAAAATAGGTCGGGCAGGTGGTAAATTGGGCAAAAAAGATAAGACCGGCTGGTCCGCGTGACGGTAGGCCGGTCTGGACTTTCGTATGTCATTGGGACGCAAAAGGGAGGCAAGCGGTTTTTCCGGCTCTTCGCGGGGTGGGTGGGGTGGGTCGGCTTATGAGCGATTTTCACGGCTCCCTCGCCCCTGGCTAATACCTCCCCCGAAACCCCCGTCCGTGGTGGGCAGAGGTCGTTGCACCTATTTGATGGCTTTTGCCTTAGGCACCCCGTCCGTCCCAACCTCCCTCCTTATGTCTGCAAGTTCCTGTTGCTCCTGCTGCCGTCCCGCCTCGATCGGGAAGAAGGTCGTCATGGCCCTCTCTGGCCTCGTCCTCGCCGGCTTCGTCCTCGGCCACATGTCGGGTAACCTCCTGATGTTCAAGGGCCCCGAGGCCATCAACGCCTATGCGCATTGGTTGCACGCCAACCCCGGCCTCCTTTGGGGCGCACGTATCGTGCTGATCCTCAGCACCATCGCTCACATCTGGACCGGCATCCAGCTGACCTTGGAAAACCGCGCCTCCCGTGACGGCGGCCCCGCCGTGGATGCGACGCGCCGCGCGAGCCTGTCTTCCCGCACGATGCCCTACTCGGGCCTGGTGATTCTGGCTTTCCTGGTCTTCCACCTCCTCCACTTCACCTTCCGGCAGGTCGCCCTCGGTGGCGTCGAGTTCGGCGACAACGTCCATAAGATGGTCATCGCGGGCTTCGCCCATCCGGCCGTGGCCGTCTTCTACATCGTCAGCATGGTCCTGCTCTGCCTGCACCTCAGCCACGGCATCAGCAGCGTCTTCCAGACGCTCGGCCTGCGCAATGAGCGCTGGCGCTCCCGCCTCGACGGCGTCGCCTGCCTCTACGCCTGGATCGTCGCCCTTGGCTTCATCTCCATCCCTCTCGCCGTCCTCACCGGCTGCCTGAAGTAAGTCCCATGAAACTCGACCCTAAGACCCCCGCCGGCCCGCTGGCCGACAAGTGGAACAACCATAAGGCGAAGCTCCGCCTGGTGAATCCGGCCAACCGCCGCAAGTACCACATCATCGTGGTCGGCTCCGGTCTCGCCGGCTCCGCCGCCGCCGCCTCGTTCGCCGAGATGGGCTACGAGGTCTCCTGCTTCTGCTATCAGGACAGCCCGCGCCGCGCGCACTCGATCGCCGCGCAGGGCGGCATCAACGCCGCCAAGAATTACCAGAACGACGGCGACAGCGTCCGCCGGCTCTTCCAGGACACCATCAAGGGCGGCGACTACCGCGCGCGTGAAGCGAACGTCTACCGCCTCGCCCAGGTCTCCACGAACATCATCGACCAGTGCGTCGCCCAAGGCGTGCCCTTCGCCCGTGAATACGGTGGTTTGCTCGCCAATCGCTCCTTCGGTGGCGCCCAGGTTTCCCGTACCTTCTACGCCCGTGGCCAGACGGGGCAGCAGCTCCTCATCGGGGCTTACTCCGCGCTCTCGCGCCAGATCGGCCTCGGCACGGTGAAGATGTACACGCGCCACGAGATGCTCGACCTCGTCCTCGTCGACGGCAAGGCCAAGGGCATCGTCACGCGCGACCTCGTCACCGGCGCCGTCGAGTCCTGGGCCTCCGATGTCGTCGTGGTCTGCACCGGCGGCTACGGCAACGTCTTCTACCTCTCCACCAACGCCCAGGGTTGCAACGTCACCGCGACGTTCCGCGCGCACCGTCGCGGCGCCGGTTTCGCCAATCCCTGCTACACGCAGATCCACCCGACCTGCATCCCGGTCCATGGCGAAGACCAGTCCAAGCTCACCCTGATGTCCGAGTCGCTCCGCAACGACGGCCGCGTCTGGGTGCCCAAGAACGCCGCCGACTGCGCCAAGCCCGCCTCCGAAGTGCCCGAAGAGGCCCGCGATTACTTCCTCGAACGCAAGTACCCGAGCTACGGCAACCTCGCCCCGCGCGACATCGCTTCGCGCGCCGCCAAGGAAGTCTGCGACGAAGGTCGCGGCGTCGGTCAGTTGGTCGACGGCAAGCGCCTCGGCGTCTACCTCGACTTCTCCGCGGCGATCAAGCGCCTCGGCGAAGCCGAAGTCCGCGCCCGCTACGGCAACCTGTTCGACATGTACGAGAACATCACCGGCGAGAACGCGTATCGCCAGCCGATGCGCATCTTCCCGGCGGTGCACTACACGATGGGCGGCCTCTGGGTGGACTACAACCTGCAGTCCAACGTCCCCGGCCTCTTCGTCGGCGGCGAAGCCAACTTCTCCGACCACGGCGCCAACCGCCTCGGCGCTTCCGCGCTCATGCAGGGCCTCGCCGACGGCTACTTCGTCCTGCCATACACGGTCACCGATTACCTCGCCGGCGAGAAGCCCGGCAGCCGTCCGTCCGCCGAGGCGCCGGAATTCACGGCCGTCGTCAAGGACGTCACCGACCGCGTCGCCAAGCTCCTCTCGATCAACGGCACGAAGTCCCCGCGCTACTACCATAAGGCCCTCGGCAAGATCACCTGGGAGAAGTGCGGCATGGCCCGCGACAAGGCCGGCCTCGAGCAGGCCATCCGCGACCTGCAGGCGCTCCGCGACGATTTCTGGAAGAACGTCAAGGTGGTCGGCTCCGGCGACGCCCTCGCCCCGGAACTCGAACGCGCCGGCCGCGTCGCCGACTTCCTCGATTTCGGCATCATGATGTGCCTCGACGCCCTCACGCGCGAAGAATCCTGCGGCGGTCACTTCCGCACCGAGTATCAGGATGCCGGCGAAGCCAAGCGCAACGACGACCAGTACGCCCACGCCGCCGTCTGGGAATGGCGCGGCGATGGCCAGTTGCCGGCCCGCCACGTCGAACCCCTCGTTTACGAGGAGACCCAACTCTCCACCCGCTCTTACAAGTAATCACCATGGTCCAGGACAACGGAAAAGAACACACCCTCGCGCTCAAACTGCGCGTCTGGCGCCAGCGCCGCGGCCAGCC
>CALQIY020000026.1 GCA_943330755.2 Opitutus sp. GAS368
GAAAAATTACCCGTCATCACGAAGCGCTACTATGCCCGCGACCAAGGTAGTTACACGGGCCCGATGAAGTTCTCGGTCTTCAATCAAGCGCCCGAGCGCGCGACCTTCCCGACGCTGGGTTTCGCGGCGCAGCCGGAAGTCCGTGCCGGTAAGGCCCCGATATCGGCCGGTAAGGCCAATGCGGCGCAAAGGGAACTGGAAGGCGTGGGCGTGGTCGCCAGCGCCTATGAGCCGATCGAGCCGAAGTTCTCGGCCTTCAAGGCTCCCGTCTCCGGTCGCTACAAGATCAAGCTTTGCGGGCACTCCGTTTGGGTCGGCCCCGGTGACGCCAAGCGCTGGTTCATCCCGAACCTCGACGTCGTCACGAAGGGGCGTCGCCCGGAGCCCGTTACCGTCTACGCCTTGACCCCGCCGCGCGTGATGCGGCGGATCGGCAATATCGACCTCAACCCCGATGTCACCGTCGCGAATCTGGATGTGCAGCTGTTGGCGGGTGAGTCGATCCAAGTCGACGCCGTGCGCTTCTTCCGGTCGCGTCCGGGGGCCAGCCGCTGGCAGAACCCCTTGGCCGAGAAAGACGGTCAGCCGGGAATGGTCATGCGCTGGATCGAGGTGGAGGGCCCGCTGGTCGATAGTTGGCCGACGGCTTCCTATCAGCAGCTCTTCGATGATTTGCCCGCCCAGAAGTCCCCGGGCTCTGCGCTGAAGGTTGACGTAACCCCGCGGGACGCGGCCAAGGACGCCGAGCGCCTATTGCGCCGTTTCGTCCAGCAGGCCTATCGCCGTCCGGTTTCGCCGCAGGAAGAGGTCCGCTTCCTGCCGCTCATCCAGAATGCGCTCAAGACCGGCAGCAGCTTCGCAGAAGCCATGGTCACGGGCTACACGGCTGTGCTGACTTCACCGAGTTTCCTGTATCTGCAGGATAAGCCTGGTCGGCTGGATGACTATGCCCTGGCGGAGCGCCTTGCGTATTTCCTCTGGAATTCCGCGCCCGACGCCGAGCTCCTCGCCTTGGCGAAGTCCGGTCAGCTGCACGAGCCAGCAACACTACGTAAGCAGACCGACCGCTTGCTCGACGACCCTCGCTCGCAACGTTTCGTCTCGGCCTTCCTCGATTACTGGCTCGAACTCCGTAAGGTCGGCGTGACCAATCCGGATGAGAACCTCTACCCTGATTATTACCTCGATGACCATCTCGTCGAATCCGCCGGGGATGAGACGCGGCTGTTCTTCGCCGAGCTGCTCAAACGCGACCTGCCGGCCCGTAACGTGGCTGCGTCGGACTTCGTCTTCGTCAATGAGCGTCTGGCCAAGCTTTACGACCTCCCGCCGGTCATCGGCGCCCAGTTTCGCAAAGTGACGCTCCCCGCCGCCAGCGTCCGCGGCGGCCTGCTCACGCAGGCCAGTGTGCTCAAGGTCACGGCCAACGGCACGACCACGTCGCCCGTGGTCCGCGGCGCCTGGATGATGGAGCGCATCTTGGGCCGCAAGCCCCCGCCCCCGCCTGCGAGCGTGCCCGCCGTCGAGCCGGACATCCGTGGGGCCACCACGATTCGCCAGCAGTTGGAGAGCCACCGTAAGCTGGAGTCCTGTTCCGCCTGCCATACCAAGATCGACCCGCCGGGCTTCGCGTTGGAGAGCTTCGATATCGTCGGTGGCTTCCGGAAGTCCTACCGCGCGATCGACGGCAAGGAACGCGAGATTGGCTTCGGCAAGAACGGTCAGAAGTTCGCCTTCCACAACGCCTTACCGGTCGAGACCCACGGCCAACTGGGGAAACGCAACTTCGCCGATATCCGCGAATTCAAGGCCTTGCTGGTGCTGGAAGAGCGCCAACTCGCCCGCAACCTCGTCGGCCAGCTGTCGGTCTTCGCCACGGGTGCTCCCGTGGGCTTTGCCGACCGCCCCAAGGTGGAAAAACTCCTCGATGACGCCCAGGCCAGCACCTACGGCGTCCGGACGCTCGTCCGCGGGCTTGTCACCAGCGACCTCTTCCTCAATAAATAAGCCACCCCACCATGAGCTCCCCTAAGGGCTATAACCCTGCCAACGCTCCGCACGTCGCCTTCCAGCGTTCGGTTTCGCGCCGCCGCTTCATCCAAGGCACCGGCATTCTCATGGCCTTGCCGTTGCTCGATTCGATGACGCCGGCCTTCGCGGCGCCGGCGCCAGCCTCGGCCACCCCGGGCGGTAAGCCGCGCCGCATGCTGGGGATCTGCAATAACCTCGGTCTCGTCCCGGATAACTTCTTCCCGAAGGGTGCGGGTGCCGCTTATAAGTCTTCACCGTACCTCGATCTCCTGCAGGAGCACCGCAACGACTTCACCGTCTTCAGCGGCGTCTCGCACCCGGATGTCGATGGCGGCCACCCGGCGGACAATTGCTTCCTCACGGCGGCCCCGCACCCGAGCAGCGGCGGTTTCCGCAACACCATCTCCCTCGACCAGCACATCGCGGAACGCATCGGCCACCTCACGCGCTTCCCGTCGATGACGTTGGGGGTGAACGTTTCGCGCGGTTCGCGCAGCCTTTCGTGGACCGCCGGGGGCATCATGATCCCGACGGAAGAGAAGCCTTCCGTCGTCTTCCGCCGCATGTTCATGGGTGGTTCCGCCGCGGAAATCGCGGCCGCCGAACGCCGCATGGACTTGGGCCGCAGCATCCTGGACGCCGTCGGCGGACAGGCCGGCGACCTCAAGCGCACCGTCGGGGCGCAGGATCGCGATCGGTTGGATCAGTATTTCACCAGCGTCCGGGAGCTCGAGAAGCGCATGCAGATGTCGAAGGAATGGGAGCGTAAGCCCCGTCCGGTGACGTCCCAGCCCGTGCCGCTCGACCCCGCTAGCCCGAAGGAGTATATGGACAAGGTTCGCCTGATGTACGACATGGCCCGCCTCTGCTTCGAGACCGATTCGTCGCGGGCCGTCACGCTCATGCTCGATAGCGTCAATTCGCCCGCCATCGACCTCGACCACGAGCACACGACGACCGACGGCTATCATAACCTGTCGCACCACGGCCGGTCGGCGCAGAAGCTCGCGCAGCTCAAGTCGATCGACGAGTGGCACATGCGCCTCCTCGCCAAGCTCATGTCCGACCTCAAGCACGTGAAGGAAGACGGCGATACCTTGCTGGATCGGACGATGATCCTGTACGGCTCGAACCTCGGCAACGCGAACACGCACGTCACGACGAACCTCCCGACGCTCTTCATGGGTGGCGGTTTCCGCCATGGCCAGCACCTCGCCTTCGACACCGAGCGCAATACGCCGCTCCCGAACCTCTTCGTCTCCATGCTGCAACGCCTGGGCATCGATCAGGACAAGTTCGCCTCGTCGACGGGCGCGATGCGCGGCCTCGACCGCGTGGGCTAAGCCCTCGCCGGCTTAGTCGTCGTCATCATCCAGCGTTGGGTCGAGCACAAGCCCCAGGGCCTTAAGCCCGCGACCGTGGGCGCCCGCCCATTCGCTCGGGTAGCGCTCGCCTGGACGCGTCTGCGCCCAGATGGCGCGGTTGAGCGTATCCTCGTGAATTAAGTCTGGGGCGGAGAAGTCCAAGCGGTCGAAGCGTTCGGCCAAGCGCTCCTCGTCGGTGCGCCACGGCATCCAGGAGGCCGATTTCGGCTTAACCTTGGGGCGGGGCTCATTGAGTTTCTGGTCAGGCTTCAGGCAGATGAAGGGCTCGAGGTCAGGCGTCGTCGCAAAGCAGTCTTCCATGGTCGGAGAGGCCGCCACGATCTGGTTCATCGGTGGTAGGCCGAGGATGCGGCACATCGTGTGCAGCACGGACGTCTGGTTGTAGAACTTGCTGACCACCGCGCCGCGTTTGGCCCACGGGCTTGCGACGAAGCAGAAGGAGCGGTGTCCGTCGACGTGGTCTTGGCCGGCCTGCGGGTCATCTTCATTCACGAAGATGGCCATCTGCCCCCAGAAGCGGCTATGCGAAAGCCCGTCGATGATGCGGCCCAGCGCGAGGTCGTTGTCGGCCACGTAGGCGTTGGGGGTCAACTCGGCCGCCGTGTGGTCATTCGGGAGGTAGATGATCGTCAGGTCCGGGAATGAGCCCTTCTTTTCGAAGTCGGCGAGCTCCTTCAGGAAGATGTCCGCCCGCGTTTGGTCCGGGATGGACATTTCCCAACCAGGGTAGTCCATGCAGCTGTACTGACGAAGCGCGGCGATCTTGTAGGAAACGAGGAAAGCCGTTTTGCCGGCCTTGGTTTCGCGGTCGGTGAAGAAGTCGTCGTAGGTCTTTCCCTTGAGCTTCACCGTGTAGTCGAGCTCACCATAGTTGCGGAAGGAATTCCCGTGCAGCAGGGCGTGATCCCAGATGAAGCCGCAGCCCGCGTAGAACAGCGCATCGGTGCCGAAGTCATAGGCGCAGCGGTAGCCGACGCGGTCCTTCTCGCGGTAGGGCGTGACCATCCCTTGGACGCCCCAGGCGTGGCCATCGGATGAGTTCACGCCGTTGCAGTAATAGTTGTCGAGGAGCGGGAAGCGTTCCGCCAGCGCGTGGTGGTTGGGGGTGATCTTGCGCGGGAAATTGCAGAACTTCGGTTCACAGTTCCCTTTGCCCATGTCGCCGAGCACCTGATCGAACGTCCGGTTCTCCTTGATGATGTAGACCACGTGTTTGATGACGGAAGGCTGTCCGACTTCCGCGGGGACGGGGACGGCGGCGACGTTCGGATTGGCGGTGCGGGCGGCGGCGCGGAGGGCGTGCGCCAGGTGAGCGGCCTGGCGGGCGCGGGCGTCGAGCGCGGCCACGGCGGCCGGCGTCGTCGGGAGGTCGACCCTTTGCAGGCCATTGCGGACGTTGGCGACGAAGAGGGCTTGCCCGGCGGCGCGAACGGCGCCCGGGTACCAGCCCGAGGGGATGAAGTGGGTGGGGAAGTTCGGTTGCGTCAGGTCGGTGCAGCCGATGGCGTTCACGCCGGCGTTCGCGGTGAAAAGGGTTTGGCCGTCGGCCGAGAGCGCTAGCCCATCGGTCAGCGTGCCCCACGGGAGGGCGGGGTCGGGCTTGGTCGAGATGGTCGCGGACACCCGGCGGGAAACCGTGTCGACGACGCTGACGCTATCGCCGCCCACGTTGGCTACGTAGAGTTTGGAGCCGTCCGCATTGAGCAGCACTTCGCTGGGGTGTAGGCCGACGTTGAGCTGCGTGACTTCGCGGGGCGGGCCGCTCACGTCCACGATGCTCAAGGTGCCACCGAGCGGGATGGAGCGACCGTCGACGGCCACGAGGCTACCGGCGGAGGTTTCCGCGTTGTCGTTGGCGCCGGGTGGCCGCCCGCCGAAGTTGGATACGTATGCCGTCTTCCCATCGGGCGATAGGGCCACGCCATAAGGGGCGATTCCCAGACTTAGTTTAGAGGTGATTTTTCCGGTGCCCAGGTCGACGACGGCGAGTGAATTGTCGACCGACAGGGCGACGTAGGCGGTCCGGCCGTCGGCGGACAGCGCCAGCCCGAGCGGGTTGACGTTCTTGGCGCCACCGGCGACGTCGATGGAGTCGCCGAACTTGAAGGTGCCGTCTTCGGCGAGCCGCGCGCGGTAAAGGTGCGTCTTGCCGCCGGAGACGAGCACCGACTTGCCATCCTTGGCCACGGCTAACCCGTGCATCGAGCCACCGCCTTTGGCGATGGGGTATTCCGTTTTTTGGATCAGCGTAAGCGAGTTGGCTTCCAGGCTGGCGAGCACGGTCGTGGTCTTCACGAGCACGACCTTGCCGCCGAGGGCGATTTCCACGGCGAGGAGTCGGCCCGGGAGGTCGACCAGTCTGCCTTCGACATCGAGTTGCTGGCTGCTGTGCAGCATCGCATCGCGCCCCATGCGGGCGTTCATCCATTCCGCGTCACGGACCGCTGACTTCTTGTCTTCGCGGATAGGTTCGGCGGCGAAGCAGGCACAGGTCAGGAGCAGGCATGACCAAGCGGTGGTGGCTGGGTGGGGCATGCGATAGGACTATCCCGGTGGAGACCCGACTCAAGGTCGCAGTCGGGTCACTTCTTGGTTTTTTACTCAAGGAAAGCGTTGAAAGCGGGGCTGGGTGCCGCAGGCTCAAGCCTATGGAAGTCCTCTTCGCCTTAGTGGCGTTCCTGTTTTTGGGATTCCCCGTCCTGGTGATCGTGCTGTGGACGAGGGTCTCGTCGTTGGAGGACAGGCTGAATCGACTCTCCGCGCAATTGCCGGCCGCCCCCCAGAAGGCCGCGAAGGATTTGCCTCCGCCTTTGCCGGTGGCGGCCTCCTCGTCCAATCCTGCCCAGGCTGTGGTGGTAGCCCCCCCCGCAACGACGGCGGCGCCCGTCCCGTCGGCTCCGCAGGTACAAGTGCCGCCGGTTCCGGCGTCCGATCCGCTCGATGCTCTGCGTGACATGGGCTTGTTGCCGCCTACGGACTTGAAGGGTGAGTTTGCGCTGGGGTCCTGGTGGGCCGTGCGCGTGGGTGGAGCCTTGGCGGTCGCCGCGGTGGTCTTCTTGGGTATCTGGCTAAACCTCCGTTCCACGTTGCCGGCGTGGGTGCGCTTGGGCGAAATCCTTGCCTTGGGTGGCTTGGGCCTTTGGGGTGGCTACCGGCTGGAGCAGACCCGTCGCGACTTGGGCCGCGTGGTCTTCGCGGTCGGACTCACCGTCTTCCAGTTCGCCGCTTGGGCCTCTTACGGCATGGAAAAGATGCGCGTCCTCGAGACGCCGGCGCAGGCGGCGGTCCTGCAGTTCTTCGTGGCCTTGGTTGTCGGGCTCGTGGCCTTGGCACGTCAGGATAAACTCATCGGGCAGATCTCCATCATCTTTGCGACGGTCGCGACCGGCCTATCCGTGCAGGCAGGTTCCGATGCCTTGACCATTGGGTTGGAGGCGGGGTCCATTGCGGCGCTCGGCGCGGTGCTGCTGGCCCGTGGCGGCTGGGCTTCTTCGGCCGTCTTGGGCTTGTTGGGGGCGTTGCTGAGCTTGTTGCTGCTGCATGACGGCCGACCGAGTTCCGCGGAGCTCACCTGGGCGTTGCAGCTCGGCGCCGGCCTGGCCTTCCTGTCCCTGTGGCTAGCCGATCGCTTCGGTCGCGTCGCCTCGAGCTTCGCTGAGTCTGCGAAGAACGCCTTTCTCTGCGCGGCTTTCTTTGGTCCGGCGGTGGTCGCGATTTGGGTCGCGGTCAGCGGCGATGACGCTCGCTCCTTGGCTTCGTTGGTCGTGGCGGGCGTGGCGGTCATCGTCGGTTTCCTGGAACTGGACCGTCGCCGCGTCGCCGCCGAAATCCTGCTTTGCTCAGCTTTAGTCTTCGCCGCCGCCGCGGGTGCGTGGAAGGTGGAGCAACGTCTCGTGTGGGCCGTCTGGATCGTGGCGGCGGCTTTGACGCAGCTTATCTACGCGCGGACCCGCAACGCCCTATTGCTCTGGTTGGCCGAGGGCTTGGCGGCCTTGGCGATCATCGCTTACCTCAACCAATCCCCCGTACAGCCTTGGCTGCGCCTGGCCGCTCCGTCGGGCTTGGCGGCCCTGGCCGCTTGGCGCTTCGGGTGGGGGCAGGAATCCAACACCCCGTGGCTCCTGCGACGCATCTTCAGCCTCATCGGCTTGGCCGTGCTCGTCTGCTATGTGCAGTCCCAGTTCCCCGCGGTCGACCAGCCATGGGCCTGGTTGGTGGTGCTACCCATCGCGGCGGTCTTCCGTGAGCCGAAACTGCTTTGGGCTCTCTTGCCGGCCTTTGCTTGGAGCCATGTCGTCGTGCTTTCCTATCATTTCGGGAGGAATCCTGAAGGCATCCTCTGGCCGATGGTTTGGGCCTTGGTCTTGGCGGTCCTGGATGGTCTGGGCGTCTGGCTGCTGCGGGCCCGACAGGAGGCCGCGGCTTTCGCGTTCGTCAGCGCCTTCCTACTGATGAAGGCTTGGGCCGCGTGGGTGGGCTTGCCGTCTTCGCCGGTGCCGGCCGATGGTTTCACCGCGACCCTGTGGCTTGGCGGTATCGCCATGTTGGCGGCGCTGTCCGAACTCTATCGCCGCCTGGGGACCAAGCCGTCGGCACCCTTGCTGGTGCAGTTGGCCTTCATCCCGGCCTTCATCGTGCTATCGTACCCGCGCAGTTGGAGCGATTGCACCTTGGCCCTCACGCCGGTCTGGTTGCTGGGCTTGGCCTTGGCGCTGTACGCGTTGGCTCGGCATAGTTTGGCCCTGCAGCAGGTCGGCATGCCGTGCCGCACCGTCGTCGTGGTCGTCCTAGGACTCATCGTCTTCTCGCATTTCTCCGAGCTGCCGGGCGCCGGGACGTCGCTCTTCTGGGCCTTGGCGGCGGCCTTGACCTTTATCTTGGGTTTCGCGTTGAAGACCCGCTCCTACCGCATGCTGGGTATCGTTGGCCTCGTCATCGCCACGGGGCACGTCATCCTGTTTGATATCCATGATATCTTGGGTCGCATCGTCGCCTGCGCCGCCGTGGCCATCGCCTTCTTCGGCGTGGCTTGGTTGTACGGTAAAGTCTTGAAGAAGAGCTCCACGAACGATGTTTGAGGTCAGTGGGGCTCTTTGCAGTCGCTCTGGCATGGAACGGTGCTACCTTCTCCTGCGATGCACCCCACGTTACGTTACGATTGCCACGTCCACCTAGTCGGCAATGGCCAAGACGGGAGTGGCTGCTGGTTGCGCATCGAAGGGCTCTGGCTGAAGGTGCTGAGTGAGGTCATGCGCAAGGCCGTCGGGATGCCTCTACCGCTCACGCATAAGGACTTCGACGTTAAATACGTCGAGGCACTGCGTGAACTGGTGCGTGGCTCCTACGTGGATAAGGCGCTCTTGCTGGCGCAGGACGAAGTGTACGACGAAGACGGGAAGAAGTTGGACTTCGGGTCGTTCCATGTGCCGAACGACTATTTATTCAAGGTCTGCCGCGAGAACCCGGAGTTCGTGCCGGCGATCTCCATCCATCCCGGCCGCAAGGACGCGTTGGCGGAATTGGAGCGCTGTTTGGCGGCGGGCGCTCGGGCGCTTAAGCTTCTACCCAACTGCCAGAATGTGAATTGCTCGCTGCCGCAGTACGATGAGTTCTGGCGCCGCATGGCCGCCGCTGGTCTCCCGTTCCTCTGTCACACCGGCGGCGAGATGACCGTGCCGGTGTTGCACCGAGCCTACCAAGATCCCCGTATTCTGCGTCGACCGCTAGAGTTGGGCGTCAAGGTCATCGCTGCACACTCCGCTGGCAATAGCCACTTCTTCGACCAGAATTATTTCGGCGAACTCATCAAGTTGATGGACGAGTTTCCGGGCCTTTATGCGGATACGAGTGCGCTCAATAGCCCTATTCGCAGTGGGGTCCTGAAGCAGGTTAAGCAGTCGGGCCGCTTAGGTCGCTTCCTGCATGGCAGCGATTACCCAGTGCCCGTGGGGGCTAATTGGGTGTGGCTCCGCGGCTTGATTACTCGCGCTCAAGCCTCTGAGGCCGGCCGGATCCCGAACCTCATCGAACGAGATGCGTTCCTGAAGCGAGCCATGGGCTTTGAGGACGGTCACTTCACCCGACTCGGGGAGATCCTCCGTCCGGTCTAAGCCTTGGCTTAGAGCGCCTTCAGCAATCCCTGGATATCGACGGACTCCCGGATCATCTTCTCGATGATGGGGATCTTGTCGGCGTCCTGCCGCATCGTCTTCACCGTCATGTTGTTGATACGTGCCGTCACGGCGAAGGATTCGGCCTCGACGGCAGCGATGGGGATGCCCGCCTCGGTGAGGCGTTTGATGATGCCTTCGCTGGGCAGCAGGCCGTTCGAGAGGAGGACTCCGGCCAGGGACTTGGCGCCGTCGTTGTCGATGAAGGCCTCCAACAAGTCCTCGCGGTCGCCGGGGACGATGACGAGGGTGCCGTTGACCTTCAGGTATTCGGCGGCGCGGCGGGCGGACATGGCGCCGATGACGACGCGCCGGACTCGGCGGAGACCGGCAGGCTGGTGAATCCAGCGGGCGCGGGTTTCATCCGCCACCTGGTCAAGGTTGGGGTAGACGAGCGTTTCCTGGAGAGGTACCACGCCGAGCAGCGGGACGCCGAGTTTGCGGAGGCCGCGGCCGGCGAAATCACGGATGAATTCGACCTTGTCGGGTAGGACCTTGTTGAGGATGACCCCGACGACTTCGACGCCGGCCTTGTCGAAGAGCGCCTTGTTGAGGGCGACTTCATCGATGGGCTTACCGATGCCGCCGGCGGCGACGATGAGGGCCTTGGAGCGCAAGACGCGGGCGTTGTCGGCGTTGGATGAGCCAAAGACCGAGCCTACCCCCGCGTGGCCGGAGCCTTCGACGACCACGATGTCTTTGCCATAGGCGGCCCGGTCAAAAGCCCGGCAGATCCGGTCTTTGAGCTGGGGCCCGATGACCTCGGGGTTCTCCAGGTAGTTCTTGGTGAACTCGGGGCCGACGGCCACGGGCGACATCGCCGAGATCGGGATATCGAGGTTGAAGAGCCCCTCGATGAGCAAGGTGTCCTCGTCGACCTGGTCATCGCCCGACTGCACGATGCGCTGCGCGATCGGCTTGATGTAGCCCACATGCAGGCCCATCGACTGCAGGGCTGCCGTGAGGCCCAGGCAGGTCGTGGTTTTCCCGTCGTTCATCCGCGTCGCCGCGACGAAGATCCGGCGCGTGTCGAGGTTCATCGGGCTCATGAGCAAGCCCGGGATGTTGTCGGCGAAACGCTTGCGGACGGCCATGGTTAGGCGGTCGGTCCGTCCTTGAGGGTCGGGTAGAGGTAGGACTTGTCGACGGCTTGGGCGGCGACGATGACCGCGGTGCCGAAGATGTCGTGCGCGCTGGCGCCGCGGGAAATCTCGGCGGCCGGGCGTTCGAGACCCGTGAGGATCTGTCCGTAGGCTGGGATGTCGGCGATGTGCTGCGCCATCTTGGAGGCGATGTTGCCCGAGTTGAGGTCGGGGAAGATCAGCACGCTGGCCTTGCCGGCGACGCTGCCGGTGACTTCCTTGGACTCGGCGGCAAAGGGGTTGAGGGCTGCATCGGCCTGCATCTCGCCGTCGATATCCGCAACGATGCCGAGCTCACGGGCGCGGCGTTTGGCCATCTCAGTGGCCGCTTGGACCTTCTTGATGGAGGCCAGGCGGGCGTTGGCCGAGTGCGTCGAGAAGGCGAGTAGGGCGACCTTGGGCGTCGTGTTGGTGAGGTGCCCGGCAAGGCCGGCGGTGGTCACGGCGATGTCGGCCAGCTGTTCGGCCGTCGGTTCGGGGATGACGCCGCAATCGGCGAGGAAGAGCACGCCTTCGCAACCAAAGCGCGCTTCTTCGGACTCGAGGATCTGCATCGACGATACCGTTTCGACGCCCGCTTGGCGGGGCATCGTCTGGAGGATGGCGCGGAGGCCGGAGGCCGCGTGCGTGGTGGCACCCGAAATGAGCGCATCCGCCCCGGCCGTCGCCACCATCAGGCAGGCGAAGTAGCTCGGGTTCTTGACCAGCTCGCGCGGGTCGCCTTGCAGGTTGGTGTTGCCGTAGCGCTGGATCGACTCGAGCTTTTCGGCGAAGCCGGCGAGTTCGTCGCTGCGTTCGGGTTCGATGACGCGGATGCCCTCCAGGCTGATATTCAGGCGGGCGGCGGTGATCTTGATGCGTTGGCGGTCACCGATGAGGATCGGCACGCCGAGTTTCTTGGTCACGAACTGGCGGGCGGCCTGGATGATCCGCGGGTCGGCCCCTTCGGGGAAGACGACGCGCTTGGGGTGGTTCTGGAGGCGGGCGGAGAGGCGGGAAATCAAGGACATGGAAAGGAGGAGGCACAGGGCCGTCAGTGGCTTCTATTAGAGCCAAAAGCAGTGGCAGGGCGAGGCAGAAGGCGCTCACCCTGCGAACTGTTGTCCGAGAGTCACTTACCCGCCGGAGCGGGTGGAGCGTAGGTGAAGACCGGGAAGCCCTTGAGGGCCTGCTTGGTCTCGGCCGTCACGGGGTAGCCTAGCTTGGTGAAGAAATCCGAGACGTCGACCTTTGCGGCCTGACCGTAGCGGATGACGAAACTGTTCTGCTTGAAGGGGACATCGCCCGTCGCCGGGGTCTGGGCGTAGGAGCGAAGCGTCGTGCGGATGGGTTCCCAGCCGTGGGCTTGGATGAGCACCATGAAGGGGGCGAGTTGCTCGAAGGGACCCATGTCGGGTGGGGTGGCCAGGCGCTTGGCCATGTTGCCGTGCAGGTCCTTGATCGAGCCGTGACCCGTGTTGCGGGGTAGGCCGACCAGCTTTTCCATGCAGTACAGCGAGAAGAGATTCACGGTCACCTCGGTCTGGCCGGGGAAGGTCCAATCGGTGCGCTGGTGATTATGGCCGAGCTCATGGAAGAAGCCCCAATTACCCTTCGTCGATAGTTTCTGGAGGTCGACGATGTCGGCTTCGCTGGGGTTGATGAAGCACATGAACGGGTAGCCCGAGTGCATGAAGCCGGCGGAGATCTGGATGTCGGGGACCACGCGTTCCGGGGCGAAGCGCTCGAGCGCGACGAGGTCGTCCTGCAGTTCCATCGCTTTGTCCCACCATTCGGTGAGGGGCTTGGGGTCGGTAATTTGGGCGACGGTGCCACGACGGACGTGCAAGATGGCGTGCTTGGCGACAAACGTCACCCACGGGGCCGGCGAATTGGCGAGCGACTGCTTCCACGTTTCGGGGGTGTCCTTGCCGAGGATGTAGGTGGGCATCGCGACGGCGTTGGCGAAAGCAAGGGCGGGGGCTGCTTTAACCGGTGCGGGGACGGCTTGGGCGGCCTTTCGTCCGGCGCCAGCGCCAGTGTTGCGGACTTGGATGAAGAGCTGGCCGCCGAAGGCGTTGGCGATCTTGTTGACGCCGGGTTTCAGGTCGAAGGTCCGCGTGATGACCGGGAAACGGTTCCACTTCTCGAGTTTCAGGAGGCTGTCGCGGTGGCAACCGACGACGATGCGGACCGTACGGCCTTCTGGGAGGGACGGGGCGGTGACCGTGACGATCTCGCCCGGTGCCGCGTAGAGGCCGGTTTCCTGCCAGGCCTCGGGGCTCGTCGCGAGGTTGGGCGCATTGCCGAGGGAGGTGTCCCAACGCGAAACGAGGTTCGCATCGTAGGCCACGGAGCGCGCGACGCGGTTCTTCGCTTCGACCGCGCCCGGGAAATCCTTGGCCGCGGGGTGGGCGGTGACCTGCTCGGCCGGTAAGGCCATATAAGCTTGGATGCTCTTGTGCAGTTCGGCGCGTTCAGCCTCGGCCGGCTGGACGAAGGCGGCCTTCGGCTTGGGGGTGATGTCTTCAGGCTTGGTCGCCGCGAAGGCCGCGGTGGCGAGAAGGAGGAGGGTGCAGGTTCGGAGCATGGGGTTAACGGGTAAGTTCGAGTTGGGTGAGGAGGGCGCCGGTTTCCGCGCCGACGAGTCGGACCGAGCAGTCCTTGGCCGTGACCTTGAAGAGCATCGCGGTACCTTGTTCCTTGCCGGCTGGCTTCGGTCCACCGCCGATGAGCACGGGGAAGGGCGGGGTGGAGGTCACGGTGCCATCGCTGAATTGGCTATCTGCGGGGCTGGACTTGAAGCGGACGGTCAGGGGTTGGTTCTTGGGCAGGAGTTTCCAGCCATGGTCGTGGCCGGCGAAGGCCGCATCCACCTTGCCCTCCGCAAGGACGTCCGTCCACGCCTTGCGGGCGTGTTCGGAGTTCCAGATGTTGTCGTTGAAGAGCGGGATGTGGGACAAGAAGAGCCGCCAGCGTCCTTGGGCGGCGGGGGAGGCCAGTTCGGAGCGCAACCAAGGCGTCTGACGTTCGCGCAAGACGTTGAAAACCTCTTTCTTCTTTTCGAAGTCTTCCCCGGTGTCGGCGAACAGCAGGAACGCGGGGCCGGCGGCAAAGGCCAGGGTCACGTCCTGTTCGCCCAAGGGGGCGTCCGCCCGTAAGCGAGGAGCCACGAACAAGCGCGCGAGTTGCGGGGCGAAGGGTCCGCGCAGGTCGTGGTTACCACGCACATACAGCAGCGGCTTACGCGCGGCGTCCAGACGACGGACGAAGCCATCGAGGGTGCGGAAGACGCGGTCGGCCTGATTCTTGGTCTGGGGGTCGTTCCAGCAGTCGCCGAGCAGGACGGAAAACTCGAAGCTCTCGGCGGGGACGTGGGCGAGGACGCGATCGAGCGTCGCCAACTGGTCATGGACGTCGTTGAAGACCGCGAAGCGTAGCTCGGGGGCGGCCGGGTTGAGGGTCCGGAACTCCTGCCAGGGGCCGGCGTTTCCGTCGACGATCACTTGGTAGGCGCACAGCCCACCGGCGGGTAGCCCTTGGAGACGGGCGGCCCAGCGTGTCCAGGGCGTGCCGGGAATCGCGAGCGCTTCGGCGGTCACGGGTGCCGGGGCTTTGTCCTGCGCGTTGGTGGGCCGCACTTGAATGGAAACGGTCTTGGCGGTCTGGCTGACGAGGCAGACCGACATGGCGTCCGCGGCGGGGTGCTGGAGGTAGGGTCCGATGTGCGCAGGCAAGGGGGCCTCCGGCGGGTTCTGCGCCGAAAGCGTGGCGACCATCAGCCAGACCATTGCTAGGGCGGGGGAGCGAAGCACGCCGGTATGGAAGCCCTTAGCGGAGGGGTTTAAAGCGCAAACCCGCTATTGAGCGAAACACCTCTTAACGGAAAACCACCGTCTTGTGGCCTGCCAGCAGCACGCGGTCTTCGACGACGGCGCGGAGACCGCGGGCGAGGACGACTTTCTCGATGTCTTTACCGAGCTGCACCATGTCGTCGGGTGTATCCGAATGGTCGACGCGGATCACGTCCTGTTCGACGATGGGGCCCTCATCGAGCTCCGGGGTCACGAAGTGACAGGTCGCACCGATGAGCTTAACCCCGCGGCGGTGCGCTTGGTGGTAGGGCTTGGCGCCGGCGAACGACGGCAGGAAGGAGTGGTGGATGTTGATGATTTTTCCGGCGAAGTTGCGGCAGAGTTCTTCGTCCAAGACCTGCATGTAGCGGGCCAGCACGATGAGGTCGGCTTTTTCGTCGCGGAAGATCTGCTCCATGCGCCGATAGGCGGCGTGCTTATTCTCCGGCGTCACGGGCACGTAGTGGAAAGGAATCCCGTGGGCTTCCACGACCTTGCGGTGGGCTTCGTGGTTGGAGACGACGCACGGCACGATGAAGCGGAAGTCCTGCGAGACCTGCCGAGCGAGCAGGTCGTAGAGGCAGTGTTCCTGCTTGGAGCAAAGGAGCACCACGCGACGCGGCTGGTCGGAGTCGGAGAGCGTCCATTCCAAACCGAACTGCTGGGCCAGCGGGCTGAAGTGCGGGCCGAAGGCCTCGGGTGGGAAGTCCAGGGACGAGGCCTTGATTTCCATGCGCATGAAGAAGCGTCCGAGTTCGTGTTCCGTGTGTTGGCTGGCTTCGGTGATCCAGCCCTTGTGCTGGGCCACGAACGATGAGACCGCCGCCACGATGCCGGAGGCGTCGGGGCAGGAGAAACTCAGGGTCAGCGTGCGGTCCATGCCGGAGGATGGCCGCGGGGGCCGCCCCCCGTCAAGACCGCGTCCTTATTGGGCGTTCGTGGACTGGTTGTCCCCTTGGGCCTCATCTTTGCCGGCCATGGCCTCGTTCTTCGAACCGAAGAGCGTGGACTTCGCGGGCTTGGTGCCGGGCTTGGTCGGCGGGAAGTTGGCGGGCATCCACGGCTTGAGCGGCGTGAGCATCGTCTTCATCGAGTCGGTGTACGGCCAGCCGAAGTTCGCGAAGTAGGGGCCGAGGTTGGCACCGGCTTCCTGGGACCACGTCCGCACGAAGATGTCCTTCTTGCGTTCGTCGGAGTCGTGTTTGGAGAGGGCGCCGAGCGCCTCTTTGATCTTCTTTTCTTCTTTGAAGATTTCGGCGAGGCGCGCCTCGGCGGCGACCTTGTCCGCCTCCTTCTTCTCGCGGACGGCGGCTTTGATCTTCAGGTCGAGCTGGTGCTTCTCCTTGTCGAGGGCTTCCTGCTGCTTCTCGACTTCACGCCCGGCGATGCCGAGGTTCTTCTTCACCATGCCATCCGCCTTCTTGATGTCTTTGCGGCCGTTGAGTTCGGCGAAGGTCTGCTGGAGGCTGATCCAGCCGAACTGCTTTATTGGGTGGTAATACTGTGAAAGCAGGTGGAAGGCCGAGGCCCCATGGGCCTTCGGGTCGAGCGCCATTTCGGCGGCCATCGCGGCCATGTCCTCGCCATGGCCATCGCCGAGCTTCTTGCCGGCGATCTTCTCCATGCAGTAAAGGGCGAACAAGTTGCAGGTGACCTCGGTGTAGCCGGCGTAGGTCCAGAGGCTCGATTGATGGTTGTGGCCGAGTTCGTGGAAGAAGCCCCAGTTGCCTTCCTTGCGCAGTTTCTGGACGTCGACCGAGTCCTTGGCGCTATCGAGGTAGCACTTGATCGGGTAGCCCGAATGCATCCAGCCGATGGAAATCTCGGCGTCGGAGACGATCCGCTCGGCCGAGCGCCGGTCCTTCCAGGCCGCCAGCCAATCGCAGGCTTCGACGGTTTCCGTCCACGTCTTCATGAGTTCCGTGGCGTCGGCGTAGGAGAGCTCGCGGATGTGCTTGGACGGCACGGAGATCACCATTTTGTCGCAAAACATCTCGGCCCAAGGGGCCGGGGCGAGGCGGCTGTTTTCCCATTCGGAGCGGGTGGTCTTGCCGAGGGTGAAGTTCGGGGCTTCGACCGCGCCGACGATTTCGATGCGGATCTGGTCGCGCGATTTGCCGTTCTTGTCGTTCCCCGGCATCTCGATGTAGATCGGACCACCGAAGGGGTTGGCGAGTTCGACGACGCGCTTGTTCAGGGCGATCGTGTTCGTGATGACCGGAAAGCGGTGCCAGTCCTCGCGTTTGATGGCGAAATCGCTCGTGATGTCGTCGTTGTGGCAACCGATACGGGCGACGAGGCCGAGGTCGGCGTCCCCGGCCGGGATGCGGAAGGTGATGCGTTCGCCCGGGGCGGCGTACGTTCCGGTGGAATGCCAGCGCGAGCGGTTGACCGGAATGCTGACCGTGGTGATGACGCGGTCGGCGGGTTCCAGGACCTTGCCCGGGAAGGCGTCGGCATCCGGGTGGGGGAGGCAGCGATCAGGGTCGATCTTCGCCCAGTAGTCTTCGACGGTCTTGCGGAGGGTGGCGCGCTTGGCCGCATCGCCCGAAGCGACGTGCAAGGGGGCGTTCGGTGAAGCCCGGAGTTCATGGCCGGCTTTGACCTCCTTCTTCAGGGGTGCCTTGGGGTCGCCGAGATGGGCCGGGACGAGGCGGGTGGAGACCGTCTTGTAGAAGCGGTTGAACTTCGGCAGTTCTTCGACGACGACGGGTATCGGCTTTGCCGGCTCGGGCTTAGGTGGTTCAACGACGACGGGCGGCGGCGTGACCACGACCACGGGTGGTGGTTCGACTTTGGGGGTCTCGATGACGACCGGTGGCTTGGCGATCTCGGGCGTTTTCTCGACGACGGCGGTAGGCCGTTGATTCATTTCCGCCAAGCGCTGTTGGAGGAGGTAGGCGGCAATCAGTCCGAGAAAGGCAAAGCAGACCCAGAAGAGCGGGCTCGACAGGAAACTGCCCGCTTCGGGTTGTTCGGAAGCGGGCCGCCGCGCCGTGGGGCGAGGGGGTTGGCGTTTAGGGGGCGGAACTGCCATGCGACCGCTACTTTTTTGGCTTTTTGGGAAGGGTCAACCCACGGGTTAGGCCCTAGGGAGTCTTCCTGTGGGATTGACCAAGGGGGCTGGCGTCCTACTTTGACCCTTTCACCTCTCTACAGATGGCTAAGACCTTGTTCCAAAAAGTCTGGGAAGCGCACACGGTGCGTCAGCTGCCTAACGGGCAGACCCAACTCTTCATCGGTACCCACCTCATCCATGAGGTGACCAGTCCCCAGGCTTTCGGCATGCTCCGGGACCTCGGCCTGAAGGTGAAGTACCCCCAACGCACGTTTGCGACGGTCGACCACATCGTCCCGACCAACGAGCTGAAGGAGCCGTATTCCGACCCGATCGCCCAGGAAATGATCGAGGCCCTTCGTAAGAACACGAAGGACTTCGGCATCCGCTTCTTCGATACCAATACGGGCACGCAAGGGATCGTCCACATGGTCGGGCCGGAGCAGGGCATCACCCAGCCGGGTACGACGATCGCCTGTGGTGACTCCCATACCGCCACGCACGGTGCCTTCGGCGCCATCGCCTTCGGTATCGGCACCACGCAGGTGCGCGACGTCCTCGCCACCCAGACCCTCGCCCTCAGCCCCCTCAAGGTCCGTCGCATCGAAGTCAACGGCCAGCTGTCCCCCGGCGTCTACGCCAAGGACGTCATCCTGCACATCATCCGCGTCCTCGGCGTCAACGGCGGCATCGGCTACGCCTACGAGTACGCCGGCTCGACCTTCGACAACTTCTCCCTCGAGGAGCGCATGACGGTCTGCAACATGTCCATCGAAGGCGGCGCCCGCTGCGGTTACGTCAATCCGGACCAGAAGACTTTCGACTACATCAAGGGCAAGCCCTACGCGCCGAAGGCCGCGGATTGGGATGCCGCCGTGGCCCGCTGGCAGTCCTTCGCTTCCGATGCCGGTTGCCAATACGATGACGTCGTCAAGTTCAACGCCGCCGAGATCCGTCCGACGGTCACTTGGGGCATCACCCCGGGGCAGGCGGTCTTCATCGACGAAAAGATGCCGGCCCTCGAGACCCTCAACGCCGCCGATCGCGCCACCGCCGAAGACGCCTACAAGCACATGAAGCTGGCGCCGAACACCGCCATCAAAGGCACCAAGGTCGACGTCTGCTTCCTGGGTTCCTGCACCAACGGCCGCATCTCCGACCTTCGCGAGGTCGCCAAGTACCTCAAGGGCCGCAAGGTCAGCGCGAGCGTCAAGGCGATCGTCGTCCCGGGCTCGCAGCTCACCGCCATCCAGGCCGTGCATGAAGGCCTCGACAAGATCTACATCGAAGCTGGCTTCGAATGGCGCGGCGCGGGCTGCTCCATGTGCCTGGCGATGAACCCCGACAAGCTCGTCGGCGACCAGCTCTGTGCGAGCTCCTCGAACCGCAACTTCAAGGGCCGCCAAGGCTCCCAGACGGGTCGCACGGTCCTCATGAGCCCGCTCATGGTCGCCGCCGCCGCCATCACTGGTCAAGTCACCGACGCCCGCGAAGTCTTTAAGGTCTGATGTCCGCCGCCTCCGCAGTTCAGCGCGTGCTCGCACGTGTCGCCCAAGGCGATGCCGTGCCCGCGGCCTGTGCTTCGGAGGGCTTGGCCTGGCAGCAGGACGTCACCGTCGACGCCCATTACGACGGCAAGCCCGTCTGCACCGTGACCCTGCCATGGGTCGTGGATGGACATGCGCTTCTGTTCGCCGACGCGTCCCTCGCCGCTTCGGTGGCGCAGGAGCGCTTGGCCTCGTTGGCCGCCGCCCTCGCCATGCCTGTCGCCATCATCCCTCGCGCCGCCTGATTCTCTTACCCCTTAGATCTCCCTTTTCGCACCCTTTTCATCCCCCTTTCAGCCCTCAATCTAGCAACCATGTCCCTCGCAAAAGTCACCCAAGTCAAAGGCCTCGCCCTCGCCGTCCCCGGCGACGACATCGACACCGACCGCATCATCCCCGCGCGTTTCCTGCGCTGCGTGACCTTTGATGGCCTCGGCGAACATGCCTTCCGCGATGAGCGCACCGGCCCCGATGGCAAGGAACGCGCGCATCCGATGAACTCCCCGCAGGCCGCGCGCATCGCCGCCGCCAAGCAGGGCGTCATGGTCGTCGGCTTCAACTTCGGTTGCGGCAGCTCCCGCGAACATGCGCCGCAGTCCATCTGGCGCTTTGGCTTCACCGCGCTGGTCGGCGGCAGCTTCGCCGAAATCTTCTTCGGCAACTCCACGACCTTGGGCGTGCCTTGCGTGACCCTCTCGAAGGACGACCTCGCCGAGTGCGACGCCTTTGTCCGCGCCCACCCCGACGTGGAAGTCACCGTGGACGTCCAGAATCTCCTCGTCACCGCCGGCGCCAAGTCCTGGAAGGCCAGCATCGCCGCTTCGGCCCGCGATGGCCTCGTCAACGGCAAGTGGGATCCGATCGCCGACTTGCTCGATGGCGCCACCGCCGTCGACCAGACCGCGGGTACGCTGGCATACGTCGTCGGCAAGTAAGCCGTCTCGTTCGCCCCTGGAAAGGCCGCCCATTGGGCGGCCTTTTATGTTTTAGAAGCCGAAGAGCTTCTGGATGCCGCGGACCGAGTCCTTGTGCTCGGCGGGCGTGTTCTGCTCCCAGCGCTGGAGGTAGTCCTTGAACGATTCGTCCTTGGGGCGGGCCGTGGCGTTCAGCCAGCGGAAGGCCGCCCAGCGCGTGGGCTTTTCTTCGAGATACTTGAGCAGGAAAAGGGCGACCGCTCCGTTGAGCTCACGGTCGGTCGGGGTGGCGCGGAACTCCGCTTCGTGGTCGCGGTAGAACTTCGGGAGGCCCTTTTGTTCGGCCTCGGCCTTGTAGGTACGCTTCGCGTTGATGTCGTCGGCATAGCCGCGCAGGGAGGGGGCGTAGCTGGCCCAGTGCGGGTAGGGTGGGTTTGTCTTCCAGGTTGCCGCCATCGCCCGGAGGCAAAAGAGCGAGGCCGTTTCGCAGACCGATTCCTCGAACCAGAGATTCTCGGGTGGGCCGTCACGGAAGCCGCAGTGGATGTGCCCGAGCTCGTGCGCGAACTGATAGGCGTATTGGCTCCAGAACGTCTTGCGCGTGTCGAGTCGGACGACGATCTCCTTCTGGTCGTTGCGTTTGAACAGCGTGATGGGGCCCTTGGTGCCTTTCACGACGACGACATTCTCGAACGGCAGGCCCGGGGACCATTTCTGCAGTTCCGACGCCGCGGAAAGGCAGACCTTGGCGATATCCCTTTCGCTCGCCTCAAAGCCGTCCGCCACGATGCGGATGGCATGGGGCGCGGGTTCGGCGGCGGACAGGAGCGCCGCCGAGAGCCATAGGATGAGGGCCGCGATGCGCATCGGCTTACTTGGCGGCAGGCGCCGGGAGCAGCGGGAAGGACCACTTCTCGCGGGTGAGGATCGCGTTGTGCAGCCTGCAGATGACTTCCTTGCCCCCTTCAGCGAGTTCGGTGCTCATGATGGCTGGCGAAGCGGGCCCGCTGTTCTTCGGGTAATTGACGGAGAGGGTCTTCAACGCGACGGCCTGGCCGTTGATGCGGGGCATGCCGATGCGCACTTCGAGCTTGGGGAGGTCGGCGATGACGACCTTCTTCCCTCCGTAGATCTCGATGAACGCCGAGTGGCGGCCCCAGAACTTGAGCGTGCGGCCCGGGAATTTGAGCGACGAGATGAAGACCGTCTGGCTCGAGGACTTCTCGGTCAGGAAGGCGCCCACCCAAGTCCACTCCTTGCCGTCCTTGTCCTTTTCATAAGTCAGTTTGCGGATGGCGTAGGTGTAGGTGCCGGCCTTCCAGGGGAAGGGACGGCGGCCCGAAGCGAAGTCGCCCTCGTAGCCGGCCGCTTCGGTGAGGCCGTTGAGCGCCGGGCGGACGAAGGAGGTGTCGAGGTCCTTGTTGCCCCAGCGTGAGAAGATGGCGCCCTTGCCCTTGTGGTAGGCGCCTTGAGGGGAGGCATCGGAAACCGGGTTGCCGCCGATGTTGGTCTGGATGCCGCCGTAGAAGTTGGTGTCGTTCAACTGACCGAGGCCGATGGGCGCGATGTAGAGGTTCAGTTTGGCCGGGTCGACGTCGTCGCTGATCGTGACGTCAATCTCGAGCGACTCGAAATCGGCCGTCTCAGGCATCGTCCACCAGAGGTTCACCATGTGCCACGGCAGCTTGGTCTTTTCGCTGGGTAGCGGGCGTTCTTCGGC